>JAYVOP010000171.1:0-1667 GCA_043757865.1 Verrucomicrobiales bacterium | reverse complement strand
GGATTGGCTATAAAATGCTTTGATGTTGAGTTCGCTCATTCAGTCTAGATAGCAAGAAATTCGTCGGAGTCCACTCCCCACTGATTCCCGTTGTGCCCAAAATATGTTGTCCGTAACCTTAAAGGCGGAAAAGAGGCAGGAAGCACAATCGGGGCAATTTTTGGATTGCATCAATATTTTATTGATCGTACAGCAAACAAAAACGTGGTTTTATATGAAGATATAAATTGCGTTAATGAATTCTTCGTCCTGATCAAAGAAGAAAACACATTCATTATATTTGTCCCTTCTAAAAACTGGTGAATAATGCACAGCAATAATACATGATGAGAAGACAGGCGGTATTTACTTGAACATGACGAGATACAACATGTGCCCGCACGCAAACCCTAGACACCGCAGGCCGCGTGGGCTATATCGGCTACACTTCCGCCGCCACCATGCTCCAATCCTTTACCTACAACTACGACCGCTACAATGTCACGGGAGTGAAGCGGGAGAATAGCAATGTCTGGGGTTACACTTATGACACAACGGTGTCGCACATTGGCTCTAAAAAACCGCATAGGAATCTTTCAGGGCGGCCACCACCGCGCTCCAGGGAGCTTCTACAAACAGGTAGGCACGTAGCCAGCGGAGGTATTTTACGCTGCGTGGGGTGAGCCGTTGGAAGTCTTGCTGGAGCACTGGTAGGGTCTCATTTTTCGCTGCTAGTGTCTCTGCCGTCTGCTCGATACGGCGGGCTTTGCGTTTGATTTCGCTGGTGTTCCTCACGCCCTCTTCTCGGGCTAATTTTTGTTCATGGATGACCATCAGATTGTGCGCTAGGCAGATCAATGTGGCCTGCATCGTTTTCGCGGTCGGACTGCTCGCCCAGGCTCGTTTCTCGTCGCACTTGTTTTTTACTTCATCGTAAACCTTTGGCCAGCATTTGAAAATGAAGATGGGCTGGCGAGCTTCGCCCAAGGTCCCACCGCATTTGGTAGAGTCGCGCGAGGAGTCCCGGCGGAATCGTCATTTCATTGGTTAAGCAATCTTAGATTTCACCTGTCTTGGGGTCGCGATAGCGGAGATGCCGCAGCATGGTTCCGCCGATGCCCACCTGCTCATCGTCAATATTCCCGCATTGATGGGGGCTTGGAGATTGAAGTGCATCGAGCCACTGCGGGTGCAGGACAAAATAGTTACTCGCACGGCCTGTTTCCCCAACGGGCAACAGCCTGGGGGTATTTCCCCGCCAACGGCGTTTGCGGTGAAAGCCCAGGGTGGCGCGCGGAACGAGCAGAACCCTGGGGCACAGTCCAAATAAGGGCTCCGCCCCAAAGGGGCGTATGGAGGCGTTGGCCACGGAGGGCGCTTTGGTGCTGGGGACGTTCCGTGCGCCCCTTCAGTGGCCGGGCACCATCATGCGATGCGCCCCTGCAATCCGGCAGCGAGATGAAGCGGAGTGCAATTCCGCGCTCCTTCGCCCAGTGCATGTGCGTTTTATTGATAACCCCGTGTTACTTTTCGCGCTGGCTTTTTGGGGATCGTGAATCGCGGCGGCATGGGCGTGACCATCGGCGGCGTGGGCGTGACCATCGGCGGCGTGGAGGTCGAAACCATTTAATTCTGGATACGCTGCAAATGCATCCGGCACGCACTCTGGCATGACTTTGAGCACTGCG
>JAYVOP010000170.1:0-6090 GCA_043757865.1 Verrucomicrobiales bacterium | reverse complement strand
ACCCTCAAGAAGGGCGACGAAGTGGAAGCCATCGTGCTGGAAATCGACAAAGCCAACCAACGGATCAGCCTCGGTTGCAAGCAACTGGATGGCGATCCATGGAGCGGCATTGACGAGAAATTCCACGTCGGTGATCTGGTTAAAGGCATCGTGGCGAAGATCGCCAGCTTTGGTGCCTTCATCCAATTGCAAGACGACATCGACGGCTTGGTGCACATCAGCCAGCTCAGCGAAGAACACGTCAACCGCGTCAAGGACATCATCAAAGTTGGCCAAGAAGTGGAAGCCCGCGTCATCAAAGTGGACAAAGTGGAACGCCGCATCGGCCTCTCCATCAAAGCCGCCAGCTACGACGAAGAGCAACTCAAGCGGGAAACCGCCGCCTTCGAAGCCCTCCGTCCTTCCACAGACATGGTCGGCCTGGAACAAGCCTTCCAATTCGCCACCGAAGAATGGCGCCCCGGACAGACCAAGTAGCCGTGGCCTGGGCTTCCAGTCCATAAGCCTAGCTGCTTAAGTCAGACATCAAATCACGCAAAACCCCGTCAGCCGCAAGGCCGGCGGGGTTTTGAGGTGAGTAACCAAAATTAAATGAACCCATCACCACCGCAAATTTACGTCATCGCTGGACCGAACGGAGCCGGCAAGACGTCCTTTGCGCGTCATTTTCTGCCAGCCGTAAACATCAAGGAATTCCTCAATGCGGATTCCATCGCAGCGGGACTCTCCCCGCTCGACCCACCAGCCGCCGCCTTCCGGGCATCCCGTCTGCTATTGTGCCGTTGGAAAGAATTAGCGCAACAACGCCTGAACTTTGGCTTTGAAACGACCTTAAGCGGACGCACCTACGCCACCATGTTGCGAACAGCCAAGCAGCAAGGCTATCAAATCACCCTTTGCTACCTCTATTTAGAGCGCCTGCAGCATTCCATCCGCCGCGTTAAAGAACGCGTCATCAAAGGTGGCCACAACGTTCCACTAGCCGACTTGAAACGCCGTTTCAACCCAAGTCTCAGCCATTTTTTCCAAGTCTATCGTCCCCTGGCCCACACCGCCCTGCTCTACAATGCCAGCTTGCAAACCCCGAAACTGATAGCAGAATGGGCACTAGAAATCACCACCATTTACGACCTGGCAACCTATGAAAAAGCCAAATCTCACCTCTTCTAAACGACCGCTGTTGAAACCTGTTTCCCCTCTAGCAAAAACCGCTTCCGCCGCCATGAAGAAAGTAGCCAAACAAGTAGCGGCAGAAAATAAGCGCTGGGGCTTACCTTTGATTGCTGTGGCCTCGCGCCACTAGCAAAGTGGGCCAAGAAGTGGAAGCCCGCGTCATTAAAGTGGAACGCCTAATTGCATTGGGGGCTCTCCATCCATCAAAGCCGCCAGCTACGACCCGATGAAGGTTTGGCAACTCAAACGCGATGCGCAGCAGGGCCTTTCAAACCGCCGCCTTCGAAGCCCTCCCCAATCCTGCGCGGAAAATTACTTCAGAAATTTGCGATTGTTATTGACGCTGACTGATAAATTGAATATTCTTAAGGTTTATGAAATCAAATTCAAATAGCACTAACACAAACGGGGGGGGGCTCAACTTCTGCTTCTCGTAATTCTGACGGACTACTGTGGAATTCTAATTTGGGTAAGCGTGCCTTCCTCAAGAAATTGGGGGCCGGAACGGTAGCCACCTTGGTCGTTATGGATAGCCTGAAGTTGTCCGCAAAAGCAGATGGAGAATACTACGAAGAAAAATCGCTGCATAACGCTACAAAATACGTGGTTGCGACTGCCGTCACTGGCACATCCAAAGCGAACTGCATTAGCAAGCTGTCAGGTGGAACGGCTGTTCAGGTTGAAGCGGCTAAATCAGCGAAAAAAGACGATATAATAGGTGGCAGCTTTAGCACAAACGCAAACACAGGTGTAGTTACATTGGCTGCTAGCACCGTTTACGTGATCAAAGACTAAGGATAATTTGAATTTTATAAATGGCAAATCGCTGAGTGTGGTGCCTTTATTAAAGGCACCACACATTGGCAATGACTAAGCAACCCGTTGAATGATGGCTAGACATTGCCAGAACGTGTAACGTTTGTTTAATTTGAAAAAATAGTTCGAAATGAAATCGAAAACTGTTAAAGTTTCATTATGGATTCTTGTTGCCTTTTCGGCTTTTTTACTACTTAGGAGTCTTCATTTCGTTCGCACTGCCGAAAATGTTTTACCTGGCGTTTCCACAGCACTCCCTACGAAACATGCTGTGGCGAGTAGTAAATCACAAAACACAAACGGGTTGGAGATTGCGGACGCATTAAAGCAAGCAAGCGCCCAAGAGAAGAAACAACTAACCCCTGATTTCTTGGAAAAACACCGAAAGGCATTGGAATTGGCTAAAACTAAAATAAAGCAATGGGAAATTACGCACCTGAAAGCTCCTAAATATTTAAATGATTTACAAAAAGGTAATTCAGTAAACTGCACTTGGTTTACGCTTCCCGCTTTCGAGCTTAATGAATTCAAGGATCTCGTCCGAAAATGTGAGGTCTCTGAGCACTTAAATGAAGGGACAATATATTCAGATGCCCTGGCCTTCTTGGGCGGTAAAAGATTGAAGGAATATTCCCTATTTTCAATTCTACTGGCTTCTGGTTCAGGTGCTCCCGACTTCGCTACTATATATACGTATAAGGACCCAAAGAAGTTTTTTTTCGGTGATCCAGAAACTGGCCACATCATACTGCCCGGCGAGAACAGCACGGAATTAAATTTAGAATCTCATCCCGAATTTGCAATACGATATGGCCACTTGTTTTCCATTAAGGCGGAGGAATCCAAGTGATGAACCAGTATTTAAGCCGCTGAATCATTTGTTTTCCATGAATTCGCTATACACTCTTGCATTCGACCCCCCGGGAAAACGTAACCACGCTTTGATGGCGAAGCTCTTAGTAGGGAGCCTACAGAGAACGTTTTTCACTGGAGACATTGTTATTTTTAGGAACACGCCTGAGCCTATCTTTCTATCACAACGGCAGGGAGTCGAAGAAGTTTTCCTGCCCGAATCGCATGAAGGTTGGGCTCAGTCTATGGAGTGGAAGTGGAAGGTGCTGGAAAAGCTAGAGGTGGAAAAATACCATCACATCCTGTATGTGGACTGCGACTGCCTTGCGCTGCGCAACCTAGATCACCTTTGTGCGGGAGATTGGGACTTCTTCTACCAGCCAGAAGCCAACAAAGTAGATCAGTGGACATACAATTGTTTTCTGACCGATGATATGATGCAATCTGAGAAATGGAGGCACGGGGCAAACGGTGGCACGGTAGGTTTCCGTGGTTCCAAATGTCGGGAGATCGTCCGCAAATGGGGTGAGATCGCCCAATGCCTGCCAGAACCGGGGCGCACTGCATGGGGTAAAGACCAAGCGGCTTTAAATCGTTTGATTATTGATGCTCCGAAATATGGTTGGCGGCGGCGGGCCTTTGAACGGGGCGAAATCCAATTCCCTCTTCTTCACAACCCCCACTGGCGAAGCTACATGACGGCTGCCTTACTCCATGCAGCCACTGGAGAGCAACTTAACAGCCCTGAAAAAAAACTGCAATTTCTATATGGCATCTTCGTGCAGCGCTTCCTGTATCGGGGCGATGCTGGCATGATCGACTTGTTTGAACCCTAACGCCCGGGCCAATAGTATATGAATTTTGAGACGACTTTTCCACTACGATTATATATCAACTTAGGCTTCCGGGAGGACAGAAGGGCGGACTTAGAAATAGAGTTCTATACTCATGGATTCGATGCGGAACGGTTCCCTGCTGTAGATGCCCGTTGGCTTAAACGAACCGGGAAATTCAGCAAACCAGGCTGGTGTGCGTTGGCTACTAGCCTGCGGCTATTGATCCGGGAGGCCGAGAGACGTGGTGCTGAAAGTGTCTTAATCTTAGAGGATGACGTGGTATTCCATCCTGAATTCAAAAAACGGTTGGAGGAAATCAAACTCCCTAGAGATTGGGGGATATTCTATTTGGGTTGTCAGCACGTTAGCAGGCCTGACATTCATGGTCCAGGCATAGTCCGCTGCACCCGGGCCGTGGACATGCACGCGGTGGCGGTTCATGCCAAATACTTCCGCGCTGTGCGCAAAGCGTTAGCGCATCCAGAAAGGATCTCCTTTTTGGCCACGATGGCGAATGATCAAGCGATCGCAGAGTTGCAGACGGACATCCCCACTTACGCTGCGTTTCCTAATCTTGCATGGCAACGCCAAGGCTTTAGCAACGCCCAAGAATATGTGTATAGCGCTTACGATCAGTGCGGAAACCAATTTAACGCCGATCCTGTGACGGGACTATTGGAAGCCATGGAACGTGCTTTCCCAAATTTTCAAAATCTCGATCAGTGAAGCACCTTGTCTATCCAACACCGTGCAAACTAAGCGCAGATTCCTCATTGGGCTTGCGAAGAACCACCCGTCCAGCGCATCAACAGCCAGGGGACTATGCGGATAAATTTGACGATGAAACACTCTTCTATGACGTGTTCAAAAGCCCTGATGGCTCCATGGCGGTCTGCGTGGGACCACCTCTGCTAAATTTGAAATCGGCGCTCGCGGAGCAGCAGTCTTTTTTCAAAGCGTCTGGGCTAAACGCGCCAAATTTATTGGTGGAACTGGATCGCTGCATGGAGTTTTGGATCGACATCGAGACTATGGGTGCGCTGGATGCACTCACACTTGAGGGGCAAGGATATGAACTAAGTTTGGAAATTGGCGCGAATTTTTCGGCTTGGTTCTCTGGAAAACGGGTATTAATGACTAAATCCAAAGACAATGAATTACAGTGGATCTACGACTGGGCGCTATTTCACGTTATTCATCATGGGGCGGATGCGGTCCTGCTCCATGACAACGGCAGCACCAAGTATTTGAGGGAACAACTTTTGGAAACACTGGCCTCCGTGCCAGGAGTCCAAGTGGCGGTAGTGGTGGCTTGGGATTTTCCATATGGTCCTACGGGTGGCGCAGCGAACATCTGGGATTCCGATTTTTGTCAATATGGAATGTTACAACATGCACGCTGGCGGTTTCTAGCCGAAGCACAATCCGTGCTTAATTGCGACATCGACGAACTAGTCTTGGGACAAGGTGGTTCCTCTGTTTTTGCGCTCTGTGAGCAAAGTTTGGAAGGGTATCTTACATTTGGAGGGCGTTGGATACATTGTCATGATGAAGGTTATGGCCGACCTCTAACTCATCGAGACCACAAATACCTTCATGCCGGGGAGGCCCGATGCCCCCAAAAGTGGGCGACGGTCCCATCGCGAACACCCGAGGATTGTCAGTGGCGCGTTCACGATATTTCGGGTATGACTCAACCTACAAGCATTGAAGGTTTCTGCTATCGCCATTTTCGGCAGGTAAATACTTCTTGGAAATGGAACCGGAACATTAAAAGCAAATTTCAGCCCTCAAATCACTTTCTAGACGAGGATATGGCCAAAGCATTTCATGGTTTATAGCCGCCGCTCTGAAGCAGCTGCTGGTGCAGATCTTGGACGTCAACAAAGAGAAAGAGCGCGTTTCCCTGGGCATCAAGCAGATGCAGAAGAATCCATGGGAAAACATCGAGGCCCGTTACCCCACCGGCACCCACGTCAAAGGCAAGATCAGCAAGCTGGTTGCCTATGGTGCCTTTGCCGAAATCGAAGAAGGCGTCGAAGGCCTCATCCACGTTTCCGAGCTGTCCTGGACCAAGCGCATCGCGCGTCCGTCGGATGTGCTCACCGTGGGCCAAGACATCCAAGCCGTGGTGCTGGGCATCAACAAAGAAGAGCAGAAGATCTCCTTGGGCGTCCGCCAACTGGACACCAATCCATGGGACGATATCGACTCCCGTTACCCTATCGGCTCCAAGGTCAAAGGCAAGGTCCGCAATCTCACCGCCTACGGTGCGTTCGTGGAAATGGAAGAAGGCATCGACGGCATGGTGCATGTCTCCGATCTCTCCTGGACCCGCAAGATCAACCACCCATCCGAAACCCTCAAGAAGGGCGACGAAGTGGAAGCCATCGTGCTGGAAATCGACAAAGCC
>JAYVOP010000169.1:0-65049 GCA_043757865.1 Verrucomicrobiales bacterium | reverse complement strand
CCGCCTCCTTCACAGTGGCTGGTCTGGGCGACTGGGGCTTGGATTTAATAAATTACTTTGGAAGTGATTGGCATAATCGTGCGGAAGTGCTCTGGAGTGTTTCTGGAGCCACAGGTGTATCATCGGTGGGCACCGATCCTGGCCGCACGCTCTATGTTACCACTCCACGCGCAGCCCCTGGGCTCCGCACCGTGTCGCGGCTGCGCGGCACGGCTGCGGCTCAGGCGCTGCCGTCTAATAAGATTGGCAGTCTAGGCGCGGGTTACACTAAATCAAATAACCTTGCCCGCCAATCTTCTAGCAATAGCCCCGTGGGCACGCTGCAAGTGCTAACGGACGTAAATAGTTATGGATCGTTTGTAAATGAAGTTGGCAGCTATGCTTACTTTACTCCGATCATCGAAGGAAACTTTGCCAATGGAGCCATCGCTGCCGCGTTGGATCTCTACCGCATCACGCCTGCCACAGGTGCCAGCATCGGCAGTCCGGCGGAACTTCTGGGCACCTTCAATATTAACACGGGGGGGGGGGGTAGCGTTTACAAAATATCGGTCCTCGCCACCCCTTGCCAGCAGCCTCACGCATTACGGTAGCTATGTTTCCATAAGCTTCGGAGGCGATCCTGGGACCACCTATCGCATCCAGCGCAGCCAGAGCCTGCAGGACTGGTTCACCCTAGCCACCGTGCCCGCAGCACTTGATGGGGCAATCAATTTCACTGATCCCAATCCCCCAGCTGACAAAGCATTTTATCGTCTCGTTTTCCCATAATCTACCCTCTCAATTTTAAAAACTATATACAATATGAAAAAATCTAATTATCTGTTATCCACGCTATTCTCATTAGTCACATTGTCCACTGCGCCCGCCGCCATTGACATCCGCATCACGGGTGCCCAAGCCTTTGGCGATGCCGTGCACCGCGCCATCTTGCATGTCCTAACTGACACCGGTAGCTCATTTACCTATGCCTATACTGGCACGGACATCAATAAAGCACAGCAAAGTATTTGGACCGGCACCATCGCCCTACCTACGGGCGGCACGGACACCATTTATTTCCGCACTTCATGGAATGGTTCCACTGCTGGCGTGCGCGTCGTGACCACCAATGAGCAGATCAGTTTCCTTAAGACCACCACGCTTCAAAGCTCTGCGGGCACGCCATCAGCGCTGAATACCGGAGCGGCTGTAGAGTCCCTCGTGGCCGACGTTGCAGCGGTGGATACCTTTCAGAACACCACGGTCTATCGCACTCCCGTGCTGACGGACCTGAAGGTAGGCGCAGGAGCCTACGTCTTTGTTGCTAGTAAAGATGCGCCCGTGCGTTTCAACAACATTTCCACGCAACAGGCGCAGGCCTTATATGGCGTGGGACGGTTGCCACTAGCCGTATTTACGGGGCAGGATTCGGACCGCACCGCCGTGCTCCCAGCCACCAACGAACCCGCTTATGTCTATGCCACAGGACGTGATCCTGAGTCTGGCGCGCGTCTTGTAACCCTTGTAGAAACAGGTATTGGTGGAAATGCAAACCTCGTGCAATACAAGCCCACCATTGGCACCGGAGCTTTGGCAAACTCCATCATCAGTCACGTGCCATATCCAGCCGTAACGCGGAACGGCATTGATTTCCTAGAAGGTAGCGATGGCAATCCCAGCAATGGTAATCTGGCTACAGTCGTGCTTCCAAAAAGCACCCTCGCCACGCTGGGTGGATACTATGTTTCCTATCTGCCTACGTTGGATGCGGCCAATGCCGTGGCTGCTGGAGCACATTACCTAGCTTATAATGGAGTGCCCTATACGCCGGAAAATGTGGCCAATGGAGCCTACTCTATTTGGGCCTATGAGCACCTGCTCTATCGCGCTAATCTGTCGGCAGTTCAGAATTACGCGATCGCTAATCTGCTAGGAAATAAACTGCTCTCTACTGATGCCACCCTGCGCATCAGTAGCCTCAATGTGAGCCGCCCCATTGATGGTGGCACCATCACCAACGATTATTAAATGACCGCACTGCAAGAAGACAGGGCCACGGACTTGTGGCACTTGGCCGCACCATCGGAAACAACAATGTCACACAGCGTAACTTGTGACCAGCCCGTGCGATTGAAATAAGTGAGCCCTAATTCCCCCAGCTTCAATCATACCACCATGCGATCATTTTCCACTACCCCGCCCGCCGCGCGCGCCCCTCTAGCCGTGGTCTGCGGCGTGCTGCTGGGGTTAGGAAATGCTCTAGCGGAAACGGCCTCGACGATGTCACCGCGTTCCGATGCGGCATTTCCTGATAATGAGCCCGCGCCAGAGGCTCCCTCGGACGGTCCCGAGGATAGTCTGTACGTGCGCGAATATCGTGTCACGGGAGTGCAACATTTGACGCTGCCGGAGGTGGAAAAAGCAGTGTATCCGTTTCTCGGCCCGAGCCGCACGACCAAGGACGTAGAGGGCGCGCGAGCGGCTTTGGAAAAGGCGTTTCAAGACAAAGGATATAAAACCGTCGTCGTGGAAGTGCCGCCACAAGTGCCCAGACGCGGGGTTATCAAAATGCTGGTGACGGAGAATACTGTGGGCCGACTGCGGGTGCGGAATTCGCGATACTTCACGTTGGATCAAATCAAGCAGCGCGTGCCCTCCCTAGCCGAGGGAAAGGTGGTAGATTTCAATGAAGTCACCAAGGAGATCATCGCGTTGAATTCCGCGCCAGACCTGCAAGTGAAGCCGTCCGTGAATCCAGGCGTAGAGCCTGGCACGGTGGATATTGATCTGGAAGTGAAAGATAAATCTCCGCTGCATGGCAGCCTTGAATTGAATAACCGCTACACTGCGGACACCGCTCCGTTGCGGGTGAATGCAGCTTTGAACTATTCGAATCTTTGGCAAAAAGGCCACGCGGCCGGCATCAGCTATCAAGTAGCGCCTGAAAGCCCCAAGGATGCCTCCGTTTATGCCGCCTACTATTTGGCAAAATTCGATTCGTTGGACAACGTCAGCTTGATGCTAAATGCCACCAAGCAGGACAGCAATGTTTCCACATTGGGAGGAGCCGCTGTGACTGGTCGGGGCGAGATTTTTGGCGTGCGGGCGCTGATTAATTTACCAACGGAAGCGGAGTTCTACCAGACCGCTAGCCTCGGTGTGGACTACAAGCATTTCAAAGAGAACGTGCTCGTTGGGACAAGTGAAATCGCCACGCCGATCACCTATTTCCCCATCAGTGCTAGCTATGGCGCGAACTGGTCAGGGAAACATTCATTTACGGAATTTAATTCCACCGCCACCTTCAGCCTGCGTGGCCTAGGCGGCAGCGATGAATTGGAATACGACAACAAACGCTACCAAGCCAGCGCGGCTTTCTTCCACATTAGGGCTGATGCCTCGCATACCCAAGACTTGCCGTTAGGCGCGCAGGTGTTCGGTAAAATTTCCACGCAAGGCACCGCCAATTCTCTCATTAACAGCGAGCAATTTTCCGCTGGGGGCATGGGCACCGTGCGGGGCTACCTAGAGTCCACCCAGCTAGGTGATAACGGCCTAGCCGTCACGTTAGAACTCCGCACTCCATCCTTATTAGGGCGCATGAACCCTCAGCCAGAAAAGGAAAGCGAAGCCACCCGCGATCCCGCCAATGAATGGCGCATCTACGGCTTCTGGGACGGTGCGAGACTCTCCATCGTGGATCCACTTCCCGACCAAAAGGATACCTTCAAACTCATGAGCGTCGGAGTCGGCACGCGGGTGAAATTAAAGAATCATTTCCACGGCTCACTGGATGCAGGCTGGCCGTTGATCAATCAAACGAACGCCAAGGTGGGCGAGGTGTTGTTGTCGTTTAAAGTATCTACTGATTTTTAGCCAACTCCCGCCACAGCTTAGCCACGCAGCCAACACGCCACTGAAACAACAACGTCACACAGCACAACTTGTGAGTGTCACCCGTCTGATGACATAGATACCACAGCATTTCTCCACTCCATTTTCTTATCTTCTCATGCTTTGTTCCTCCCTTCGCTCTCTTATTTACACATCCAGTATCTTGCTGGGCACCGTCGCATTCTCGCACGCAGGAGACTGGTGGAATAAGGATTGGACGTCGCGTAAGAAGATCACCATTGATACTTCTGAGAAAGGTTTTGCCATCGGTAATCCCATTGGCACTACGGCCGTGTTGATCCGTTTAAAAGATGCGAATTTCCCTTCCGGCACGTTGGATGATGCGTCCGATTTACGTTTCTTGGCGGATGATGATAAGACACTGCTTTCGTATCACATTGAGCAGTGGGATGCCTCCATCGGAGAGGCGGCGGTGTGGGTGAAACTTCCCAGCTTACAGCCAGAAGCAGCTACCAAAATTTGGCTCTACTATGGCAATAGTAAGGCCACGAAATCATTTGAACCTAAGGCTACTTATGATGCGGATACGATCTTAGTGTATCACTTCGCGGAAAACAATGCCGCCGCCTTGGACTCCGGTCCTAACTCCATTCTCCCGGATGCCTCAGGTGCGGTGGCTTACGGGGCTATCATTGGCAACGGCTTGCGCTTACCTGCTCCCAAGCCCATTAAAATGGACAATCCAGCCATGCAATGGAATGCCAATGGCGGGCTCACTTGGTCGCTGTGGGTCAAGCCCAGTGCGCTGCGGGAAAAGGCCATGATCTTTAGTCGTCAGGAGGGCGATAACGGATTTGTGGTGGGTGAAAATAAGGGGCTGCCTTATGTAGAGATTACCACAGGTGGCAATAAACAAGTCGCCACGGGCACCACGTCATTGATCGTCAATGCGTGGGCGCATCTGGCGGTCATCGCCAATGGGCCTAGCATCACTCTCTATCTCAATGGCACGGCAGCGGGCACCATTTCCGTGGGCCTTCCGGCACTGAGTGGCCCCAGCATTTTGGGGAAAACCGACACTCCGGGCGATACTTCATTTAGCGGAGAAATTGATGAGTTAGAAATCTCCAAAATAGCGCGCGAACCAGGCAGTATCAAGCTCGCTGCGATCAGCCAAGGTACTGGCCCAGAGGCCGCCAAGATGATTACGCAAAGCGTGGTGGAAGCGGCTGAAGAAGCGGAAAAGGAAAGCGAGTTTATTTCGCAGGTGAAGATGTTCCGCAACATTGGTAAAGACCTCACTTTCGATGGCAAAATTGTGATCATCGGCTGCGTTTTGTTGGCCATCGTGGGCTGGATGGTGGGTGTGCAGAAATTCCTCTATTTGAATAAAATTTCCGCTGCTACCAAAGCATTCCTCCGTCGCTGGAAAGACATTTCTGGTGATCTGACCGCGTTGGATCACGCCAACGAAGACGGCAAGGCGGGGCTGGGAGCAGCCTCCGGCGGAGAACAGCGGCTCATGCGGCAGTCTCCGTTGTTTCACATTTATCATATTGGATCACAAGAAATCCAGAAGCGAATCGATGCGGATAAAGAGAAATTTTCCGGGCTCTCCGGGCGCTCGATCGAAGCCATCCGCGCCACGCTGGATGGTGGCCACGTACGGGAAGTGCAGCGTTTGCAGAGCAAGTTAGTGTTCCTCACCATTGGCATTGCAGGTGGTCCTTACCTAGGGCTGCTGGGCACGGTCATTGGGGTGATGATGACCTTTGCTGTGATCGCTCAAAGCGGGCAGGTGGAGATCAATTCAATCGCTCCGGGTATCGCAGGTGCGCTGCTGGCCACAGTGGCGGGGCTGGCGGTCGCTATTCCGGCGTTGTTTTTATACAGCTATTTAAATGCGCGTATTAAAGACACCATCAATGGCATGGAAATCTTTATTGATGAATTCGTCGCCCGGATTGCTGAGGCCTATCCCACCGCCAACGAATAATTAGCCATGAATGCCGACGATAAATCCTACGACGACATCAACGTCACGCCGATGGTGGACCTTTATTTAGTGCTCCTGCTGATCTTCATCATCATGACCACCGCCAGCGTACAAGGCTTGAAAGTGAACCTACCCAAAAGCAGCAGTGCAGCCACGTTGACGGAGAAAAAGCCGCTCTCGATCACCATCAACGCCCAAGGTGGCGTCATGGTAGATAAATCCACCAGCCCTACCCCCTTGGGCGATCTGGAAGGGCGCATCTCTGTCTGGCGGGGGAAATTTCCTGACTCCCCAGTCATTATCCGAGGCGATGGACTAGCGCAATACAACATGCTCTGGCCCGTGTTAGACACGCTCAACAAAATGGGCATCACTCAAATTAATCTTGCTAGCGAAAAGTAAACCATCTCATTTTATGGCAAAGCAAAACCTACCTGAAGACGAGTTCGATGAGTTCGACGAACGCCCCCTCTACAAGCGCAATCCACTCGCCTTCTTGGCGATGTTAGGTGCATTCGGAGGTGTTGCCGCTTATTTAGCCACCCGTCCACCCGTAGAGAAAATGCGCGTCTCTAAAGTGGAACACGTTGTCAGCATCACCCTCCCGCCGCCACCTCCCCCGCTGCCGCCGCCACCACCACCGCCGCCCGTGGAGGTCAAAGAAGTAGTGCAAGAGAAAGTAGTGGATGAACCCGATACCCCTCCTGACTCCCCCGCCGATGCTGCGCCTTCTAATGATGCGCCAGTCGCTCCAGGGGGCGTCTTGCCCGGTGGGCCCCGTCGCGTGGCGAGCATTGGCGGGGGTCATAAGAAAGGCAAATATGATGGCTTTGTGCTATCCACACAAAAGGCGCTTGTTAGTGCCATCACGAGAAATTCCTTCACCAAAACCGCCGCGCTCCGTTGCGAAGCCAGCCTCTGGACGGACTCCACGGGCCGCGTGACCAAGGCTGTGCTGCGCAATGTCAGTGGCGATCAAAACACTGCCCAGTCGCTGGATGCCAATGTGTTACAGGGCCTCCAGCTCCCCGAGCCTCCCCCTAACGGCATGCCGATGCCGATCAACATGCGCATCAACATCGCGCGACCGAACTAGCCGTTCGCTTCCTTTCTCAACCCATCTATGAAAAAACGTTACCGTCTTGTTGGCCGTCCCTGGCCATTGTTCCTAGCCTCTACGCTTTGTGTATCCAATCTGTTTGCGCAAACTCCAGAAGCTGCACCTGCAGAGCCATCCTTACCTAATGAAGCACCGGAGGCTCCTGCGCTGCCGCCTGCGGGTGATTTAGTAACTCCGCAAGCTGCGGCCAATCCCCCCTCTCAAAATGCAATGGTGAATCTGCTGCGCATTTTGGAGAAAAAAGGCGCTCTGACTCAAGGTGAAAGCCAAGCGCTGATCGCTCAAGCTGAGCAAGACGCCGCAGACGCTCGTGCCGCCTCCACGGCTGATCCGTTGGGTGATAACGACATGCGCGTGCCCTACATTCCCGAAACCGTACGTGCTAAAATTCGCGATGAAATCAAAGACGAAGTCATGGCCACTGCTAAGACGGAGAAGTGGACAGGCGCTGGCCAGACGCCGGAATGGATTTCCCGTTGGAAGCCCTTTGGCGATATTCGGCTACGTTTTGAAGTCGATAATTATCCGCAGGGAAATGATAACACGGGTGCTTTTCCTAACTTCAACGCGATTAACACGGGCTCGCCATTTGATACCAGCGGCACGAATTTTTCCCCTCAATATAATACTGATGCAAATCGTTCTCGCATGAGACTGCGTGCTCGGATTGGCACGGAGTTAGACCTTGGTGACGGCTTCACGGGGGGGCTGCGCATTGGCACTGGGGAAAGCAACAGCCCAGTGACCACTAACCAAAGTTTGGGTGCATCTGGCAGTGGCCAAGGTGGTAATTTCAGTAAGTATGCCATCTGGTTAGACCGCGCCTTTATGAAATGGGAACTGGGGGATATTCCAGGCAAGGAACTCGCACTCACGTTCGGTCGTTTTGATAATCCATTCTTCTGTTCTGACGTGCTCTTTGATGAAGACGTGGGGATGGACGGCATCGCCTTGCAGGGGAAATATGAGATCGTCCCAGGCTTCACGCCGTTTGTAAACGCCACGTTCTCGCCCTTCTACAACACGGATCTAAACTTCAGTAGCAATCAACCTAGCAAGTATAATAGTACCGACAAATGGCTCATCGCAGGCCAAGTAGGTTTTGATTGGCAAGTGACTAAGAAGATTGATGCCAAAGTGGGCGTGGCTTACTATTATTTCAAAGGAGCCGAGGGTAAATTGTCTGATCCCTATACGCCGCTTAGCGCCTCCGATGCGGGCAACACCGACACCACACGGCCCGCCTTTGCCCAACGCGGGAATACTTACATGGCACTGAGAAACATTGTCCCAGGCCCGTTGAACAACTTCGGCACGACCAATCAATATCAATATTTCGGCTATGCTACGCCCTTCCAAGTGCTGGCTCTCACGGGGAAAATTGATTTCAATAATTGGGAACCCTATCAGTTATCGCTGAAAGGGGAGTATCTGAAAAACCTCGCTTTCCGTCAGGGCGACATCGAAAAAGTAGCGGTAAATAATCGTGGTCCGAACCCCGCTCCGCCTACGATCGATGTCACCACCACTGGGGCCGATGGTAAAACCACTACGACCACGACGGCGGACACCACGCCGCGCACCACGCCGACAGAGATCGGAAAATACGAAGGTGGTGACACCGCGTGGATGCTGCAACTGCAACTGGGCAAGGCCGCGCTGGCTAAGCGCTATGACTGGAATGCGTTCGTGGGTTATCGCTATGTGGAATCGGATGCAGTCATCGACGGCTTCACTGATTCTGAATTTGCAGGCGGTGGCACCAATGCTAAAGGCTTTGTCCTGGGAGCCTCCATGGCCCTCTCCAAGCGCACCAAGGTGGGCTTCCAATGGATGAGTGCCCAAGAAATTGCCGGACCGCCGCTCAAGAGCGACGTCTTCTTTATCGACATCAGCACCAAATTCTAACATGAAACGAATTTTCCTCATTTTGAGTTTACTCACGGCCTTTACGCACGCCGAACCCGCCGCCGGACCAGATCCGGCCATCGCCAAAATGCGCGAGCAATTAAAGACCACCATGCTGCAACTGCGCACTGCCCAAGGCGATGCGGCTACGTTGCAAGCCGCCAAGGACGAGGCGGAAGCGGCCAACAAGGACTTGAAAGCGAAGCTGGAACAGGCCCTGAAAAACAGTGCCGATGACAAGGCGAGGACAGACAAGG
This sequence comes from Verrucomicrobiales bacterium, assembly GCA_043757865.1. GTDB lineage: Bacteria > Verrucomicrobiota > Verrucomicrobiia > Verrucomicrobiales > V1-33 > JAGNEJ01. The sequence goes on along the minus strand of JAYVOP010000169.1, from coordinate 55,931 downwards.
ATAGTGCCGATGCCAAAGCTAAGATTGCCGACCAAGAGGCTCGTTTGGTGAAAGCCAATGAGTCCCTAAAGCAGTGGCAAGACGCCTTCAAGAAGATGGAAAGCACTGCGCAAGGGAAGGAAAATGACCGCGCTCGGTTGGCAGATGAAGTCATCAAACTGGACCGGAAGGCGCTCGATCGGGAGAACAAGAATCTGGAATTGTATCAGTTAGGAAAAGAAATTCTGACACGTTACGAGAACTATGGATTAGGCCGGGCATTGCTCTCCAAGGAGCCATTCACCGGGCTGAGTAAGGTGAAGCTGGAGACTTTAGTGCAGGACTACAAGGACAAGCTGCAAGACGCCAAGGTGAAACCAAATGATGCCCAAGCCAAGCCCAAGCCTACGGCCCCTAGTCAACCAACTGTTCCATGAAGCACATTTGTTCCATAGTGCTCCTTTCCGCAAGCTGCGCGCTAGCACAGTCCACGGGCTTGGGCGTGCTTGCAAAGATCGGCCCGGCGGAATTGAAATTGCCAGAACTCAAGGAGTCGCTCGGCAACTTACCGCAGAAGGATCTGGCGTCGTTGGCCGACAATCCGGCTTTGCTCAATCAACTGGTGCGCTCCGTCCTAGTGCAGAAATTAGTGTTGAGCAAAGTGGCCGAGGCCAAATACGACGAGCAGCCAGAAGTGAAGGCGCAGCTTGAGCGCGTGCGACAGACGACGCTGGTGGAATCCTATTTACAGAAGCAAGCCGAGCCGATGGAGTCCTTTCCGAACGATGCGGAATTGGAGCTATTTTACAATGAGAGCAAGGCCGCGTTGCAGCAGTCGAAGAAATATCGCCTCGCACAGATCTACCTTACCAACGCCAACGCCAAGACGAAGCTGGAAGCGCTGCGCAAGGCCTTGGCTGGCAGGAAACCAGACTTCAGTTCCCTCGCCAACGAGTTCAGCGATGAAACTGCCAGCGCTAGCAAGGGCGGTGAGATTGGTTGGGTGGCGGACACTGATGTGCAGCCAGAGATTCGCACATTGTTGCCCAAGCTCACGTTGAATGCCATTTCTGAGCCCATTAAAATGGAAGATGGCTGGCATGTGGTGAGGGTGCTTGATAGCAAAGCACCCTACACTCCTTTGCTAGATGAAGTGCGCGCCCAACTGCGTCAGCAAATGCGCTCTGATAAAATTAAGATCAACACCAAGGAGGTCCTGGCCAAGTTGCTGCAAGAAAATCCTTTGTCCATCAACGAACTCACCCTAGCGCAAGCACTCAAACAATCCGCGCCTTAGCTATGAAACCATTGTGCTCCATTTTTCTGGCGCTCGCGACGTCGCTCCAGGCTGGCGACATCCTGCGCGGAGGCACGGCGGCCAATGTCCCGAACGCTTCTGGAAGCTCCGCCGCCACCGCCGCTACCGCCACCCAAGCCCGCGCGAATGCGCGTGATGCCTTAGCGCGCACGAGTTCGTCAATCCAAGCGGTCAAAAATTTACAAGCCGCCGCGCAGGCTGCCGCCCGCAGTGGGCCTAACAACGCGGGGGCGGACCCCAATCACCCAGGACAACAACTTCTCAATATCCCCAATGGACTAGCTCCAGGCGGGCTGCATTTCGCTAGTGCGATTGGTGCGCAGGCTCCCACGCAGTCGCAAAATGGGGCTATCACTAGTGTCAATATTAAGCAAACGAGCCAGCAAGCGCTCATTAACTGGAACACGTTTAATGTGGGGCGTGACACTCATTTAAATTTCGATCAAAGCGCAGGCGGAGCCAACGTCAGCCAGTGGATAGCCTTTAACCGCGTGACTGATCCCACGGGGTCGCCCTCGCAGATTCTGGGTTCCATTAGCGCCCAGGGCCAAGTTTACATCATCAATCAAAATGGCATCATCTTTGGCAGTGGCAGCCAAGTGAACGTCCACACGTTGGTGGCTTCGTCATTGCCAATCAATGATAACCTGATCAATCGCGGTCTGCTGAATAATCCAGATTCACAATTTCTTTTCTCCGCGCTGAACCTGCCTGCTGGCAAAGTGACCTCTGCCTTCGTGCCACCGCTCCCGCCTGCGGGCAAGATTGGCGATGTGACCGTGCAGGTAGGAGCCATCCTTTCGAGTCCCACCTCAGCGGATCATGTGGGCGGGCGCATCGCGCTAGTGGGGCCTAACGTGCATAACGCTGGCAGCATTCTAACACCGGATGGCCAGACCATTTTGGCTGCTGGCTTGCAAGTCGGCTTTACGGCGCATCGCACGGAAGACCCTAGCGTGCGAGGTCTGGATACGTTCATTGGAGCCGTGACGGGCGCACCGACGGTTGCTAGCATCGTGGGCATTGCCCGCAACAGCGGTTACATTGAAGCTATGCGCGGGAATATCACCATGGCAGGGAAACGCGTGGAGCAGCTCGGCGGCCTGCGCTCTAGCACTACGGTTTCTTTAAATGGCAGCATCATTCTTTCTGCCAACTACGATGCGGTTAGTAATTCCGCCGACAACACTGCGCTGCGATTTCTGAATCGCACCAGCGGCCATGTGGAAATAGGTAAAGGTAGTGCCATGGAACTCCTGCCGGAATGGAGTAGCACGGATAAGGTGTCCGGCACCAAGCTCGCGTTGCCTAGCAAAGTGGAAATTTCTGGCAAGACCATCCATCTAGATTCGGATGCCATCTTGCTGGCACCGAATGCCAACGTGACCATCAGCGCAGGGGTTTGGAATTACATCTCTGGAGCTACTCCTGACTCCAGTATGCTGTTCTCTGGTGGCCAAGTTTATCTGGAGCCAGGCACTACGATCAATGTGGCAGGCACTACGGATGCCGTTGCCCCCATTTCAGAAAACATCATCGTGGTGCAGTTACGCGGCTCGGAATTAGCGGATAGTCCGCTGCAACGACTGGGGGCCTTGCGGGGCGTGAATCTGGTCGTGGATCTACGGCAGACGGGGGTTTATAACGGCCAAGTGTGGGTCGGCACGCCGTTAGGTGATCTCACGGGATTCCTCAATGTGGTGCAGCGCTCCGTGAGTGAACTAACTACTGCAGGGGGCTCTGTGAAACTGAATGCAGGCAGTTCCGTCGTGGTGCAGCAAGGTGCCAAGATTGATGTTTCCGCAGGCTGGACAAACTTTGAAGGTGGCTTCGTGCAGACCAGCCGGGTGTGGGCGAATGGGCATCTGATAGACATTGCCAACGCGACGCCAGACTTGGTGTATCAAGGGATTTTCGATGGTTTGTTCAAAGTGAATCATCCGCACTGGGGCGTTAGTGAAACCTATACCGTGCCGTGGATGTTGAACAGCCACTATGATCCTGGCTACATCTTTGGTGCGGATGGTGGGCGACTTGCGATCACCTCGCCAGCGATGGCGCTGGATGGAGATTTCTTTGGCAATACGCTCAATGGCGAGCGCCAACGCAGCGTGCTAGCGAAAGCGTCCACGCTAGAGCTAAATTTCACTGCGCAGAAATTGAATGGCACTGTACCGATCGATTTCTCTCCCACACCGCCCAGCGTTTCCTTTGGCGATGCTCATTTGCCAGCCGCAGGTCCATTCACGGTGGATGCCAGTGGCAATCCCTTGGCGCTGCGGCCAGAGCGCGTGGCGCAGACGGTGCTGCCCCCCACTTGGCTTAGCGAATTTGGCTTTGGAAATTTTGGGGTGAGCAATCCTGATGGGAACATTCTAGTGCCGCGTGGCATTGATTTAACGGGGCCTGCGAGCGGTAGCCTGACTTTGGCTGGAGCCAACATTAACGTGCAGGGCAACATTATTTTGCCAGGTGGCACTGTGAAATTGACCGCCTACAATTTATCGCCCGGGGCGGTGCCATTCCTCACGGCGTCGCCTCCGCCGAATGTCGGACGTGGTAATGTGACCATTGCTCCAGGGGCGAACGTGAGCACGGCGGGTTTGCTAGTGGATGATCGCTTGAGCGCGCCCGATCCGCTGGCGTTGCCATTGCTGACGAATGGCGGCACGATTACGATCAATAGTTTCAGCGCCAATCTGCAACGGGGAGCGGTGCTGGATGTCTCTGGCGGCGTGGCGTTAGGAGCCACGGGCAGTAGGGCTTATGGCAATGGCGGCAGCCTCATTATCAACACGGGGCGCGATGTCACGAAGCCCGGCATAATCGGTGGCACCTTGGAATTAGGCGCGACGTTGAAGGGATATGCAGGAGTGAATGCCAAAGGCGGAGCGCTGACGTTGCAGGCGTTGTTGCTCCAGATTGGCGGACGTTCGGCTTATCGCGGGACCACGATCTTACAGCCGGAGTTCTTTAACGAGGGCGGGTTCACGACGTTTACGCTCAACGGCATTGGTAGCGCGACGGAAGATCCTGACAAGTTTATTCCGGGCTTAATCGTGGCTCCAAAAACGATTATCATTCCCCAAGTGGTCAGTCTGTTGGCGATCCCGTATCCTTCAAACAGCGAGACCTTTGCCACCACGCATGTGCTGTATCCCGAATCCATGCGGCCTGCGCTCACGCTGAATTTTGGCTCGTTGCCAGTCGTGGATGACTACAATGCGGCCATCAAAGTGCGCGGAGATTTGACGTTTGGCGAAGGTGCCATCGTGCGGACCCCACCCTTGAGCACCGTGAATTTCAAGGCGGATACCATCGCCTTACTCGGCTCTGTGATTGCTCCGGGTGGAAACATCACGCTCACCGGAGCCAATAAATTTCCCTCGAACCTAACGGCCACTCAAGCGCTGCCGACGGTCTATCTAGGGCCTCGCAGCTCGTTGTCGGCCGCTGGCATGGTAGTCTTGCAGCCAGATGCTTATGGGCGTCGGGTCGGCAGCGTGTTGCCCGGTGGCACGGTCACGTTGTCAGGAAATATCGTGGCTGAAGCTGGCTCCATGATCGACGTGTCCGGGACGAACGGTGTGCTGGACTTGCATCCGAATTACCTTGGCTCAGAAACGACTCCACTGGTGCTCACTTCCAGCGGCCTTACCTCTCCACTGTATCGTTTCCTGAACACCGCCACCCGCGTTGATAGCAATGGCGGCACGGTAATTCTGCGTGGTGCGCAAGAGCTGTTTGTGGATTCCACGATCAAAGGATTTGCTGGTGGTGCTACTGCCTTGGGCGGCAGTTTGATCGTCACGTCGGGTCGTTATTATGATCCGCTGGATACACCGACCCCGCTGGACACTTCGTTGCTAGTGAAACAAAGCGGGCTCACGCTGCCCGCTGGATTCGCAGGCATCGGCACTGCCGTGCGGAATGGGGGAGGAAACGCTACTCCTGGTATGGGCTATTTTGCAGCGGATACTTTTTTGAGTGGAGGCTTCGATTCGTTGACGTTAGGCGGATCTGGAGCGGTGGAGTTTAAGGGCAATGTGGACATTGCTGCGCGTGGTAGTTTGTTGGTGGCTAACTCTGGTTTTCTCAAAACGCAGGACCCCGTGAATCTCTCCGCGCCTTACGTGGCGCTGGGTCAGGCGTTCTTGCTGCCCAGCAACGCACTGGATGTCTTGCCGAAGGTGGCGGACGCAAAACCAACTTACGGCACGGGCATTCTCAACGTCACGGCGGATCATATCGACATGGGGAATCTCTCGCTGCAAGGCATTGGGCTGGCCAATCTTACGGCTAGGAATGGTGACATTCGTGGCGATGGCTCGCTGAACATGGCCGGACATCTAAACTTAACGGCTGCGCAAATTTATCCTGCGGCAGCTACGTTGTTTACTTTAAATGTGGCTGACTATAAAATCAGTGGCATCACGCAGTCCGGCACCATCACCATCAATCCCTCGGGCGGGCGAGATCTACCGCTTGAGGCGGGTGGGACGCTCAATGTCTATGCTAGCGTGATCAATCAGGGAGGCATCCTGCGCGCTCCGCTGGGCATTATAAATTTGGGCTGGGATGGCACGGGCACGGCTCCGCTGGATGCGTTTTCTGGCTTGGCAGTAGGCTCTACGAAAACAGTGAATCTCTTGCCTAGCAGCCTCACTTCCATTTCTGGTGGTGGTCTCACATTTCCGTATGGCATTCTGCAAAATGGCACATCGTGGATTGATCCAGCGGGCACGGACATCACCACGGCGGGGCCGCCAGTGAAGGCGATCAACATTGCTGGTCTAGCAGTGAACACGCAGCAAGGCTCGGTGATCGACATCAGCGGCGGGGGCGATCTCTATGCGTATCGTTGGATTCAAGGCATCGGTGGCTCGAAAGACATCTTGGCCTCGACCACTAGCTTTGCGGTCATGCCGAGTTACAACGCTAACTTTGCGCCTTTCGGGGCATTCAATAACAGCAGCAATGCTGGCAACCTGGGAGGCGATCCAGGCTATATAAACGGCGGCCTGAAGGCTGGCGATCAAGTATATCTGGGAGCCAGCGAAGCTTTGCGGGCGGGGACTTACACGTTGTTACCAGCGCGCTATGCGTTGCTGCCGGGAGCCGTGCTCGTCACGCCGCAGTCCGGCATTCCGCTGGGCACGGTCTTGAAGTCGGATGGTGCTAGTCTCGTGTCTGGGTATCGTTTCAACAGTCTCAATGGCTCGCGCGAGGTGCTGGAAATTTTCAGTCGCTGGGAAGTGGCACCAGCTAGTGTGGTGCGGCAACGCTCGGAGTATCAAGACTACTTCGCTAATGCGTGGTTCACCGAAAGCGCGACCAAGCGCGATGCCACAGTGCCGCGCTTGCCGATTGATGCCGGCCAACTAGTGCTAGCGGCCACTACGGCCATGGCCGTAAATGGCAGCGTGCTAGCGACGACCTCTGGCGGACGCGGTGGCTTGGTGGACATTTCCAGCCCGGTGGACATTCTCATCAACACCAGCGGTGGCGCACCCGTGCCGGGGAGTTTGGTCTTGGATGCTGGCCAGTTGAATGGCTTTGGGGCGGCAAGTTTGTTGATCGGTGGGGTTCGCAAAATGGGCGCTAACGGCACCAGCGTGATCGTGAAAACGAATCATCTAACATTGGATAATGCCAGCACGCCGCTGACTGGACCAGACATTGTGCTTGTTGCCAATCAAGCACTGACCTTAGCGGCAAGCGCGCAGATCACGCAGAATGGCGGCACCAGCGGGGGGGCGGATAAAATTTCCCTCAATGGCGATGGGTTGCTAGTGCGCGTGAGCAGCGATCCTAACGCGCAAGTGGTGCGCACGGGTGTAACCGCTTCTACGGTGCCAATGATGACCGTGGGGGCTGGCGTGAGCTTATCAGGAGGGAGTGTGACGTTGGACTCCACATCGGCCACCTCGCTGAGTCCTAATGCGAGTTTGCTGGGGCAAACGGTGAATTTAAATAGCGGTCAAATTAGTCTGATACTGAACCATGCGGGCGCGCTGCAACCAAGCACAGGCCTTGTTTTAGCAGGCGCGGCATTGACAAATTTACAATCGGCGTCTGCACTGAATTTCTTGAGTTATTCGTCTATCGACATCTACGGTACGGGGCAAGTCGGCACTGCTAGTCTGAATCAGTTGGCGCTGCACGCGGCGGAGATTCGGGGCTTCAACACGGGCGGCGGCACGGCCAGGTTGATGGGGCAGAACATCTATTTGGACAACAGCCCTGGCCGCAGCGCCCCGGGCATCATTGCCGCAGCTAGCGGCACCTTAGTGCTGGAAGGCGGTACGATTCATGTGGGGCAAGGCGCGTTGAACATCGATCAATATGCCAACGTGCAGTTGCAGGCCAGTGCAGGCATTATCAATGAAAGCAGTGGGAGCCTGAAAGTGGAGGGCAATCTTTTCCTCACCACGCCTGTAATCGCAGGGGTGGCGGGCTCTAGCCAAGTGCTGTCCGCTGGTGGTGCGCTGACCGTGCAGAAGCCCGCTGGTGGAGGCACGGCAGCGATTACGGGTGGGCGCGGTGCCAGCCTAACGCTGAGCGGTGCGAGTCTTACCCAAGGCAGCGACATTCTTTTGCCGAGCGGATTGTTGACGTTGCGGGCCACCAGCGGCAATTTGAATATCATTGGAAATCTTGATTTAGCAGGCACTGGACACGTAATCCAGGATCTCACGAAGTATAGTGATGGTGGCCAAGTGAAGCTGACTGCGGACATAGGAAATGTGACCATTGGCAGCGGCAGTGTGGTCAGGGTAGCGGCGGCTGCTGGTGGGGGAAATGCTGGTGGCGTGAGTATCAGTGCTCCGTTAGGACAGTTCGTGCTCGACGGCAGTATGGCGGGTCAAAACGGCCTGGGAGGCCGCGCAGGCGAGTTCTCGCTAGATGCGGCTACCATTCCTGATTTGGATGGAACCAACGCCACGCTGAATAGCACAGGCTTTACCGCAGTGCGAAATTTCCGTATCCGCACGGGTGATGTCACGCTGGGCGGAGTGAGTAATGCGCAGAATTTCCGCTTAGCGGTGGATGCGGGGAAACTGACTATCACGGGCCAGATCAATGCCGCTGGTAACCAAGGTGGCAGCATCGCGCTGGATGCTAGTAAGTCACTAATTCTTAGTTCCACTGCGGTTCTGGATGCCTCTGGTCTGCACTTCAATAGCGCTGGTAAAGGGGGCGATATTTTCCTAGCCACGCGTGGGACTGCTGGCGGCTTGCTGACGCTGAGTGCTGGTTCACAAATCAAGCTAGGCGTGACGGACGCCAGTGGGGAAGGACAATTCACTGGCACGCTGCATTTGCGTGCTCCGCAGAATGCTAGCAGCTCTGACTTGGAACTGAGTTCGATTGAGGGCACGATCACGGGCGCGTCTTCGATCATCGCGGAGGGGTATAAAATCTTCGACCTCACCAATGCTAGTGGCAGCACGATCACGACGACGGTGCAGAACAATGTGCGGAATAATGGGATCATGTTCGTAGGCGATGCAGGCGTGGCTTCTGCTGGTTACAATGCCATGTTAGCGCGTTTAACCTTGAGTAATGCAGCCCTACAGAGCGTGCTGCGGGTTCAGCCGGGCGCAGAAGTGATCAATCGCACGGGCGATCTAATCTTGGGAACTACGAGTTCTACGAACACGGCGGACTGGAATCTCGCAGGAAATCGATTCGGCCCGCTCAGCGTGCCGGGTGATTTAACGCTGCGGGCTGGTGGCAATCTGACGTTCTTCAATTCACTGAACGATGGCTTTGTGACGGGGGCTTACACCTCCCTGCTGCTGGATCAGAATCCTTTACTGGGAGCCAATCAACAGAGCTACAGCTACACCCTAACTGCTGGCGCGGACTTCACAGCGGCCAATGGGAATCAGGTGCGTGCGCCCTCCGGCCTGAGTGCTACGAGCGGCTTGTTACAGTTAGGGAAAAATGGCGGGTTGAATCTTTCCACCTCGCCAGGGACCACGGCAGTGACTTCCACTGGCATCGGCACGGGTGGGAAACTGTATCAAGTCATCCGCACGGGCAGTGGCAATATCAACGTAGCGGCTGCGCGTGATGTGCAGTTGCTGAACCAATTCAGCACCATTTATACCGCTGGCACCAAGGTCACGGACGCCACGCTAGGCGGGCAGTTTGCCGTGCCCGTGCTCAGTCTCACAGGCACCCAAGGTGCGTTGGGCGCGGTCCAACAATCGCCTGGATACGCCGCGCAATATACGCTGGCAGGCGGCAACGTGAACATTTTTGCCCAAGGCGACATTAGGCATCTAACGAAGAACACAGCGGGCGCATTGATCGACGACAGCAGTCGCGAATTACCATTCAACTGGCTCTACCGCCGTGGGGCGTTGGATGCGAATGGGAACTTCGCGCTCTCTAGAAACAACGAAATTGCCTCTACTAGTTGGTGGATCGACTACAGCAATTTCTTTGAAGGCGTGGGCGCGTTAGGTGGTGGCAATGTGAGCCTAACTGCTGGCGGAGACGTGCGGAATGTGGATGCCGTGGCACCCACAAACGCCCGTCTGACCAAGGGTGCCGCCGCTGCATCCACACTGGTGGAACTGGGTGGTGGCAATGTGATGGTGAATGCGGGGGCCAACATTGATGGTGGGGCTTACTACGTGGAGCGTGGTCAGGGAACGCTGAATGCAGGTGGGGAAATCAAGACCAATGCTACACGCACGCCATCACTGGGCAGCATCATCAATGCGGCTCCGCTGGACAGCAAGACGTGGTTGCCGACGGCCCTCTTCGTTGGCAAAGGCAGCTTCGATGTCCGGGCACGGAAAGATTTGCTGCTCGGTCCCGTGGCCAATCCGTTCTGGCTGCCGCAGGGTTATAGTAACACTTATTGGTATAAAACGTATTTTAATACCTACAACGCTAGCACGGCGGTATCGCTTTCGTCTTTAACTGGCAATGTCACACTGCGCACCGCAGTGGCGGCTGCGGGCAGCACCACGGCCACACCGATCTTGCAGACGTGGCTGCAAAACATCAATTTACTAACGGACAATTCCGTTTCTCGTTACCAACCTTGGTTGCGCTTAGATGAGGCCAGCGTGACGCCCTTCGGCGTGACTAGCAGCATCATGCCGGGCACGCTGAAGGCCACCGCCATGGCGGGAAATATTAATTTGCAAGGAAGTCTCACCTTGGCTCCAGCGGCTAGGGGCACGATTGATTTGGTGGCGAGCGGGGCGATCAATGGGCTGCAAGCCGTGGGCTACAATGCGGATCTGAACGGCAACGTCTGGTCTGCCAGCATCATCAATCTTTCCGATTCCAACCCCGACGCGCTCCCCGGCGTGCGCACGCCATTCGCCTTCCAAAGCCTGCTGACCAATATTTCTGTGGCCACGCGAGCACGCGAAACACCGAACAATTTGCTGGATTTCGTGAATCAACATTTCGCTGAAAGCGGCTCGGTCAATCAAGCACTCTCGGATAAACAGAACCTCCATGCGCCTGGACCCTTGCACATAGGCGACACGCAGCCGCTCCACCTCTATGCGGGCACAGGCGATATTTCTGGGCTGAATTTGTTCGCTGGTAAATCCGCCCGTGTCATTGCGGGTAACGACATCCGGGACATTTCGTTCTATCTGCAAAATCTCACTGCGAGTGATGTGTCGCTCGTGAGTGCTGGGCGCGACATTACGCCTTATGATGCTACGGCTCCGCTGCGCATCACTGCGCAGAGCGCGGGCAATAGCTTGGCCACGGGTGAGAAGCCGTTGTTAGGTGATTTGCAAATCAATGGTCCCGGCACGCTGGAAGTGTTGGCGGGGCGCAATCTTGATTTAGGCTCGGGAGCCAGTCTGCAAGACGGCACGGGCACGGGTATCACTAGTATTGGCAATGCGCGGAATCCGAATCTGACGTTTGCTAGTAGTAGCCTGATCGTGGGCGCTGGGGTGGGGGGCGCGCTAGGACTGGAGAGTGCTTCGCTGAACTTTGAGGCGTTTATCACCACTTATGTCACGGCGGCTAATCTCTCAAAATATCAGACGGAGCTAGCGGCTAGTTTCCCCGGTCTCACGAGTGGGAATTTCACCGCGCTGCCGAGGGAGGAACAGCATCGCATCGCGCTGGAGGTGTTCTATCGGCTGCTGCGGGACTCTGGTCGGGAGCATAATTTAGCAGGAGGTCTTAACGCTGGAACCTATACCTCAGGCTTGGCGGCCATCGCCTCGCTGTTTGGCACGGGGACTTACGTGGGCGATATTAACACCCAAAGCCGCGACATCCGCACGAAGAGTGGGGGCGACATTTCCATCTTCGCCCCTGGCGGGAAATTGAGCTTAGCCACCAGCGTCATCGGCACGCCGTTAGCACCTCCGGGCATCATTACAGAGAGCGGTGGTAACATTTCGATCTTTACCGATGGCAATGTGGACCTCGGCATCTCTCGGATTTTCACGCTGCGTGGTGGCAACGAAATCATCTGGAGTAGCACTGGCGATATTGCCGCTGGTTCCTCTAGCAAGACCGTGGCCAGTGCTCCGCCCACGCGCGTCATCATTGATCCGCAATCGGGCGATGTGAAAGTGGACCTTGCAGGCTTGGCCACTGGTGGCGGCATCGGTGTATTGAACACCGTGGCTGGTCTGGCCCCCGGCAGCGTGGATCTCATAGCTGTGGCTGGAAAGATCGACGCTGGCGATGCAGGCATCCGCTCCGCAGGCACGTTAAATTTAGCCGCGCCAGTTATTGCCAATGCTGGAAATATAGCCGCTAGCGGAGCCGCCTCAGGAGCGCCCGCTGTAGCCGCCCCATCTTCGCCTAGCATAGCTGCCGCGCCCCCGCCGCCGCCCCCCGCTCCCGCCCCCGGCCCGAGCACGACTGACACTCCCAAAACTACCGCGCCAACAGCAGAAGTTCCCGTCTCGTTAGTCACTGTTGAAATCACTGGCTACGGCGGTAGCAACCGTGATGAGGACCCCGACGAAGAAGAACGCAAACGCCGCGCCCGCGAAGCCAAGGAGGCCAGCGAGGCCAGCGAGGCGATCAAGCCGCAGTAATGCGCGTTCCGTTGCTGGCGGCCCTCGCTTGCACCATCCGCGTTATTTCCGCGCTTTGGTCTCCGTCAACTTCGAGTCTAGCGGGAATTATCTCGCCCGGTTGGGGCTAGGGAATTTTTAGCTGATGCGCCCAGAGCCTGGCCCCGGGCTAGTCTGGTTCAGGCTGTTGACCTGCTCGCCAACAGTAGGACAAGAAGCTCCATAGCCAGCGGTCTATTTCATGCGTGAGCCCGAGCTTTGGGGCAGGACTCCCACTGAAAAGATGGGCGGGGTTCATGGGGACCAGCAATTTTTTTGATTCGAAGGCGGTCCGAGTTGGCTCCGCTTCGATGGGCGGATCCGTGACGTTTAGGTGCCTTGCAGAGCAAAGGCGCGGCTGTGGAAGGGCCATGATTTTCCAAAAAATATCTATCCAGGCCAAGCTCGTTGTGTCAGAAACACGGGTCCGTATCGACCTTCCTCTCCTCTTGTCCCTCCCCATCCTCAATGAAAGCTATTGCCAGCGATCCCTTTATAGGAAAGCCTTTGCTTGTGAAATCCTTCCGCAGTGCCCTAACTAAATGGCAAACCGCCGATCCCGTGGGCGAGCCCGCGCGTGCGCGGCTCTCCACTGCGCTGTGGCGTTTCCTGTGGTTTCTCGGAGACGTGGCAGTGTGCGCGCTGGCCTCCGGACTGACATTGCAGATTTTAAATTTCTTCGCACATGGGACGGAGTTTCCGAATCACAGTGTGGTCGCCATCCCGTTCGGGTGTCTGTTGTTTGCGGAGTGGTTGGTGGGGGCGTATGACCGGGATGCGGACTTTGCGAGCCTGCGCTTTGCTTCAGAGTTCTTGATCGCCAGCGTGCTCGCCACGCTGGTAGGAGCGGGGGCGGCGGCCTTGTTCGCCACGTATGGACAGAACTTACAGACGAGCCGTTTTTTCCTGCTTAGCACCCCGCTACTCAGTGCCATCGGTTGCCTCACCGTCCGCCGCTTGGCATGGGCCATGGGCGCGCGGGAGATGGCAGAACTTCGCGTCATTGTAGTCGGCACTAACGAGGAAGCGCAACGGTTAGAAAAATCTCTTCGGCTGACCAATCGTGATCTGCACGTGGTGGCTATACCCTCAGACGTCGCAGTGTCAGGAGGGCTCGAAAGCCTGCTGCGGAATCCGCACCAAGACCAAGTTTCCGAGACCCACAGCCCAGACACCGTAGTCATTGCGCCCAGCGCAGCGGCGGAGCTGAATCAGCTCAGTCCCTTTCTCGTGGCGCTGCACGCGTCCACCGTGCCCGTTTACACGTGGTCCGCATTTTGGAGCCAACGGGTGAAGACTCTGGACTCCGGAATCGATTCTCCCGAGTGGTTCTTCGAGCGGGATTTCCGCTTGGCGGAAAGCTCCGCGTTTTCTCACTTGAAGCGATTCTCCGACGTCGTGTTCGGCACCTTGGCGCTCATTTTATCGGTGCCGATTTTGCTCCTCACGGCCATCGCCATCCGTCTGGACAGCCCCGGGGCCGCCATTTTCAAACAATCGCGCGTGGGTCTGCGGGGGAAGGAATTTACCATTTATAAATTCCGCACCATGACGCTCAATGCCGAGCAGGCTGGCACTACTACGGTGAAAGGGGACGCGCGCATCACCCGGTTAGGACATTTCCTGCGCAAGGTGCGCTTCGATGAGATCCCCCAGCTCATCAACGTCATCAAAGGAGACATGAGCATCGTGGGCCCACGTCCAGAGTGGACCGTCTGCGTGGCCCACTACGAACAGATCCTCCCCTGCTACCATCTCCGCCATCTGGTAAAGCCCGGCATCACAGGCTGGGCACAGGTGAATTACCCATACGGAGAAGGCGTGGAAGACGCCCGAAACAAGCTCTCCTTCGACCTTTTTTATCTTGCGCACTCCTCAATCATCCTTGATTGCAGCATCGTCTTGAAAACCTTCTACGTGCTGATCGGCAGAATCGGTGGACGCTGAAACAGGAGCGGTTCCTACCTTGCCATTCTCCTCACGTTAGCTCCACGTGCCCATGGCCACACCCTATGCTCTACCCGGAAGGATTGGTCTGACTGCACGTCAACGACCAAGGGCGGGAGCTTAACAGGAGATGTCCCTGGTCACGAAGCGCTCAGACGCAGCCTCGCTCCACCCGGCTCTGCCACCGCCCCATTTGAAAGCAAACTGGAATCAACGTCGTTGGCATCGCTGGCTGCTAGGCACCCTCCTGCTGTTAATGCTAGCTTACGCCTGCCGCGCTCCGCTCCTCCGCCAAGCGGCTGCGTGGTGGATCATTGATAGCGCGCCAGCACCTGCCACCGCCATTGTTGTGCTCGGCGGCGGGCGAGATACCCGACCCTTTGCCGCCGCTAAACTTTACCATGTCGGCCTCGCCCCCATTATCCTCATTCCCGTCGTCAAAGCCAGCCCCACGGAGCAGTTAGGGATGATCCGCAATGACAGCGACATCGTGCGAGATGTCCTCATCCACGAAGGCGTCCCAGCGGAGGCCATTACCCTCATTGGTACCAAAGTTTCCAGTACCTACGAGGAATCCCTCGCGGTTAAAGAATGGCTCTCCCACCAGCCGGCCACCAGTGCTCCCGCAGTGCTCTTGCTGCCCACAGAGCTATTCTACACCCGCCGTGTGCGTTGGATTTTCCAACACAACCTAGGCCCCGCCGCAGATCCCCACGTCATCAGCATCCCCGCCCGCGAATACACCGCCGATGATTGGTGGACGCACGAAGAAGGCCTCATCGCCTTTCAGAACGAGGTCATCAAATCCGCTTTCTATCATTGGAAATATTAATGGTGTTCAAACGGAGGCCGACTCACGACTACATGCCTGCCGAGATAGAACGTAAATTTCTCTTAGCCAACGACTCTTGGCGCTGCTTTGTCGCTGAGCCCGCAGGCACTGTCATTAAGCAAGGCTATCTTTCTCGTGACCCAGAGCGAATCGTCCGTATCCGACTCGGGGCTCATCTGCCTGCCTCACCATCAAGGGTCGCACCATTGGAATCAGCCGCCCAGAATTTGAATACCCCATCCCTGTCGCTCACGCTGAAGAAATTCTCGTCCGCTGCCTCCTCCTTGCATCGAAAAGACTTGTTACACAATCCACCTCGAGAACCATATTTGGGAAATCGATGAATTTCACGGAGCCAACCACGGACTAAATCTAGCGGAAATCGAATTGGAGACCGAACACACTCCATTTATCTAGCCATTCTGGCTCGGAGCGGAGGTTTCCCATCTTCCTCGCTACTTCAATTCAAATCTAGCTCAGCATCCGTATGGTGGCTGGAAACCCAACCTATGAAAACAATAATCCTTGGTGAAATCCTTCTGGAAGAATCCCCCCAGTTCCACGGCTTGTTGCAAAACGCGCTTGCCAGGGGGCTCGGAGTCTCGCCCCGGGTGGTCAATGAAATCGTGCTCGGACGACGGCCCATCAGGGCTTAAATATCGATTCGGCTGGGTAAATTTTTCAACTTGGCGCCACGGTTGGATTCGGCATCCAGACCAATTGTGCCCCCTCAATTTCCGTTCTTTTACCTGCAATTTTGAAACCGTTTATTGCCCAATATTTTCGCTCTTGGCGCATCTTCCTAGGCCTCGCCACTGCCTACATCCTCGCCTGCTTAGTCATTGGAATCGCGGGGCTCCAAGATCACTTGGGGAAGGCGGATGTCGCACTGGTTCTAGGTGCCAAAGTCACGCCCACTGGCAAACCTTCATTAAGCCTCAAAGCCAGACTGGACCGCACTGTCGGACTGTATCGGGATGGATGGTTTCCGCGCATTATGGTCTCTGGCGGCCTGGGAAAAGAGGGCTTCGACGAAGCAGTCGTCATGCAGGACTACCTCCTTTCCCAAAGAATACCCGCCGCTAATATCATCCTCGACAGTCAAGGGTGGACTACGCAAGCCAGCGCCCAAAACATCGCCTCCACACTGACAGCCCGCGGCTGGAACAGTGTTTTGGTGGTGACTCAATATTTCCACGTCCCTCGCTCCCGCCTAGCCCTAAAACAGGCTGGCATCACTAGTATCTACTCTGCCCCAGCGCATTATTTTAATTACCGAGACCTCTATTCCCTCCCCCGAGAAGTTATCGGTTACATCAGTTATTGGCTCCTTAATTAACTAGCACTTGTTCATGCTTGCCTAGGTTAGTTATGCAAAATAAAATTACCCCCATGGATCGTCCTGGCCGCCTCAATGAAGAATTCCGCACCCGCTCCAAGCGGTTCGCAGGCGGTGTGATCCGTCTCTATGCGGAACTGCCAGCAGAGCGTGCGGACATCCAAGTGTGCGGGCAGCAACTCCTGGAGGCAGCCACCAGCATGGCCGCGCAAGTGCGCATCGCCTCGCGGGCGCGCACGGACGAGGACTTTATCGATGAACTCTCCACCGCCCTCCAATCGGCGGATAGCACCCAACTTCTCCTCGAACTCCTACGGGAAGATTGCTTCCTCGCACCGGAACTCACCAGTGCGCTAGAGCAAGAAAGCAGTGAACTCATCGCCATCATGACCAGCATCGTGCGACGCATGAGCCAGCGCTCAAACGACGCGATGAAATGAGTTTAAACACAAAGATTACAAGGATCCAAGACTTAACAAAGCGCTTTGCTTAGTCGCTGTAATCTTTGTGATTCTTATGGTTAAATTTTATTTATCACGCACTCAACATGCCCACCGCTCCCACCCGACTCCACATCCTGGATGCCCTGAGGGGATTTGCGGCGGTAGCTGTGGCGTTGTTTCATTTCACCAATGCGCTGGCCCCCACAGTCTTTCAACAAATCTGTAATCAAGGTCGGCTGGGCGTGGATTGCTTCTTTGTGATCAGTGGATTCGTCATTCCGTACTCGCTGTGTCGGTTAGACTATCGGATTCGGGAGCACGGCTTGCGTTTCTTGCAAAAGCGCCTGATCCGCCTCCACATCCCCTTCCTAGCCAGCATCATCGTGGTGGTGGCGCTAGGAAAACTGTCCACCCTAGCGGCTAGTTTCCAGGGTCAGCCACCGGACTACAGCGTCGTGCAGTTCCTCCTGCATCCGTTGCTCCTGGTAAGCATCTGCGGCTCTGAATGGCTGCAGCCCGTGTATTGGACCTTGGCCATAGAGTTGCAGTTTTACCTCCTCATCGCGCTGCTCATGGGCGGGCTCAATGGTGCCCGTGCGCGTTTCCTTTGCTTACTAGGCGCGCTCCTCGCGCTGGCCTGTCTGCCCGTGCCTACCGTGTGGATCATCCGCTACCTACCCCTCTTTGTCCAAGGCCTCCTGATGCTGCTGTATCACCAAAGTAAAATCAACTGCGGGCAGTTCGCCCTCGCGCTGGCGGTGGCCGCAGTGATCGGTGTTCGTTCCCTCGGTTGCCCCGAAATGCTTATGGGCACCCTTACCGCCGTGGCTATTAGCTGCGTCCGCTGCGGCCTTCCTGGCTGGCTAACGTGGCCCGGTACCATTTCTTATTCGCTGTATCTGCTGCACGTGCCCATCGGTGGCCGGGTGATTAACCTCGCCAAACGCTATCCGCTGGAAACCATAGGCGCACAAATGCTCGTCACTGGCCTCGCCCTCATTGTTTCCCTGCTCGCCGCGTGGGCCTTTTATCGCTGGGTGGAAATGCCCGCCCAGCGTTGGTCCTCCCGCCTGCGTTACCGCACAGATTTCTAATGCCCCCACTTTCCTACGGAAAAGGCCACCTGCCATCGCTAGATGGCTGGCGCGCCCTCAGCATCCTCCTGGTGCTAGGAAACCACAGCATCATGGTGCCGGGGCTAGCGGCTAGCTACGAGCATAACGTGACGTGGCTCTTCGATGGTGGTCTGGGCGTGCGCATCTTTTTCCTTATCAGCGGCTTCCTCATCACCACCCTCATGCTGCGGGAGCACGCCCAGTATGGTCGCGTGAGCCTGCGGGCCTTCTATCTCCGACGCGCCCTGCGCCTCCTGCCCGTGTATGGCGCGTTCCTGCTCTTCGTAGCCGCATTGCAATGGTTCTCCACGGCCCAGCAAACGGCCACCACCTGGGCGCACTTACTTACATTCACAGTAAATTTCATGCCCACGCGGCCCTGGCTCATCGGTCACTTATGGAGCCTTTCTTGTGAGGAACAATTTTACTTTCTCTGGCCCCCCCTCCTCGTGTTCGGTGGCCTGTGCCTGCGCCCGAAACGCGCGTGGATTATCCTCTGCGTGCCGCTGGTGCTCAGCCCGCTCTGGCGCGTTGTTACCTATCTCAAACTCTTTCCTAGCAATCCCCTTTTCTCCATGTATTCCCTGGGAAATGTGCTGGATAGCCTCGCCATCGGCTGCCTCCTGGCATTCCTCCATCCCGCCTTGCAGGCTCGATGGCGTGTCTCTCGCCCGACCTGGATCTACCTAGCCGCCGCCGCCCTCATACTCATTCCGTATGTGCTAGAGCATAATCTTAAGGCAGGTTTCATTACCAAGCCCTTCCGGCCACTGATGGAAGCCCTTGGCTTCAGCGTGCTCCTCTCTATCAGCATAGCATGCCCACAGATAAGCCTCTTCCGATTGTTAAATATCCCCCTGGTTGCTTGGGTCGGGCGCTTGTCTTACTCGCTTTATATCTGGCAACAATTCTTCTGCGCTGATCCCGCAGATTTCGGCTGGAACCGTCCCTTGTGGCAATATTTCTCCACTTGGCTGCTGCCCGTTTTCCTAACCGCCACGGCCTCCTACTACCTCGTCGAACGCCCGTTCTTGCAGTTCCGCAAGCGCTGGGCCGCCGCAGCGCCCTAGCAAGCACGCTATGTCCCTCGCCTCCTCCGCACGCTCATCGGTCATCTGGAATGCTGGATTCAATATCCTCAGCATGGCGCTCCAGTTCGTGACCACGAGCATTCTGGCTCGGCTGTTGCCGCAGAGCGCTTATGGTCACATGAGCTTCATCGGGGATTTAGTTAGCTTTATTAACATCTTCGCCATGACCAACTTCGTGGTCCACAGCTTACAGCTCAAAGAACACGAGGAAGTCCCCTGGCAAGATCATTTCACCGCCTCCGTGGTGTTAAATCTCGCCATGTTCGTGGTCATCAACATCATCGGCATCGTTTTTTGGTGGCTGCCGGGCTGGCGCGAGCTAGCCCCGTTCGTGCATGTGATGTCCGCCACCTTTATCCTCGGCGTGCCCAAAGAATTCCGCCTGAAAATGCTGGAACGCAGCTTCAATTGGAAACGCCTGCGCATCCTCCACGGCATCGGCATGTTGGCCAGCACCTTGCTAGCCATCATCATGGCCTGGGCGGGCTGCGGCACCTATTCTCTGTTAGTGCCTGGCCTCTGCACCACCCTGCCCTTCGCTTATGATCTGTGGGTCAAAGCCCACTGGCGTCCTAATTGGCAGTGGTCCTGGGCGCGGTATGCGCCCACCGCGCGCTTTGCGGTAGGCCGCATGGGCAGCGGCATGGCTTTCTACGGGCGGCAAATGCTAATCTCCATGGTGGTCGGCGGGATGCTCAGTTTCGATGTCCTGGGCGTGCTCAATCGCTCGTTAGGGCTGGCGCAAATGTTCTGTATCAACATCGCTGCGCAGTTGCTCAGTTCCCTTTACCCTATCCTCGCCCGCGTGGACGGAGGTGCCGGACATCCGGCTAGGGTGGGCAGCCTCGTGGTGCAGACCATCGTTTGGATGGCCATCCCCACCGGAGTGGCCTTTGTGATTTCCGCGACTCCGCTAGTCATGTTAGTGTATGGAAGGAAATGGGCGGCCATTATCCCGCTTATCCCGTGGGCCATGGGCTGGGGCATCGCCTTTTCCCTTTACCTAGCCGTGTATAATTTGCTGATCGCCCGCAGCCGCCAACGGGAATGTTTCTATGCTGATATGGCCAACCTCGTGGGCACCGCCGCCGCTCTCTACTGGGCGCTGCCGCATGGCCTCGACCGCTATTTACAAGCCATGATCGGCGTGCAGGTCAGCGTCTTCCTAGCCGTTACCCGCTGGCTGCGCCAAGCTGAAGGCATCACCCTAGCAGGCTGGCTGATGCCCGTGGCCACCGGAGCCGCCGCTGCTTGGCTCTCCGCGTTAGGCACCATGCGAATCCTGCAAATCTGCGGCCAATCCGGCACCACCGCCCTGGTCCCCTGCATCCTGGCCAGCCTCGGCTTCTGCATCGGCTACGTGCTGGTATTGCGCGTCTGTTTCCGCAACCGCCTGCACCATTGGTTGAACTATGTGCCCATGCAGAAGGTCGCCCGGCGGCTGCTCCTGCTGCCGCATCCGGTCTGAGACAAATTGGACCGATGAATAAAGTAAATTTCAGCCTGCTCCAGATCTTCCGTGGCTGGGCCGCCGTGTTAGTGGTGCTAGTCCATGCTACGGGCATCACAGCGGATCAACACGGCCAGCCATTCCTCGGCAGCTTCTTTGCCATGGGAAATGCAGGCGTGGATTTCTTCTTTGTCCTCAGCGGATTCCTCATCTTCTACATTCACCAAGGCGACTTCGCCCAGCCCCATCGCCTAGCCACTTATTTGCGGAAACGCGTCGTGCGCATCTTTCCCATCTACTGGTTAGTCACCCTGCTGATCCTGCCCGTTTACTTCATCGTGGCGCATTACGGCCAGGGGGATGAAACGCAGCCAAGCATTATTGCAGGCTCCTTGCTGCTACTGCCCATGACCCGCTCGCCCATTCTGGTGGCGGGTTGGTCCTTGCGCCATGAAATGTTATTTTACCTGTGGTTCGCACTCCTCATCGGCCTCCGTCCCCGCTATGCGAGGCCCATCATCGGCGTGTGGATCGTGGGCGTCATCGGCAGTGTCATCATGTCGTTAGGTGGGCCGCATCGTTTTGAAAATCCGGTGATACACCTGCTGTGGTGGCCGCAGAATTTCGAGTTCCTGATCGGCTGCCTAGCCGCATGGTTGGTGGCGCGAATGCCGACTAGCCGCCTGCCACGGGGTGCGTGCATCGTGCTGCTAGTCATGGGATTAGTGGCATTCCTCAGCACCGGATTATTTCCCGGCCCCATTTACGAACTCGCTCGCAGCGAGCACGTCCTGCTCTACGGCAGCCTGTCATTTGTGATCATCGTTGCCTCCACCATGTTGGATCGCCAAGGCGGCCTAGCCATTGCCCGCAGCGGGCCGTATCGCGGAATGGCGTTGCTGGGAGATGCCTCTTATTCGCTCTATCTCGTGCATGGCCCCGTGCTCTCGGTGTTGTATAAAGTGGCCGGGAGTCAACAATTACTAACGCGTTATGGCACCCACCTCATCACGCCGATCATCATCACCATCACGTTGCTAGCAGGCCTGCTCGCCCACGTCTGCCTGGAACGGCCGTTGCTCCAGAAGCTACCCCGAGGATCAGATAAATTCATTTCCACTTCCATCAGCCCATGTGAGTCCTCCTCAGTTGTCTCCAATCCCTCCAAAAGCATCCGCTAGCAGCTTATAAACATGGGTGTGCCTACCCATTGCCAGCGCTTACGGAGGTGGATTAAAGCTTGTCTCCCACCCCAACCACAATGAAAGTGCCGCTAAGCAGCCTCAGCGAAATCCTCACCACCCGCAGTTGGAGAGGGTTCGGGCCATCCAGATCGACATCGAAGAGGCCGAGTAACTGGCGTTAAGAGGGGTTGGAGATCTGCTTGCGAATCATCGCCCGTTGCTTGTGATTGAGGCGTACGAAGATTTACAACGACCGTGGGTTTCCGTAATAATGATCTTATTTCCTTTCTGGAACACTTCGGTTACTAGGTGGAAAACCTTGTCGGTATCGATAGTCCTAC
This sequence comes from Verrucomicrobiales bacterium, assembly GCA_043757865.1. Classification (GTDB taxonomy): domain Bacteria; phylum Verrucomicrobiota; class Verrucomicrobiia; order Verrucomicrobiales; family V1-33; genus JAGNEJ01. Next base: position 33,823 of record JAYVOP010000169.1, on the reverse strand, counting down.
TTTAGTGGCTCGCTTCCAGAGGTCGCAAACCTCAGCGGGGGAGCTAACCTCAACCTGATCTCCGGCACCCGCCCGTCCCCTCTATCCCGTGAACATCCTTCTCATCGTAGGCACTCGCCCTGAAGCCATCAAAATTGCGCCAATCTATCGCGCGCTCCAAGCTTCCACAACCTTGACCCCGGTGCTTCTAAGCACCGGACAACACCGGGAAATGCTACGGCAGACCTTCGACGTCTTTAGCATCACCCCGGACCATGATCTCAACCTTATGACCCCCGGGCAAACCCTCGTCGAACTCAACGCCAAAGCTTTACTAAAAATCTCACACTACCTCCGCACCATTGCGCCCGCCGCCGTGCTCGTGCAGGGCGACACGACCACCGTGCTGGCAGCCAGTTTGGCGGCATTTTATCATCACATTCCCGTTGGCCATGTCGAAGCTGGCCTGCGCACAGGCGACATGCAGTCCCCCTTCCCAGAAGAAATGAACCGCCGCCTCGCATCACCGCTCTGCCGCTGGCATTTCGCGCCCACGGAGTTGAGTCGGCAAAATTTACTCCGGGAAAACCACCCGCCGCAGAGCATTCATGTGACCGGGAATACGGTCATCGATTCACTCCTTTGGGTCCGGGAGAAATTGCGGCAGATCCCTGGAGATGCGGTTCAGATAGCTGCTAGGATGGGGATTGCAGACCACTTCCGCGCCCAGTATCTGGAGCGGCCTGAGAGCCGTTGGCTACTCGTCACCGGCCATCGTAGAGAGTCCTTCGGGCAAGGATTCGAGGACATCTGCACCGCCCTCAGTCGCATCTCCAGAGAGCACCCGGACCTCGGCATTCTTTATCCAGTGCATCTGAATCCCAATGTCCGCGAACCAGTTCAGCGCCTGCTTGGCGAACACCCCTGCATCTGCCTAGCTGAGCCCGCCGCCTACGAAGACTTCATCTGGCTCATGGACCGCTGCCATTTCATCCTGAGTGATAGCGGCGGAGTCCAAGAAGAAGCCCCCAGCCTCGGCAAACCCGTCCTCGTCATGCGCGAAACGACGGAACGTCCGGAGGGCGTAATCGCAGGCACTTGTGTCTTAGTGGGTACTGATCCTAACACCATCTGCCAAGCCACTAATCAACTGCTTCAAGATCCAGCCGAATACCGCCGCCGCTGTCAGTTAGCCAATCCCTACGGCAAGGGGGACGCGGCTGCTCAGATCGTCACCATCCTTGAGCGTGAATGTAATGCCGCGTAAACTGAGGATCTGTGTCTGCACCCCCTACCGGGCGGATGCAGAACCACGGGGCCCGCGCCATGCCCGAGCTCTAGCTGAACTTCGCCCAGATTGTGAGGTCACCTTCCTCGACTGCTCCCCGCTAAACTTCAAACGCATCCCCACCCCCGTTTTAGGGGATTTACCTAATCTCCAGTGGCTTAGCCACGCCTATCCCACCAAAACCAGTGGGCTCCTAAAGTTAGTGCGAAACAAACTTTCCAGTCATCTCGCCCAGCTCATTTTCCAGGCTACTGGCAAACTTTTGCCAGCCCTCTTCTCCCCAAATGTTGTCGGACTAACTCAACGCCTCCGCACATTACAGCCCGATGTGATCCATGCCCATAACACCGAAATGCTACTGCCAGCCATGCTCGCTCTACCCAAGGGAGGGCAGCTCATTTTCGATTGCATGGAATTCTACTCTGATATGGGTGAAGGGCAGGCCTCCACCTTGCGTGTGGCTATCCGGAAATTGGAAAGCCAAGGACTGCCCCAGTGCGCGCTGCTGACCACGAGTAGCCCGCAAGTCTCCGCCGCCTACCAGCAAGCCTATGGCTGCACTCAGTTCCTTTCCCTCTACAACTGCCCTAGCCAGTTAGCCGAGCTCACCCTCTCACCCCCCGCGCCAATCAAACTCTACTGGCGCAACTCCGTCCTGGGCGTCAGCCAACGGGGCCTAGCCGAAGCATTGGATGCGCTCGTGGATCTCCCAGAAGAGATTACCCTCCATCTCCAAGGCCGCCTCGGATTCGATAACGGCGTCCGACTCAAGGCAGAGATCGCGCAACGCAGGTTGGAGCATCGCGTCCACATTCTGCCCCCGCACGCCCCTGATCAGGCCGTGCTAGCTGCGGCGGGCCACACCATCGGCCTATGCCTAGAGCGGGATGGAAACCGAAACCACGAATTGACCGTTTCGAATAAAATGTTTGACTACATGATGGCTGGCCTAGCCGTGCTCTCCAGTGACCTCCCAGGCCTCCACGAGGTGGTGACGAAAAGCCAAGCAGGTTTGCTTTTTACCCCAGGTTCCGCCGCTTCCTTGAAAGCACAGATTATTCACCTCAATGATAACCCCGCCCTCCTCCAACAACTACGCACCAACGCCCGCATCTACGCCCTCCAGGAAGGGAATCGGGAGACCCAAATGGACCGTTTTAAAATCCATCTTTCCACCCTCCTCCCATTTCCATGAGCCAACTTCTTCAATCCGCAGCAAGCCTAATCCCGTATCGTCTTCGGAGCTGGATCAAATACATTCCTGGCCTCAAACAATTCCAGCAACACCTCATGGCCAAGCACATGGACGGGGCGGCGTTTGACCACCGTATCAAGGGTGGCCCGGCGGGTGGATTGGTCTATCCCGTGGAACTGCCGCAGGATAAACAAATTTGGCTAGGCAACTATGAGCAATCGTTCTCCGAGACGTTAGCCGCTGCCGTCACGCCGGGTGCTGTCTGCTATGACATTGGCGGCTACCGGGGCTTCTTTTCCGGTGTCATGGCCTGCCAGCAAGCCGCTGCCGTGGCCGTCTTCGAGCCCCTGCCAGATAACCAAGCACAGATCCGCAAGATGATAGCGCTGAACCCTAACTTGCCGATCACGCTCTTTCCTTATGCCCTAGCGGATGCCGCTGGCGAGACGACTTTTACCGTGATGCCAGAGTCTAGCATGGGCAAGCTAGGTCACAGCACATTTGATAGTGGCGATGCCGCTGCGGGCAGTATCCGCGTGCAGCTAGAGACGCTGGACGGCCTCATAGCGGCGGGGAAAATCCAGCCTGCGCAGCTTTTAAAGATCGATGTGGAGGGCGCGGAGTTCCTGGTGCTGCAAGGCGCGCAGCAACTCATCACGCAGCATCATCCTAGCTTCTACATCGAAGCGCATTCCCACGACCTTGCACGGCAGTGCACAGAATTTCTCCAAGGCCACGGCTACCAGATCACCGTCCTGCAAACGGGCCGCGCCCCAGACTATCAAACGGAGCCCGCCGTCTGCCATCTACGTGCGGTGCCGGGGTAGTCACGGTTGTAACTTCTAGTAGCAGCCGACTTTGGAGGCTAGCGTCATGACTCAGCACATTCCTGCCTCCTAAGTCGGCTCACTCGATAGCCCCATGCGACTGCTCATCATTTCCCCACATTTCCCGCCGACGAACGCGGCGGATCTGCATCGCGTGCGGCTGCTGGTGCCGTATTGGGCTGGGCTAGGTGTGGCGGTGGAGGTGCTGGCGGTGGAGCCTGCGGAGACGGGCTTTAGCGAAGACCCATGGCTGGCGGATGGCCTGCCGAAGGATGTGCCTGTGCATCGCGTGAAAGCGTTAGGGCGGCGATGGAGTCGGCTGCCGGGCTTGGGTTCGCTGGCGTTTCGGGCGCGGGGAGCGCTGGCGCGGAAAGGGGATGAGCTGCTGGCTGGTGGCCGCTTTGATTTAGTCTATTTCTCCACCACGGTGTTTGCCATTCATCCGTTAGGGGTGCGTTGGAAAAAGCGCTTCGGGGTGCCCTTCGCCATGGATTACCAAGACCCATGGGTCAATGATTACTACCGGGAGCACCCCGAGATCGTGCCCCCTGGAGGGCGTTTGAAGCATGGCATCATGGACTACCTGCACCGTCGCATGGAGCCTGCGGTGCTCAAGGAATGCAGCGGCATTACTGCCGTTTCTCCGGCCTACCCGCAGCAGATCGTGGCGCGTTATCCGTGGGCGGCTCGCCTGCCAGCGTTGGTGCAGCCGTTTCCGGGAGATGCTAGGGATTTCGCTCGCGTGGTTGACCAGCGGCTTGCGCAGACAATCTTTACACCGTCTGCTGACACCATTCATTGGGTCTATGCGGGCGTGGTCATTCCAGCCATGGAGGCTACTTTCCGGGCTTTCTTTCGAGCGCTGCGGGATCATGCACCAGCGGAACTTTTGCAGAAACTGCGGCTCCATTTTCTAGGCACGCGCTATGGCGGCGGAGCGGATGTGCCGCCGGGTGTGCTGCCGATAGCCGCAGAATATGGTCTAGCGCATTTGGTCAACGAACGCACCCAACGCCTCCCGTATTCAGAAGTGCTAGCCTGCCTGCGAGATGCCTCAGCGCTGTTAGTTTTCGGGTCCGATGATCCCGGTTACACGGCTTCCAAAATTTACCCCTATCTGCTAGCGGGGCGTCCGTTGCTGACGGTGTTTCACGCGGCTAGTTCCGTAGTTTCCTTGCTGGCGCAAGTCGGCGGCGGTGCGTGCGTTCCCTTTACTAACGAGGAAAGCGAGGCCACCTTGGCGGAGCGCATCGCTGCTGCATGGCTCCATGAGCAGCAGTATGCGCAGCGTTTACCGCTAAACGCCACGGCCTTCCAGCCCTACACCGCCGCCGCCTCGGCTCTGTGCTTTGCTGACTTTTTCCGAGGGCTGCTGACAGCGGGCACGGCTCCTGGTGAACTAGCCGCCAAGTAGCCGCGCAAGTCCGTCATCCAAGTATGGCCTTCTGTTAGTTGATCTCTACAACGCGTTAGCAATACCAAACGATCTGCGCCTATAAGGGCTTGGATTTTACGCAGTTTAGCCAAGTCCTCAGTGGCCGGAGCGGTGGTTAGTCTGATCTCGATGAGTTCGCGTTTCCCTTCGCTTTCGAGCACTAAGTCACATTCCCAACCGTCGTTGGTGCGGAAGTAGCTAGCGGCGGTGTCGATCCCTTGGGCAGCGCGATGGGCCAGAATTTGTTCAATGACCCAGCTTTCCCAACTGGCTCCAACCCACGGGGCATTCAATAGCTCCCCCTGAGCCGTGAGGCCTAGCAGTTGATGCAGCAAACCGGTGTCCCTCCAATAAACCTTGGGTGTGCGCACTATGCGCTTAGCTACTTTGGCATGATACGCCGGGAGCCGACGAATTAGAAATGCGCCTTCTAGGTAGTCCAGGTAAGTTTGAATCGTGGTATGCGTTAGGCCTAGCACGGCCCCTAACTCAGAAGCATTTTGAGCTTGGCCATGCATCCCCGCCAGCAGGCGGAACAGCCGCTCCGTAAGCTCTGGCTTAGCAGGCAAGCCCCACTGAGGAAGATCCCTTTTAGACATCAATTTCAAATAGCTACTCTGCCACCGGGGATAGCCACCGCCCTCCTCTAAGACGCCGCCTTCTGGGTAGCCACCGTAACGCCACAGCAAAGCATCCGAAGTCACAGGTAACTCAGACACATGGAACGGAGTGAGTTCCATGAGGCCCATGCGGCCAGCCAGTGACTGTCCTACTTGTTTCATCAGTTCAGGAGAAATAGAGCCCAGAAGAATAAAGCGCCCCTTCACTTTGCGACGGGCATCAATCGCCCCGCGCAACCGCGCAAAAAGTTCAGGCCAGCATTGGGCTTCATCAAACACTGCGATTTCATCCTCGGCCATAATGTGATCCCACTGAACGTCCAAGCGGCCTCGTTCAGCTACGCTTTCGATGTCGAAATAGTATTTCCCAAAGGACTTGGCCAACGTGGTCTTCCCACATTGGCGCGATCCCACTAACCCCACAGCAGGAAACTGCTGGAGTAATTCACTCATCAACTGACTAGCTTCCCGTTCAATCATGGCAAATTTTATGCTCAAAATTCGCAATGTGCAAGCCATTCATTCGCGATTTACAAGCCGTTTATTCGCAATTTGTAAGCCTGTAATTCGCAATTCGCAGACCGTTCATTCGCAATTTGCAAGCCGTTCATTCGCAATTTAAAAGCCCATTTTTAGTCGATGAAAATCGCCATTCTAACAAGTCATCCAATTCAGTATCAAGCGCCCTGGTTCCGAGCGTTGGCGCAGGAGTGTGAGTTGATGATTTACTTTGCCTACCAGCCGAATGCCCAGCAGCAGGGTGCGGGATTCGGTACCGCGTTTGCTTGGGATGTGGATCTGCTTTCTGGCTATCCGCATCAGTTCTTGGTGAACGTAGCGGAGCCGCCCAGTTCGGATCATTATGGCGGATGTGATACGCCCGAGATTGCCCAGCGTTTGGCCGAGGGCGGCTATGCGGCCTTGATCGTGACGGGGTGGTATTTGAAATGTTACTGGCAAGCGATCCGGGCGGCTCGGAAGCTGGGCATCCCGGTGTTAGTGCGCGGGGACTCGCAACTGGCCACACCGCGCTCTAAGCTCAAGGCGCTGGCTAAAGAGTTCGCTTATCGGCTTATGCTCAAGAGCTTTGATGGCTTTTTAACGGTAGGTCAGCGCAACCGAGAGTATCTCCAACATTACGGGGTGTCGTGTAACAAAATTTTCCACGCGCCTCATTTTATTGACAATGCAGACTTTGCCCAGCGCGCTGTGCAAGCCGCACCAGAACGAGTAGCGCTGCGGGCAGGTTGGGATGTAGGGCCAGATCAAATTGCATTGCTCTTTGTGGGGAAATTTATCCCAGAGAAGGGCTTGCCTACCTTGCTAGACGGCATTGCTGCGGTCGAGTGCAGTCACGCTAATTTGTATCGCCTAATCCTAGTAGGATCCGGTCCATTAGAAATGCAGTGTCGCGCACAAGCGTCTGCGTTAGGCATAAACGTGACTTTTGCGGGCTTCAAAAATCAGAGTGAGCTGCCCGCTTACTATTCTGCAGCGGATGTGCTCGGAATCACTTCAATTAGTGAAACATGGGGTCTCGTGGTCAATGAAGCGATGGCCTGCGGCACGCCAGCGATTGTTTCACAGGCGTGTGGCTGTGAGCCGGACTTGATCGAGTCTGGGCGCACGGGTTATAGTTTTCCGTTGGGGGATGTTTCCGCGCTGACGGAGTGTCTGCGGCAATTTGCCGCTGCATACCAAGCGGGCCATGATTGGCGGCCCGCCTTAGCGGCTAAACTTTCGCATTACTCTGTTACTACCTGCACGCAGGGAACGCTGCGCGCACTTCACTTCCTCGTGTCATGACCACCACCACTTATCCTACCATCCCGCTGCGGCGGCCTCTTGCCAAACGTCAACCAGAGGCGAAGCCGGGCTTGCCCATTGGCATGTGGATCATGCTTGCCTTTTTTGTGGTGTGCGCAGCGTTCAGCCCAGACCGAGACATCGGCCTACCAGGAGTGTTGGTCCTCTGGTTCTGCGCCAAGCTGCTGTGGCGTCCTGGGCAGCCGCAGACGCTGTTTTTCATCATCATGTTCCAGTGGCTGCAAGCGTTCGGGCCAGTACTGCAAAGCCTCATCGAGGGCGTGCCGTATGCGGATATGATGGGGGTGCCAGAGTTTGAGCAAGCGATCTGGCTCAGTCTCGCGAGCGTGGCCGTGCTGGCCCTGGGGACATGGCTCATTAGCCGGAAATCAGATGCGCGGAACCTCACGGAAATGGCGCGCGGGCTGATCCATCTAAATGGGAATAGGCTGCTAGTAGCGTGGTTTGTTTGCACGCTGGCGACGGCAGTGGTGCTGATCGGCGGACGCATGTATGCACCGATCACGCAGGCATTTTCGGCGGTGGAAATGATGAAATGGGCGGTGGTGCTGCTGATCTTTTACCGCTGGACGGCCACGGGTAAGGGCATGGCGATGGCGCTAGGGTTGTTGGTGTTAGAAAGTTTGATCGGACTGACGGGCTTTTTCAGTACGTTTAAGACGGTGTTCTTTGCACTTATTATTGCCGGCACGGGCACGGTGCGATTGACTCCGCTGCGGGTCTTTGTACTGATCTTGATGGGTATCATCATGCTCTTGTTCTTCGGTTTCTGGCAGGTGGTGAAAGGCTACTATCGCAACTATATGAGCGATGGGGAACGCGCGCAGATTATTACCGTCAGCCTTTCCGACCGTGTGAAATGGATGGGAGAAGCGGTCCGCTTGGTGAGCATGGAGCACCTGGAACAAGGCTGGCAAGAAGGCTTGAAGCGTATGAGCTATGTGGATTACTTTGGCTATGCGATCAAGAACGTGCCCGCAGTGGTGCCCTTCACAGGAGGACAGTTGTGGGGCGAGGCGGTGCAACACACTTTGATGCCACGGATCTTTTTCCCTAACAAGGCGGCGTTAGATGACTCTGCGCGCACGAATGCCTACTGCGGCATTTCCGTGACCGGGGCGGACGAGGGCACGTCCATCGGCATCGGTTTTGTGGGAGAGAGCTACATCGACTTTGGGCCCTGGGGCATGTTCCTGCCCATTCTCAGCTGGGGGGCTTTCGTGGGCTTGTGTTACCACTGGCTGCGTAAACATGCCCCCCGGGCGCTGCTGGGCATGGCCATGGGCACTGCGCTGGTGCTGCAAAATGCCATGCTGATCGAGACCTCCAACATTAAAATGTTCGGCGGCATGATCGTCGGTTTTCTCGGCCTCGCGATTGCTGCTAAATTTTTTGGCCGTGGGCTGTGGGCTTGGTTAATCAAGGCGGAGACGCGCAGTGGCAACTGCTTGCGTGGGGCGGATGCGCCTGCGGCTAAACACATCTAACGCGGGCATGGACACCATTGTTATCTACCGTTTCGGCCAGTTAGGCGATACCATTGTTGCCATACCTGCGCTAGCCGCTGTGCGCGAGCACTACCCCGGGCACCGCGTGATCTTACTGAGCGAGACGCCGGCGGAATCCCACCTGCCGCCGTCCACCGTGCTGGAGGGCACGGGCCTCGTGGACGAATTCCGCACCTATCCCACGCTGCGCTCGTGGCACGGGGGCCTAGCCGCTTTTAAAACGCTGCGGAAACTCGCCCGGGAGGACGTGCGCGCGTTGATCTATCTCGTGCCCTCTACCCGTTCCCGGAGGCAACGTCTGCGGGATTTTTTAGTCTTTAAATTATCTGGTTTTACCAACCTCCTGGGCCTGCACGGTTTCCCCACAAAAGCCTTTCCACGCACATTGGAAGGGCATTTGCAGCCCGTGCCCTCAGAAACGGATGCGCTCCTCGCCCGCCTCCAGCACGATCACATTGCCGCCCCGCAGCATGCCCTTTCATTGGCTCTCACGACGGAGGAAATAACCGCCGCTCAAACGTGGCTAGCTCAACACGCGTTAGAAACCGTGCGCTGGTTTGCGATCTGCCCGGGCGCTAAATGGCCCTCTAAGTTATGGCCGCTGGAGTATTACCGGGAGGTGGGGCAGCGGCTCATTACCGAGCATGGGCTGGTGCCTGTCGTGGTGGGCGGGAAAGAAGATCAAACAGCTGCGGCAGAACTCATCGCGCACTGGGGATGCGGGCATTCCGCAGCAGGGGCGCTGCGGGTGCGGGAGTCGGCGGCCTTGTTCGCATCCGCGCAATTTTACTTGGGTAATGACACTGGAGCCATGCACCTAGCCGCTGCCGTAGGCACGCCGTGCATCGCCATTTTCTCTGCCCAAGATTGGCCTGGGCGCTGGCATCCGTTGCCCGTGGCCAAGGCCGCGCATCGGGTCTTCCGCTCCCATACGGAATGCGCGGGGTGCCGCGCTGTGACGTGCCCGCATGAGGTGCTTTGCCTGCGCCAAGTGACGCCAGCGGAGGTCTTCACAGCCTGTGTGGAAATGATCGCTACCTTAGCCCGCCTGCCGTGAACGCCGTCCGTCCCATCGCTCATGTTTGGGTGCCTAGCTATGCCGCCAGTGTAGGCGGCATTCAGCAGTTCAGCCGCAGTCTGATCGTGGCCCTAACGCAGGAGTTCCCGGACATTGAATGGCGCGTGTTGGCCAAGCATGATGGCAGCGAGCCGGGCCGTCGCTTGCGGGGCTCAGGACATTGGCCGCAGCCTCTGCGCTTGCTCCATTTCACCGTCCTATTACTCTGGGCCGCCTGGGCGGAGCGGCCCGTGTTGATCCTCTCCACCCACATTCACTTCACCCCACTGGCCCGCCTTTGCCAGCGCTGGTGGGGCATTCCGTTTGCCGCCGTGGCGCATGGCGTGGAAGCGTGGGGATTGACGAACCCACGGGTGATCCGGGCCTTACGGGAGGCTGCTGGCGTGCTAGCCGTCAGCCGCTTCACGCGGGATTGTCTGGTGCGAGAATTGGCCTTGCCTGCTGCGCAAGTGCAGTTGCTCCCCAACACCGTTTCTGCCGCCGCCTTCCAACTGGGACCAAAGCCCGCTTATTTGTTAAAACGATACCAACTAGATTTAGCGCAGCCCATCATCCTCACGGTTTCCCGTCTCGTGGCTAACGAAGGCTATAAAGGCTACGAGCAAATCCTCCGCGCGCTGCCAGCCCTGCGCCTGCGGCTTCCTAACGTGCATTATATCCTGGGTGGCCAGGGCGATGATGCCGCGCGCATGGCCGCTCTCGTCCAAGCATTAGGACTGGAAACATGTGTGACCCTCGCGGGCTTCATCCCCGAGACGGAGTTGAACGATTGCTATAACCTCTGTGATGTCTTTGCCATGCCGAGCCGCAAGGAGGGCTTCGGCATCGTCTTTTTAGAAGCGCTGGCCTGCGGGAAACCCGTCATTGCCGGGAACCAAGATGGCTCTGTGGATCCCTTGCGGGATGGGCGCCTGGGCGTCTTGATCGATCCCCTGAATCTTTCTGCTTTAACTGAAGCGCTGCATGACGTGCTCACGCGACAGTATCCGCTGCCCATCCTTTCTGATCCTGCGGGCCTGCGTGCTCAAGTGCTAGAACACTATGGATTCCCACATTTTTGTCATGTGACAAAGCGTGTCATTTCTAATCTTCTCCCCGCACGTTAGTAGGATTCTACTAACTTAATTCTTTTCTTATGTGTGGTATCGCTGGTCTAATTTCCAACTCTCCTAGCTCTCCGGCTGCGGTGGCCGCAGGGCAGCGAATGCGTGCAGCCATGCCGCATCGAGGCCCGGATGATGCAGGCGAATGGAGCGATGCCACGGGCCAAGCCTATCTGGCGCACGTGCGGCTAGCCATCCTAGACCTAAGCCCCGCAGGCCATCAGCCTATGACCCTAACTGCGGGTGGTGCGACGATCATTTTCAATGGGGAAATCTATAACTTTCGCGAGTTGCGCACGGAGCTAACCGCTACGGGCGACGTCTTTCACACGGAGTCCGATACGGAGGTGCTGCTGCTCGGCTGCCAACGCCATGGAGCCGCTTTCGTGGCTCGCTTGCGCGGCATGTTCGCCTTTTGCTATTGGGATTCGGCCACACAGACGGCCCTGCTCGCGAGAGATCCTTTCGGCATCAAGCCGCTCTACTATGCAGAAGCGGCGGGGCAATTTTGCTTTGCCTCCGAGCTGCGCGCGTTGTTAGCCAGCGGACTCATCACCCCCACGTTGAACCCCGTGGCGGTGGCACACTACTTCGCCACGGGCTCCATGGGCGGGCCGGAAACGCTCCTGCAAGGCGTGTCCTCGCTCTTGCCAGGCCATGTGCTGGAATGGCATGAGGGCCAGACGAAACTCAGCCGCTACTGGCAAGTGGAGTTCCCCGCGCCTAGCATCTCAGATCTCCCCACCGCCGTGCGCACCGCCCGGGCGGCCCTGGAGGACAGCATCCGCGCGCACCTCGTGAGTGATGTGCCCGTGGGCATCTTCTTGAGTGGTGGCGTGGATTCCACGGCCTTGCTAGCACTGATGCGGCAAGCCCAGCCTGCGGGCATTGTGAAAACTTTCTCCGTTTCCGTGGACGATCCGCTGCTAGATGAAGCCAGCGCAGCCGCGCGCACTGCTGCTCATTTCGGCACGGAGCATCATGAATTCAAACTGGACGCCACGTCCGCAGCGGCGGCGTTTCCAGCGTATTTGCAAGCCATGGACGTGCCGTCCGTGGATGGCTTCAACACGTGGATGGTCTCCCGTTTCGCACAGTCTGAAGGCATGAAGGTCGTGCTCTCGGGGCTGGGTGGAGATGAGTTGCTAGCGGGATATGTCACCTTTACGCAGGTGCCGCATCTTTGGCGGTTAGGGAAATGGGCCGCGCTGGGCGGGCCGCTCACGCGTTGGGCCGGGAAACTCCTGACGCGTTGCGGAAAGTCCTCCAAACTGCAACGGCTAGGCACGTTCCTGCAAGGCCCGCCCACGCTGGAACGAGCCTACATGGCCACGCGCGGCGTCTTCTGCGCAGAGGATGCCCTGCGGTTAGCGCAACATTTCTGCGGTCGCAGAGGATCCGCCACGCCTGCCTCAGAGGCCCTCCCAACACACCCGCTAGATGCCGTTAGCGCACTGGAACTCACCCGCTACATGCGCAAGCAACTGCTGCGCGACAGCGATGTCATGAGCATGGCTCATGGCTTGGAACTGCGCGTGCCCTTTGTAGATGCGACGTTATTCGATGCCCTCGCAGTCATCGCCCCAGATTTGCGGCTGGCCCAGGGTAAGCAACTACTGCTAGCTGCGGTGCCAGAGATCCCGCAGGAGATCGCCTGTGCTCCCAAGCGGGGCTTCAGTTTTCCCTTTGAACAATGGCTGGCGAGTGGCTTCGGAGATCAATTCCGGGCGGCCTCCACTGGCCTGCCCGTGGCCACCCATCAATGGTATCAGCAATGGACGGTCTTCGTCTTCGCCCACTGGTGCCGGTCCATCGGAGTGGACTGGGAGATGCCACTTGCGCATCCTCATAACAGCCATCAATCGTAGCGCTCCCTCGCCCCGTATGCTTCACAGGCTCCCCGCCCCTGCACCCCCGCTGCTTCTGAAACTCATCCACACCATCAATTCCATCCGCACGTCCGACGGCGGACCCTCCTACTCCGTGCCCGCACTGTGCCTAGCGCTACAAGCAGAGGGTGTAGCTGTGGAATTATGGACTCACGATGAAACCATCCTCCCGCCCGCCAAGCTCTCCACCCGTAGGGTGCCACCCTCCGAGTTGGCCAATGAGCTAGCTAAAGTCAAAAAAGCCGACTCCCAAGTCATCCTCCATGACCATGGTGTGTGGTTGCCGTGGAATCACAAAGTGGCCCAGGCGGCCCAGGCCGCTGGAGTGCCACGCGTCGTCAGCCCCCGCGGCATGTTAGAGCCCTGGGCCTTGAACTATCGTTCTTGGAAGAAAAAGCTGGCTTGGAAACTCTATCAGAAGCAAGACCTCCAGGCCGCGCAACTCCTCCACGCTACCTCCGTGGCCGAGTCCGAAAATTTCCGTAAGTTAGGATTAGAGCCCGCCATCACCATCGCAGCTAACGGCATCACGCTCCCCCCAGAAAGTCTGCAACGCCGCTCCAAGCCCAGCCAGCGTCGCACCATCCTCTTTCTTTCCCGCCTCCATCCGAAGAAAGGCCTGCTCGACTTAGTAGCCGCCTGGAAGGGCATTCGCGATCCCGACTGGCACATCCGCATCGTGGGACCGGATGAGCAAAACCATCGCGCAGAAGTGCAGACCGCCATCAGTGCCGCAGGCCTCACCTCCCAGATCACGATTGATCCCGGCCTCGCAGGCGGAGCCAAATGGCAAGCCTATGCGGACGCAGACCTCTTTGTCCTCCCCAGTTATAGTGAAAATTTCGGCCTCGTAGTTGCCGAATCCCTAGCTGCTGGCACGCCCGTCATCACCACCCATGCCACTCCCTGGGAAGAGCTAGAAACCGCCCACTGCGGATGGTGGATCCCCACCGGGGCCGCCAGCTTGGAAACCGCCCTGCGCCAAGCCATCGAGCTACCTATGGACGAGCTAGACTACATGGGAAAACGGGGCCGGGAACTCATTGAAGAACGCTACACTTGGCCCACCATAGCCGCGCACATGCTGCGCACTTACCGTTCGCTCCTGAACGATTAGCCCCATTGGCTTGATGCACTTGCCACACCTCACCCCCGTCGTTCTCACCTACAACGAAGAGGCCAACATTGCCCGCTGTTTGCAACAGCTCACCTGGGCCGCTCAAGTAATCATCGTGGACAGTGGCAGCACGGATCGCACGTTAGAGATCATCGCCACCTTTCCCAATGCCAAAGTCCTTACGCGCCCATTTGATAACCACACCGCCCAGTGGAACTACGGCTGCCAGCACGCCGCCACCGACTGGATCCTCAGCCTGGATGCCGACTATATCCTAACTCCAGAGCTGATTGCCGAACTCACCGCCAGCCAGCCCCCAGCCGACCTTGCAGCTTACTACATTTCTTTCGTCTATTGCCTCAACGGTAGTCCTCTGCGCGGCACCCTCTATCCGCCCCGTGCAGCCTTATTTCAGAAAGCCCGCTGCACCTACATCCCTGACGGCCACACCCAACTCCTCCAGGTCAATGGACCGCACGCTAGCCTAACTCACAAGATCCTCCACGACGACCGCAAATCCCTCCGCCGTTGGCTCACCTCTCAGCAGAACTATGCTGCCCTAGAGGCCGCCCACCTCTGCGAGCCCGCCACTGGCCCCACGGGCCTAGCCGACCGCCTCCGCCTCATGATCTGGCCAGCCGCACCCGCCGCCTTCTTTTTCACCCTGCTAGGAAAAGGACTTATCTTCGACGGCTGGCCAGGCCTCTACTATTCCCTGCAACGCACCTACGCAGAACTCCTGCTCTCGCTAGAGCTGCTGGACCGCAAGGTGATGCGGTAGCGAGGTTGCTGGCACCATGTCACCATGCCACCGAGAGGCCAAAGGCATCACAGCCATTAGCCCGAAGTTGAGCGAAGCGACACTCCGGGTATTTGCCCCCAATGGCCTCGATCCCGGCAGGGATCGTAGCGGGCTCTGAGGGTAAACCCGCCAAAAAAATTTGTCCGCTCCAGCCGACTGGCGTCTGTATGATGGTATGACATCGCTCTCACCACCCACGCATGGAGGCCTGGACTCGGGCCTAGCTGCTGGCCAATGGCTCCGCCAGTATCTGGCCGGAGATCAGACGGCATTCGAAAATCTAGTCCGCCATTACCTGCCCTTGGTAATGGCAGCGGCCCTGCGGCGGACAGGGGGAAACCACATCCTGGCAGAGGAGGCGGTGCAACTCACGTTCATCGATCTCGCCCGCAGGGCACCCAGCCTCAAGCCAGATGCTACCTTGGGTGGCTGGCTCCACGCACGCAGTCGTTTTGCGGCGGCCGACGTGATGAAAGCGGAAAGTCGTCGCACGCTGCGGGAGTCACAAGCCGCCGCCATGATTTGGAATTTATCCGATCATACGGCTCCGAGCCAAACGCAAGGTTGGCGGGAGTGTCAGTCGGAAGTGGATGCATCCCTGGATCGCCTTTCCGTAGCCGACCGCACGGCCGTGCTGATGCGCTTTGCGGAAGGCCATGATCTAGCCACCGTGGCCCAAGCGATGGGATGCTCCGTCGAGGCTGCTAGGAAACGGGTCCATCGTTCGCTAGAGAAACTGCGCAGGCTTCTAACACACCGTTTCCCCGCAGCCACCCTCACCTTGGTCGCAGTAGGATTAGCGTCAGATCACGCCCAGGCGGCTTCCGCCGCAGTGCTGGCAAAACCCCTAGCCACCAACGCTCTTGCCAAAGCTGGCCCCTTGTCCCCATGGGCAAAGCTACTGCCCAAAGTCAAAGCCGCTACGTTAGGAGCCAGTGCCGCATGCTGTGTCTGGGCCTGGCCCATTGGAATGCGGCTGCAAAGTCAGCGGCTTGCTGAGATCAGCGGACAGGATGCTCCTGGAAACTTGATCGCAGCGAAGCCCGCGAGTGCTCCGGTATTTCCCGCCTTCCCGCAGCAACGCCCATTGCACCCAGGCATGAGCGTTGCCGAGGTCGTTCGTCAGATGGCGGCCATGGCCGAGGGCCCGGACTTTAGCGAGGCAAGAGAACGGCTTCGTTTCCTGCAAGACCAACTCACCGTGAATCAATATCCCGAAGCAATTCAGAAACTGCATACCATGGTCAGTCCTGGCGGTTGGCACGCCTTTCTTAAGAGATCCTTGGCAGGTGATTTTTTCATTCCCTGGGTGAGGCAGGATGCTGTGGCTGCGCTCCAGTTCGTAATGAACTTTGATGAACGTGAGCATACCAATTCTCTGGAATCAGCCGATGGCATGGATCTGATCAGCATCGTGTGGAGCAGTGTTTCGTATCTCAACGAAGAGGACACACAGCAGAGCGCAGCCACAGTCAAATGGTGCCTGGAGGTATTGAAGAAGGACTCGACTAACTACCCGGATCGGGTTCAAAGCATGGTCATGCGCGGCATCGATTGGCTAACGAGAATGGCTTTAAATTCGGGTGATTTGACCGCAGTTTCCAATCTCATAGATCTGGTGAACGAACATGGATTTAACTGGCTAGACAGTGCTGGTGGGAAGGTGAGTGACGTCACTTTGCTGACCAAGCTGATGACCCTAGTGCCAACATTGGAATCACCCGCGCATCGATATAAGATGGAGGATTCAATCATCCGTCGATTAGGTAATGTCGATCTACCCACAGCAAAAAATTACGTCCAGTCGATCACAAATCCCGACAAACGCTGGCAACTAGCCACCGCCTTGGCGATACCCGACAGCTACAGCATGGACAAGCATGGGCATGGGATCGTTCGAGAAGAGCTAAAACCGCTGGCCGATTGGTTGCTTGGTATCGCGGAACCAGCCGAGCGAAATCAAGCCATAGAGCGAACGGCTAGATATTGGGACTTCTTTGATCCAGATTGGGCTATCCGTTGGCATGCGCAACAAGTCGGCCAGCAGCAAGCCAGCGCCTTCTGGGGCAGTATCGCCAGCGAGTTCGGCTGGAATGTAGCTACCTTTGGCAAAGATCCACGCGGAAAAGAATTCGCGCAGCGCATTGGTGTTCTGAAGAAGTTCGACCCCGCAGCGTATCAGATTTGGCGGTCCGCAGAGTTGGAGAAATATGCAAATCATCACCAAGATTTGGAGGAAATGCTAGCGCCATGAATAGGCCTTTTTTCCTAGCATGTCTATTCGCGACCCTGGTATTCGCATTTTGGTGGCATCGCTTAGGCGCAGAGATCGCTAGCCGCAAGAGCACCGATCCTACGTGCGAAACAATGCCCACTCTGCCAGGGCAAAATCTAGCACAGCCGACAAGAATGTTGGATGCCGCAGCAGGTCTGGAATTGATTTGGCATACCATGTCGAAAAATTTAACAGAGGAAATTGATGGAATCTCGCGGTATCCCACGACCGAGACCATGAGCGCGTTAGGAACATTCACCACTCCAGAAATCGCCATGTTGCTAGAGGCCTCCAAGCTGGAACCACCGCACTCAGAACGATGCCTGCCGTTACTGTCCGCATTGTTTGACCAGCTAGCCACCTTGGAACCAGATCAAGCCCTGCGCATGGCTCCAGACCTTCCTCCGAAAGCCATCCATGCGACGTTGCATGCCCTGCTCACCTACTGGGCCCAGCGGGATGCAGCCACTGCGCAACAGTGGTTTGACCGCTGCTTCCCCAAACCAGATCATGCCTTTTCTAGCATTCCGAAAATATTCGCTAGGATAGTAAAAGAGGCGACACAGCATCCGCCCGTGCCAGCCAGCTTGGTGGAAGCGCTAGCTGATTCCAAGGTCGCACTGAAAGAACCAACCGAAGCACGGGAGCAAGCCATCGTTGCTTGGGCAAAACAAAATCAGGGCTGGGCGCAGGCGTTAGCAGCCACCGCAGATGAGCAGAATACGCACCTCTGCGTGCTCAAGCAATGGTTGCGGCACGACTTCAAAGAATCCCTTCAGTGGATGAAGGATCATCCTCCAGAGCAAGTGTCCGAGAGAGAAGAATGGTCCTGCGAGGCGATGCAGGCGTTGTTTGCCAAACCACGGGTGACGATGACAAGGGACGATTTTGAGGGGTTGCTAGATGACACGTTAGGGCTGGTTAAAGAAGATTTACACATTGGGCGCTCCCCTCTTTTAGTCCTGGGTTCGGGTATAGATTCTTGGCTAGATTTAAATCCCATTGCGGCTAGCCAGTGGGTAAAATCCCATCTCGATCAACCTTGGATAGACGCCGTTGTGGCCACTTTAGTAGCCTCTGTCGTGAAGAATGACCCAGAATCTGCCTTCATCTGGGTAGCAAAAATTAAGGACGAGCAACTGCGAGAGAGAACGAGGCAAGAAGCCCAGAATGCATGGCGGAGGTTAGACCCAGTGGGCGCAAAGCAAGTGCTAGGCAGTCTCCAAGGCACCACGACGAGGTAAAGTTTTTATAGCAAATCATGGACGCTGCTCCAATAGAAGCGTCGCGCTTTACCCGAATCATCATTTTTCCTCCACACCACACCTATGCCCACCATTCTCGGACTCAACGCCTACCATGGCGATGCCTCTGCTGCTCTTGTCATCGACGGCCAGCTCATAGCTGCTGTCGAAGAAGAACGCTTTAACCGCGTGAAACACTGGGCGGGCTTTCCTGCGGAATCCATCCGCTATTGCCTAGAAGTCGCCAATATAAACGCCGCAGACCTCGACCACGTGGCCATTTCCTTTGATCCTCGGGCCAACTTCTTCAAGCGCCTGGGCTTCGTCGTCAAGAACCGCCCATCCATGTCCGCCATCCTGGATCGCTTGAAACGCCAGGGCAAAACGCTGGGCCTGGAAGACCAATTTGCCGCCGCCGTGGGATTGCCCGTGGAGCAAGTGAAAGCAAAATTCCACCGCATCGAACACCACCAAACCCATGTGGCCGCAGGCTTTCTCATCAGCCCATTTGAAGAAGCCGCCGTGCTCTCCATCGACGGCATGGGCGATTTCACTAGCACACTCACCGCCATGGGCTGCGGCACCCAATGGCAGGACTTGGATCGTGTGTTTTACCCACACTCCGTCGGCTTTCTGTATAACTGCATCACCATGTATCTGGGCTTCCCTTACTATGGCGACGAATATAAAGTCATGGGACTAGCACCTTATGGAGAGAACGAATTCGTCGATTTCTTCCGCAAAATGATCCGTCCCAAAGGCGACCTCTTCGAGCTAAATCTCGACTATTTTACCCATCATAAGAAGGGCGTGAAAATGGCTTGGAATGATGGCGCGCCCATCGTGGAACCGTTCTTTAGTGACCTGCTAGAAAAAGAGCTAGGCCCCCGTCGGCAAAAGGACGAACCGCTGACCAAGCGCCATGAAAACATGGCCAAATCCCTCCAGACCGTCACAGAGGAAATCATCGTTCATCTTTTAAATAAACTCCACGCCAAGACCAAAACGCCCAACCTCTGCATGACTGGCGGCGTGGCCATGAACTCCGTGGCTAACGGTAAAATCACCCGCCAGACGCCCTTTGAAAACGTCTATGTCCCCGCCGGAGCCGCCGATAATGGCACTTCATTTGGTGCTGCGTTCTATGTGCATAATCGCTTGTTAGGCAATCCCCGCACCTTTGTGCAAAACCACGCCTACTGGGGCTGCGCATTCGATGACGCCACCTGCGCCACCGCCGCCCAAACCGCTGGCCTCCCCTACGAGCAGCACGATGAAGCCGCCCTGGTAAAACGCACCGTGGACCTCATCGAAGAGGGACGCGTCATCGGCTGGTTCCAAGGCCGGATGGAGTTCGGAGCACGGGCATTAGGGAATCGCTCCCTCATAGCCGACCCCCGCCGCACCGACATGCGAGACATCATCAACCTGCGCATCAAATACCGGGAAAAGTTCCGCCCCTTTGCTCCTAGCATCCTAGAAGAAGAAGTGGCCAACTGGTTTGAGATCGACGAAGCCGCGCCCTACATGGAAAAGGTTCTGCCCATCCGCGCAGAGAAGCACGCCATCATCCCCGCCGTCACCCACGTGGACGGCAGTGGCCGCCTGCAATCCGTCTCCAAGGCCACCAACCCGCGCTACCACGCCCTCATCAGCGAGTTCCACGTCCGCACCGGAGTGCCCATCATTCTCAACACTTCCCTCAACGAAAACGAACCCGTCGTCCGCACCCCCGCCGAGGCCATCGCCTGCTTCCTGCGCACCGACATGGACGTGCTCGTGCTAGGAAATGTGCTCTTGGACCGCCACGCGCTTAACTGGCCGGAGGAGTTTCGGAAGCGGGTGGATCGCACGGCAATCTAGTTGCGATGGATACTGAAATGAACTAAACAAATGACATGTCACTCCTACTCGAATTTCCTGGTATTCAAAACCGCGCGCGGCCACTCTCCGTCGCAGCGTGGCATATGATGATAGCACAGGGGCTTGCGCCTAAACGAGCAGAACTGCTAGAAGGCGTCATTGTTGAAAAAATGTCCAAATCGATCCTCCATACTCGCCTCCTCAGCCGCACTATGAAGGCGTTTTATGAATGCCTCACTCCTGATTTCTGGCTACGCCAAGAGTCTCCCATCACCACCAAGGACTCGGAGCCAGAGCCAGACATTTCGCTTGTCCAGGGCTCGGAAGATTCTCATGATGTCAATCCTACAACCGCGTTGCTCGTTGTGGAAATCTCCGTCAGCACCGTGGCCGAGGACCGCGCCATGGCTAGGATATACGCTGCGGCTAACGTGGCAGAATATTGGCTTTTCAACGCGCCTGGGCAGCAAGTGGAGATCTTTTGCAAGCCGATCCATGGAAGCTATACCGAGCTTACCACTGTTCCCGCTCATGGCGTATTAACCAGCTCGGCGGTTCCTCATTTACACATTGATTTAGCTGCCCTGTGGTCAGGGTTGCCTTTGTAAAACAAACTAGAGATGGCCCAGATCTGGGCTGATGCTCCTGCCGTGGAGCAGTGATTTCACCTTGCAGGCGCGGCCTTTCTTTTCACGCGCTATTTCACGATGCGCATTCTTATTCTTTCCCAAGTCTATTGGCCGGACACGGCTTCTACGGCTCAGCATTTGGTGGACCTAGGGCGGCAGTTGGTGTTGGATGGGCACCAGGTCACGGTGCTGGCGAGTCGTCATGCGTATGAGCATCCAACCACGACTTATGTGGCTGAGGAAACGCATGAGGGCGTGGTGATCCAGCGGCTGCGGCACACGGGGTTTGGGAAGGGCGCTATTTGGAAACGGCTGATGGATTTTGGTACGTTTAATTTGGCGTTGCTAGGGCGATTGATTTTTCGTGGCGCGGGGAAAACGGACGTGGTGTTAGGCATGACCTCTCCGCCGTTGGTATCGTTTCTAGCAGCCTGGGTGGCTGGGTGGAAGGGTTGGCGCTTTGCGTATTGGGCCATGGATTTGCAGCCGGAGTTGGCCATTGAAGCGGGAATGGTGAAGCGAGGTTCTCTGGCAGCCAAGGCGTTGGAGTTCATGGGCAACTTTGTTTTCAGGCGCTCGGACCGCATCATTGCCCTGGATCATTTCATGGGCACCCACATTGCCCAACGTGGTGCCCGGCCAGACACCGTGCGCGTGCTGCCCGTGTGGCCGGTGATGAGCCAAGTCTGGCACGGGCCGCGGCTAGACAATCCATTCCGCATCGCCCAGGGCTTTGGGGATAAATTCGTCATCATGTATTCGGGGAATCACGCCGTGGTGCATCCGCTGGATACCTTGTTGCAGGCTGCGCTGCGGCTGCGGGAGGATGATCGATTCCTGTTCGTGTTCATCGGCGGCGGCGTGCGCACGCGGGATGTTACGGAGTTCAAATCCACGCATGATTTACCCAACATCGTGCAGCTCCCCTACCAACCACGGGAAGTCATTCATCACTCGTTAGGTTCGGCTGACCTCCATGTCGTCATTATGGGCGATGGGCAAGTGGGCCACACGCATCCGAATAAAGTCTATGGTGCTATGTTCATCGGCAGGCCATTCGTTTACATTGGCCCTAGCCCTAGCCACGTCACGGATCTCATGGACGCCTGCCCAGGGAATCTGCGCGTGGCCACGGGGAATGCGGACAATTTAGCGGATCAACTCCGCTCGTTCCACGCCGCAGGCGCAGCGCATTGGCAGCGGGTAGGCGCCGTGAACGAAGCCTACGCCCAAGCCCACCTGAACCCCGCTGTGCTCATCCCGCAGATGGCGGGGCTTTGTAGCCCGCAGCGGGGACTTTAGTTCGTCCAGCTAGGGTATAAGATTCAACTCCGCGCTCCGTGCTCACACCGACCTTTTGGTTGGTGTTTTTTTTGCTGGCCAACTTACGGGAAATTCATACACATTCACTACCATGCCTCATACCTCTACCTCGGCTCCAGATGTCCCGGAAGCCTCTCGCCCTTCATCGAACTGCGTCTTCTTCACGGCGTGGGCGCTCTTGCTAGCGGGATTCCTTTTCCCAGAGGCTCCGCAGTTGAATTTCCCCGGCATCGGCTTGTTAGTCTTGAGCATCCTGATGATCGTGCGCCCGCCAGAGATTGGGCTACCACGTTGGATCTATGTGCTGGCGGGGCTATTCCTGGCGCTTTCCGCAGGGGCCTTTCTGCCGAAAAGTTGGTTCACCATTCCGGCTTGGCGGCAGGGGCTGGAGGCCGCCGGATTAGCCACTGGCAGCCAAGTGACTGCTCATCCTGAACAGTCGTGGTGGCAATGGTGGATGCTGGCGGCGGCGGTGCTCAGTGGGTTGTTTCTGTTGGGGCATCGGGTCACGGAGAAATGGCATTTACGCTTGGCGTGGATGTTCTCATTGGCCGTGGCGATCATGGCGGGACTAGCTATTTTGGCGCAAGTGAATGGCTGGCAGTGGCCGGGGGATGACGACCCCAGCTTTGGTTTTTATCCGAATCGGAATCACACGGCCACGGTGTTAGCGCTGGGCGTGGTGACGGCGTTAGGCTGCTTGCTCCAAGCGCTCCGGGCCAAGCAATATGGGCTCTCCGGGCTGTCCTCGCTCACGCTCTGTGTTTGCCTAGGTGCAGCGTTAGGTTTTTGCACTAGTCGCTCCGTGCTGGGTTTGATCGGCCTCGGAGGGGTGGTCTGGCTGGGCGGTTTGGGGAAACGCTACTGGTCTAAGAAGCTAGCGTTTACCGTGTTAGGTTTAGTCGCCCTAGCCGGGGCGATGTTTCTCTGGATGGGCGGGGAGTTGTTGCATCGGGTTACGAAAACGGCGGAGCGGGTCAACGTCGTCATGAGCAATGATCCGAGCGCCACCACGCAGCAAATTACCACTAGTGATACCACGCTGGACTTCCGTCAGCTCGTCTTTAAAGACGCCTGGACCATGATTAAGCAGGAGCCGCTAACGGGCGTGGGCATGGGGATGTTTGGCTTCGTTTTTCCTCAGTATCGTCAGGCCTCTGCTTCCGCTGCATTGTGTGTGCATCCAGAGAGTGATTGGTTGATGCTAGCCGCTGAGCAAGGCCTGGGAGCAGCCTTGGTGCTGGCCGCAGGCGTTGCGGGCTTACTGCTATGGGGATGGCGGCAGGCGCGGTATCATCACAGTTGGGTGCTGCGGTGGAATGGCATCGTGGCGGCGGGAATCGTGGTGGTGCATGGCTTGATCGATGTGCCAGGGCATCGTTTTGGCATCGTGCTGGCGGGACTTTTCTTGTTGGGTATCACCTTGCGCATGGGCACTCATCCGCGCTTGCCCACGAAGCTGGCGACGAGCCTCTGGCGCGGCTGCGGCATCATTGGACTGGTCTGCGCAGTGGTCCATTTATCGGCTCCGGGAAATAATCCCATCGCCAGACCCGCTGCTTTGCTCAGTGCAGCGCATCGGCTTTATGCGGAAGATACGGCAGACCGCAAGGTGCAGCCGAATCCCCCGGCGGAAGCGGAGGACAAGCTGGAAACGGCTATGGGCTTGCTGGATCAAGCACTGCAAATCAGCCCGCTAGCCGCAGACCTCCACTTTTTCCAAGGCTACCTAGCACTAAATTACACGGACAAATATGACCAAGCAGAAGAGGAGTTCGGCTATCAACGAAAGCTGGCCCCGCTCCACGTGGAGGTTCCCATGCGCCAAGCCTATGGTTGGGCACCGATCAAACCAGAATTAACGAAAGCGCTATGGCAAGATGGGCTGCAACGGTCCGTGGTCATGGGCCGCTTAGCCCCTGGAAAAGATTGGGGCCACCGGGAAGTGGTGGAGGCCGCCATTTACAATAGCAGAGTGGGCAATGAAGCCTTGAAAATGGCGGCCTTGGATCTCTGCCATGAGGATGAAAAGGATCTGGTCATCTGGTCGCTGAATGCTTCGCCGGAGCTGTTGAACAAGGTGCTGCCCGCCCTGTTGAAAACGCCCCTTAAAGAGGAAACGAAAGCAGTGTTAATCAAGGAATGGGAACGCAAAGGCCACCAGCCATGACGAGGGCATTTCTCCGCACGGCCTGGAGGCTTTTGTAAACTAAAGTTTAGCTCAGCGCCTTGACGATGTGCTCGGGAGTCATGCCCAGTTCGGCCATGACTTGATTGCCAGGGGCGCTGATGCCAAAACGGTCGATGCCTAACACCTGACCAGCAGTGCCGACGTATTTCCACCAGAGGGCGCTGACGCCCGCTTCAATGGCCAGACGGTTCGTGCAGGCGGCGGGGAGGACAGACTCCCGGTAATCAGCGGATTGACGATCGAAGCGCTCGAAGCAGGGCAGGGAAACGACGCGGACGCCCTCGCCTAACTTAGCGGCGGCTAGCACGGCGTGCTGGAGTTCAGAGCCCGTGGCCAGGAGGATAGTCTTCAGCGCGCCCGTTTCTTTCACTAGCACGTAGCCGCCTTTGAGTGTGCCTTCACGCCGGACAGTGGCAGGTGTGGCTCCTTGGTTCGGTAAATCTTGGCGGCTGAGGGCCAGCAACGTGGGGCCATCCGCCCGGCTGAAGGCGGCGGCAAAGGCGGCGGCACATTCCTCGGAGTCACCCGGGCGGATCACGTCCAAGTTGGGAATGACGCGCAGACCGCTCACGGTTTCCACGGGTTGATGGGTGGGGCCGTCCTCGCCTACGCCCACGCTGTCGTGAGTGAAAATGTAGGTGACGGGGAGTTTGGCTAGGGCTGCGAGGCGGATGCTGGGACGAGCGTAATCCGCGAAGACCAGGAACGTGGCCCCGCTGCCTAGGAACAGCCCATCATAAGCGATGCCGTTGCAAATGGCACCCATGGCGTGCTCCCGAATGCCGAACCAGATGTTCCGGCCCGTGTGGTTGGTGGCAGAAAAATCTCCCCCGTCCTTGAGGTAGTTTTTCGTAGAGCCGAACAAGTCCGCGCTGCCGGTAACGAGGTGGGGCACGGCCTTGGCAATGAGGTTCAGGATGTCGCCACCGCTGTTGCGCGTGGCGGCTTTGCTGTCAGGGGCAAACTCGGGAATCAGCTTTAGCAGCTCGTTGGCCTCTAATTTCCCGCTCTGTGCGGCGGTTAGTTCTGCGGCCAATTTAGGGTTCGCAGCGGACCATGCTTTAAAGGAAGTTTCCCACGCCGCATGAGCACTGGCATGGGCGGCCTTGCGCTCGGTGAAGTAAGCGCGCACGTCATCGCTAACATGAAAATGGGTGCCCTCGGGGATGCCCAGATTTTTCTTAGCCGCATCCACAAACTTCGCCCCACCTTCGCCATGGCCCTTGGCGGTGCCTGCGACTTCGGGGATGCCTTTGCCGATAATAGTCTTGGCGATGATGAGTTTCGGCTGGCCGTTAGCGCTCGATTTGGCGTGGGCCATGGCTTGGGCAATGGCGTCCAGATCATGGCCGTTGATGGTGATGACGTCCCAGCCTAACGCGGTGTATTGCGCAGCGGTATCGCCACTCTGGGTCAGGTTCGCCATGGCATCCAGAGTCACGTCATTGGAATCGTAAATGAGGATCAGATTGTCCAGTTTGTTATGCGCAGCAAAGGCCACGGCCTCCCGCGCGACGCCTTCTTGCAGGCAGCCATCACCCGCCAGCACGACGATGTGATTAGCGAAAATTTTGTGGTCCGCCGTGTTATATTTAGCAGCGGCCATCTTGCCAGAGAGCGCGAAGCCCACGGCATTGCCCACGCCTTGACCCAGCGGGCCAGTGGTGCATTCCACGCCTTCGGTCTCATGGAACTCAGGATGCCCCGGCGTTTTGCTATGGAGCACCCGGAAATTTTCCAATTCCTTAAGGCTAAGGTTATAGCCTGCGAGGTGCAGCCAGCTATAAATAAACATCGAACCATGACCCGCGCTGAGAATGAAGCGATCCCGGTTCAGCCACCGAGGCGTGGCAGGATCAAAGTTCAACGCGCTGCCAAAGAGCACTGCTCCGATCTCCGCAGAGCCTAACGGCAAGCCCAGGTGGCCAGAGGAACATTTGTGAACGGCATCCATGGCGAGTCCACGGGCTTCGTTAGCGGCTTTTTGCAGGATGGTGTGATTCATAAATTTTTGGGGAAGGTTAGTGGGGGGGATAAATAAGAAAGGTGCGGTCCGTTTCCCAGGGGTCGGTAGCGAAGGCGGGATTACTAGAGAGCGGCTGCCACTGCGCAACTGCGGAAAATGCGGCGGCGGCAAATGGGCTAAGCCTAGCACGAAAGCCACGACGAGCGCGATGCGCAGCCTCAGTCCAGATACCGCCGCGTTAGATCGCCATAGGCATCAATGCGGCGGTCCCGCAGGAAGGGCCACACTTGGCGTTGGGCCTCCACGGCGGCTCGGTCCACGGTGACGAGGAGCACCTCGGGTTGATCTGTGGAGGCTTGGGCCAGCAAGGCTCCGCTGGGGTCCGCCACAAAACTGCGGCCCCAGAATTCGATGCCCGGCTCTCCTTCCGGCGTTTCATAGCCAATGCGATTCACGCTGGCCACGTAGCAGGCATTGGCCACCGCGTGGCTGCGTTGGATGATTTCCCAGGAGGCGTATTGCCGCTCACCATGCTCGGCCTTTTCCGCTGGCAACCAGCCGATGGCAGTCGGATAAAATAAAATCTCCGCGCCTTGCATAGCGGTTAGTCTAGCGGCTTCGGGAAACCATTGATCCCAGCAGATTAGCACCCCAATGCGCCCGAACTTCGTGTCCCAGGCCCGGAAACCGAGATCCCCAGGGGTGAAATAAAATTTCTCCATAAACTGTGGATCATCGGGAATATGCATCTTCCGATAAATGCCTAATTGGGAGCCATCCGCATCATAGACGACGACCGAGTTATGATAGAGCCCCGCCGCGCGTCGTTCAAAAAAGGGGATGATGAGCACGATCCCTAACTCTCCCGCCAGCGCGCCTAGCCGCTGCGTGGTAGGGCCGGAAAGGGGCTCCGCCAGCGCGAAGTAGTCGTGCTTTTCTGCCTGACAGAAGTAGAGGCTGGCAAACAACTCTTGGAGACAAACGATGTTAGCGCCTTGCTGCGCAGCGTGGCGGATGTGGGCTTCCGTCTGCTCCACGTTGGCCGCCACGTCAGCCGTGCAGGCGGTCTGCACGAGTCCGAGTTTAATTTGCGTGAGTGGGGAATGAGGAGGGGAATGAGGATGCTGAGCCATGTCTGCATTCAACGCCGTGCGTCCGTCCATGCAAGCCGCAATAGCACGGCTGCGCTCCTGGCCAGGAGCCGCATTTTCCAGCTTGCCAGGGTGGGGGAGACTCGCCTTGGGTGGCACGTGTTCCGGCCTTTTTCTTGTTTTATGTTCCTGCTCTTCAGCCTTCTGCGTGTGATTGCCGGAGCGGCTCCGCCGCCCCTGGATTACACGGCTGAGCCGCATCATTATTGGCAGCGGATGCCGCAAGATCGCTTTGCTAAGGCCATGGCGGAGGGGCCGAAGCTGGACGTGAGCGGGGAGCTGCCGTTGCTGCGCAGTTTGCTGAAGTTGCTAGAGATCCCAGTGTCCACGCAGATGTTGGTTTACAGTGCCACCAGTCTCCAGAGCGGGATCATCAATCCGCATAATCCGCGCGCGCTTTATTATAATAGCGAGACCTCCGTGGGCTACATTCCGGGCGGGCGGCTGGAGGTGGCTAGTCTGGATGCGGAGGCGGGGATGGTTTACTACATCTTTGATCGCCTGAGCCCTGGAGGAGCCTTGCCGCGTTATGTTCGCTCGGATAAATGCCTGAACTGCCATGCCGATACGCCGAGCAAAAACCTGCCAGGGTTAGTGGTGGAGTCTATTTCTGTGAATCATTCCGGCGGTCCGCTTTCCACCTATCATCATGGGGAAAATGGCCACACGGTACCGCTGGACCAACGCTTTGGCGGCTGGCATTTGACGGGCGGGCATCATTTGACTAACACTCACGCGAATCTGGTGTCCACGTTGGAGGGGGATAAGCTAACGCACACGGCCAATCCGCCGGGCGCGCTCTTCAACCTCCAGCGCTACCTGCTGCCGACGAGCGACATCCTGCCGCAACTCGTGCATGAACATCAGGTGGGGTTCATCAATCGTGTGGTCGAAGCTATTTACCAAGCGCGGGAGCCGGATGAGGCGAAGCTAGACGCCCTGGCGCAAAATTTTGCGGACTACATTCTCTTTAAAAATGAGGCCAAGCTGCCGCCCGCTGGCGTGGTGGGAGAGGCGGCATTTATCCACGATTTCCAAGCGGTGCCTAACGTGCTGCGGGAGTTCGATCTGCGGACGCGGATCTTTAAATATCCTTGCAGTTATCTGCTCCTCACGCCCACGTGGCAAGCCGTGCCGCCGGAGGTGCGGAAGCGTGTCTATGCGCTCCTGCAGCCCGTGGTGGCTCCTGCGGCGGCGGTGGTGGCTGCCCTGAGCAAGCTACCGGACTGGCCACGCTAACTTCCCCCCTACTAACTTATGCATTCTACTTACGCCATCGGTCTTGATTACGGCACGAACTCCTGTCGCGCGCTCCTCGTTGATTTAACGACCAGTGAGGAGGTGGCCGCGCAGGTCTTCCCTTACCCCAGTGGGGAAATGGGGATCTTGCTAGACCCGGCTGATCCTAACGTGGCTCGGCAGAACCCGCAGGACTATTTGGACGGCTTGGTGGCCACGATTACGTCCGTGTTAGGCCAAGCCCACGCGTTGCGAGCGGACTTTGCCCCTAGCCAAGTGGTGGGCATTGGGATCGATACCACGGGCAGTACGCCGATTCCCGTGGATGCGGCGGGCACACCGCTAGGATTACTGCCGGAGTGGCAGGGGAATCTAAACGCCCAGGTGTGGCTGTGGAAGGACCATACGGGCCATGCAGAGGCGGCGGAGATCACGGCTCTAGCCGAGCGGGAGCATCCGGAATATTTGGCAAAATGCGGCGGCATTTACTCTTCGGAATGGTGGTGGAGCAAGATTCTGCGGCTACGGCGGGTGGCCCCGGATGTCTTCGCAGCCGCGTATAGTTTCGTGGAGCACTGTGACTGGATCCCCGCCGTGCTCACGGGCACCACGCGGCCAGAGTTGGTGAAGCGCAGCATCTGTGCCGCCGGGCATAAGGCTATGTTTCATGCGAGTTGGGGGGGGCTGCCCGCCGCAGAATTTCTCGGCAAGCTAGATCCCGCGTTGGCCGAGTTGCGTGGGCGGCTATTCGACGTGGCCTACACGGCAAATGTGCCAGCGGGGAAATTGACCGCTGCCTGGGCCGCCAAGCTAGGGCTGCATGGGGGCGTGACGGTGGCCGTGGGCGCGTTCGATGCGCACTTGGGAGCCGTGGGCGCGGGGGTGGGGCCGGGCACGTTAGTGAAAATTCTCGGGACCAGCACGTGTGATCTCATGGTGGCTCCTAACACCACTGCGCTGCCAGACATTCCCGGCCTCTGCGGCATCGTGGATGGCTCTGTGATGCCCGGCTATTACGGCCTGGAGGCGGGCCAGAGCGCGGTGGGAGATATTTTCCTGTGGTTCGTCAATCACTTGGTACCCGTTAGCTACGGAGACAGTGTGGAGGCCAAATTTACCGCCATGGAAAAGGCTTTAGCACCGCTGAATCCTGGAGCTACAGGATTGCTAGCGCTGGACTGGAATAATGGGAATCGCACGGTGCTGGTGGATACACGGCTAACGGGTTTGCTGCTCGGGCAAACGCTGCACACGGAGGCGCATGAGATTTACCGCGCGCTGATCGAGGCCACGGCGTTCGGGGCACTGACGATCATTAATCGGCTCGAAAAATACGGGGTGCAGGTAGCGCAAGTCGTCAACACCGGTGGGCTAGCCGTGAAGAATGCCACGCTGATGCAGATCTATGCAGACGTGCTAAATCGTCCGATGAAAGTCTCCACCAGCGAGCAAACCTGTGCGTTGGGAGCCGCCTTGATGGCCGCCGTGGCGGCGGGCTATTACCCTAACGTGGCGGCAGGGCAGGCCAAACTCAGCAGCGTGCGGGAGCGGGTCTATACGCCCAACCCCCAGCACGCTGCGGTCTATGCAGAACTTTACACGCTGTATCTCTCGCTTCACGATGCGCTGGGCACCAGCGTTACGAGCACCTTGCAGCACGTGATGAAGCGGCTGTTAGAGATCCGCGAGCGGCAGCGTTAGGACGGCCTTATTTCGCAGGAGCGACGACTGGAGCTGGGGGAACTGGGGTGTTCTTCGACTTTAAATAAGCCACTTCCGTAGCCAGATAGGAAGCCATGGAGCCAAAGGGATCGGGCTCATTTTTATCGGTGACGTAGATCCAGCCGCAACGCTGAGTGATGGCGCGATCAATGATGGCGGTCATGAGATTTCCCCCCGCGCTGTAAACGATGGCCCCACAACGTGTGGCTGGCACTGCCGCCGCCCACGATGGCTGGACGAAGCCCCCGAAGCCACGGGAGTAGGGGTCTTCATAGTTGATGACCACATCTGTGACATTGGCTAGAGCGGCGGGGGCCTTGGTGCCAGGGTTGCCTACGATGCTGCGGCCCTTGCCAGCGGCGTAACCCTTGATGCTGCGGTAGTAGTTCACCTTGCCAGGAGAGTCAGACATCTCGTCGAGGAAGAAGCCATTGACACCATACCACTTGATATAGCTGTCCATGGCCGCCTTGGCATCAGAGAGACTAAGGCTAGTGTATTCCGTGGCAATGTAGCCTGCGATCTTCGCCCCGGCGGCCTTGAGGGCGGCCACCTTGCCAGCGATGAAATTATCTTTCCTCCAGCCGGGACCGTCGTCAGGATTAATCACTGCGATGACGGGCACAACCTTGGCGGCTTCGATGGCGGCGTTGAATTGAGCGGTGGTGTTCCCATAAATGGGCAAGATCAATCCCGTGGCGTGGACGGGAGCGGCGGTGGCTAGCAAGAAGATGGCTAGCAGGGAGAATAGAATGGCTTTCATTGATGGGATGTTTTGTTAATTTTTATTAAATGTCTGGATGACGTTACGATAAACGAGAGAAATTTCCAGTTTATTTCGCGGTGTGGAGATTTTTCTTAAAAAGAGCGGGTGGCAGCAGGCAGGAAATTGCTGATTGAAACTTTGCTCGGGTCTCGCCTATGGTGCGCACAATGAGTCAGGAATCTTCCGCGCCTATCGAGGTGCCTCCTTTATATAATGATCCCATGGTCGTCCATGACGAGGAAGCCCCGTGCCGCCCCTCGTTGTGGAAGGTGGTGGCCATTCAGTGTCAGAATGCGCTGAATGACAAGATCGCTCAGTATGTGTTGCTAGGGCTAGCGCAGGTGATTCCCGCACTGAATCACTCCCAGCGGGAGGCGTATGCGCACGTGGGAGCCATGTTGCTAGCGCTGCCACTGATCCTGTTTATGCCGCTGGCAGGCTGGGTGGCGGATCGTTATTCCAAGCAGTCCGTCTTGTTCTGGTGCTCGGTGGCGCAATGTGCGGGCATGGCGGCTATCGCGTTTAGTTTTTACATGAACTGGTTCTGGATGGCCACGGGGGTGTTCTTTGTGTTGGCCACGCAGGCCACGTTTTTTAGCACGGCTAAAGGCGGCATCGTGAAAGAGTTGGTAGGGGAAAAGCAACTGAGCTGGGCGAATAGCTGGGTGCAGGCGACGGGGCTGGTGGCCATCGTAGCGGGGCCGTGGTTCGGCGGGGCGTTATTTAAATGGATGGCGCATAGTCATCAGGATGCGCCGCACCTAGCCGCCTTTTGGCCAGCGTTGTTCCTGTCGTTTGCGGCCTTGGTGCCTGTGTTGTTGTCCACGCGGGTTAGGCGCACGCCCTCCCATAGTCAGGAAAAGATGCGCTGGAGCCTGCTCTGGGAACACTTTTTCTATCTGAAGGATCTGCTGAAAGATCGCACGCTGCGGCTGACCTCGTTCGGGGTGGCGTTTTTCTGGTTCAGCGCCACCATCTCTGCGTTGATGCTCGTGCAAGTGGCGCAAACGATGACGGATGACCGCGCTGCGCAGGCGGAGTTGAGCGGCTTTCTCATGGTCTGGGTGGGGTTGGGAATTGCGGTGGGCAGCGTGCTCGTGGGGCTGGTGTCATCGAACCGGATTGAACTGGCGCTGGTGCCGCTGGGCGGGCTGGGGATGGCGTTAGGATCGGTGGCGGTGGCGGTGCCTTTTATCGCGTTAGGCGGGTGGGTGTTTAATGCGCTGATGTTCTGGATGGGGGTGAGCAGTGCGGTGTTTCTGGTGCCGCTGAATGCTTATTTACAAGACCTTGTGGAGCCTGCCAAGCGGGGGCGGCAGTTGGCGGCATCGGGATTGATGGACTCGTTGGGGATGTTCTTCGGCATCATTGTGCAATATGGTTTCCTCTCGTTAGGACTGACCGGGCGGGCCGGGGTGCGGCTCCAGTTTGTGCTGTTAGGGGTGCTCTGTTTAGCCACGGCCATTTACGTGGTGCGCATCATTCCGCAGAATTTCCTGCGCTTCGTTTGTCTGGCACTTATCAAGCTGTTCTACCGCGTGCGGGTGCAGCACGGTGAGCGCATTCCCAAGACGGGCGGGGCGTTGCTTATTGCTAATCATGTCAGCTATTTAGATGCCTTCATCGTCTCGGCGGCGTGTGAGCGGAAGGTGCGTTTTATTGCCTCGGATCAGTTTCATAAAATGCGCTTCATCGGCCCCTTCCTGACCTTGTTCGATGTCGTGGCGGTAAGCCCCACGCGGGCGAAGGACGCCATCCTCAGCGTGGCGGAGGCCGTGGCGGGCGGGGATCTGGTGTGCATTTTCCCAGAGGGGCAGATCACACGAACGGGGGTGATGAATGAGATCCGCAAAGGCTTCGAGCTGATCGCCCGCCGCAGTCATGCGCCCGTGATTCCGGTGCATCTAGACGGCTTGTGGGGCAGCGTGCTGTCGTTTGAACGGGGGCGCTATTTCACGAAATGGCCCAAGTCGTATTCCTCTCATGTGAGCGTGAGTTTTGCCGCGCCAGAGCCGCCCGAGACGGCCACCGCAGACTGGGCACGGGGGCAATTCCGCACCTTAGCCACCGAGGCCATGGCCGCGCGACGCGAGGTGCGCACGCGCTTGGAGGTGGCGGCGGTGTGCGAGCTAACCCGGCAACCGTGGTGCCCCGCTGCGGTGGGGAAACACCCCGAGACCCGCGCCATGCTGCTAGCGCAAGCCTGGACCCTCGCACGCCAGTGGACGGATCGGATCAATGCCGACCGGGTGTTAGTGCTGAGTCAAGGCTACCCCGGCATCGTGGCTAATTTAGCCTTACTGCTGGCGGGCTTCACTCCGGTAAACTGGCCCAGGGACGCCCCGGCTCCTACGGCGGCAGCGCTGGCGGAGTTGCCCGCGCTGGGCATTGGGGCGGTCATTGCGGATGATGCTCGGGACACGCCGGGCCCGCTCCATTGGATCCACCTCAGCGCAGAATTGACGGCTATGGATTCCCTCCGCCTAGCCATGAAGATCACCAGCATTTACCTGCTGCCCAAGCGGCTCCAGGCGTGGCGTCTGCAACGTCAGCCGCACCATCATGCGCTGGAAATGGAGGCCGTGGGTTGGCTGCGTCCGAACGCGGCGGGGGCGTTGCACTACCATGCGCTATCGCATCGGGAGGTGCTCGTGCAATGCGAGCAACTCAGCGGCATGGATGCCGTGCGGGAGGGGGAACGCGTCTGGACGCAGGGCGGATTCGCCAGTGTGGAAGGCACCGTGTTCGGGCTTTGGCACAGTTTATTACAAGGCAGCGTGGTGCTG
>JAYVOP010000168.1:0-23158 GCA_043757865.1 Verrucomicrobiales bacterium | reverse complement strand
ATGGGACATGATAATATTTACCGACGAGCCTTCCGCACGGCCTGGGCTAAGCCTTCCAGCACGGGCACGGTGTCCGCCCAGTCGATGCAGGCATCGGTGATACTCTGGCCATAAGTGAGCGGCTGGCCGGGCTTGGCATCCTGACGGCCCGCCACGAGATGGCTCTCGATCATCACGCCAGTGAGGCTGCGGTTACCAGCCATGAGCTGTTCCGCCAGGGCGGCGGCCACCGCCGGTTGATTGCGGTGGTCCTTGTTACTATTGCCATGACTGCAATCCACCATGATGCTGGCAGGCAGCCCGACCTTGGTCAGACTAGCACTCGTTTCGGCTAAGTGCGCAGCAGAGAAATTCGGCCCATCGCTGCCGCCGCGCAGGATGACGTGGCAGGTGTCATTACCCTTCGTCTTCACGATGGCGCAGCGTCCGTCCTTGGTGACACTGAGGAATTGATGGCTATGCTGCGCAGCCCGGATGGCATCCAACGCGATGTCCAGATTCCCCTTCGTCCCATTTTTAAATCCTACCGGCATGGACAAGCCACTGGCCAACTGCCGATGCACTTGGCTCTCCACCGTCCGCGCACCGATGGCTCCCCATGTCACCAAGTCTGCAATGTATTGTGGAGAAATGGTATCCAGGAATTCCGTGGCGGTGGGCAGGCCGCGTTGAGTGATTTCCAACAACAGTTTCCGTGCTAGGGCCAAGCCGCCATTGATGTCGAACGTCTCGTCCAGCGCAGGGTCATTGATGAGCCCCTTCCAGCCCACGGTGGTGCGGGGTTTCTCGAAATAGACGCGCATCACCACCAGCAGATCGTCCTGGAGCCGGGTGGCCTCCGCTTGCAACCGGTCCGCATATTCCAGAGCCGCCGCCTCATCATGGATTGAGCACGGCCCCACGACTACAAGCAGGCGCGGGTCCGTGAAATTCAGAATGGCCGCCGTTTCTGCACGCGCTTGCGCCACGCAAGCCACCTGCGCAGGCGTCGGCAGCCATTGCTCGATGAGGGCATCGGGAGTAATCAGCGGGAGGATGGCAGCGATGCGGACGTCATCCGTGGGCAGTGGATCATGCATAAAAGTTAGGGTAGGGAAAAGAAAGCGCGCAGTGTGGACCAGTGCTGCGCCCGTGCAATGAGGAATAACTAGTTGCACGTGCAAGCTCTCCGCGTATCACGCGGACGATGCCGCAAGATTACGTTTACTTTGACCTCGAAACCCTCCGCTCCGCTAACGATGTGGGCGGGTGGGATCATAAAGATAAAATGGGCATGTCCGTGGGCGTGACCTATAGCACGGCCACGGGGCGCTATATGATTTATCCTGAGGGCGAGGCGGAGGCGCTGATTAAGCAGTTAGCCACAGCGGATCTAGTCATCGGGTATAATCATGTGGGCTTTGATTATGTGGTGCTCCAGGCCTATAGCATGTGGGAAGTAGAGGCGCAGATCACCAGCTTTGATCTCTTGCTAGACTTGGAAAAGCGCCTGGGGCATCGGCTGAAATTAGAGGACATCGCGCAGCCCAGCCTGGGCACCGGGAAGATCGCGCATGGCACGGATGCCATTACGTGGTGGCGGGCGGGGCGCTTCCGGGACGTGGCGGAGTATTGCTGTTTCGATGTCAAAGTCACGCGGCTAGTCCACGAGTTCGGCATTCAAAATGGCTTCGTAAAATACACGGATCGCTTTGGCCGCAGCCTGCAAGTGGCCGTGGATTGGACCGGGCCTGCGTGAAAAAACATTGAACACGTCCCCCGGCCCTGGGTCAGATTCCCCCACTTGTATGACCACTGCCGATCATCTCCACATCCATGGCCTTTCCCTGGCAACGCATATTGGCGTGCCAGCGGAGGAGCGGCGCGTGCCGCAGCGGCTGCAACTGAACCTCACTCTGTGGCCCGTGGAGCCGTTGGTAGGGCTGGATGATGACGTGGCGCGCACCGTGGACTATGCCGCCGTGGCCATGGCCGTGCGGGAGCTAGCGGGAGGGAAGCCACGGCACCTCATCGAGACCCTCGCAGAGGACGTGGCCGATGCGCTGCTGGAAACATTTCCCCTGCGGCAAGTGCGCGTGGAAGTGCTAAAGTTTATTTTACCGGACACCGACCACGTGAGCGTGACCCTGACCAAGGTCCGCACCGTTTAGCCATTTCCGCCTCCCCCACTCCTGCCTCCATTGCCACCTTCCCCTCCTAACTCTAACCCTGAACCACCAGCCATGACTGCCACTGCTGCTCCCTTCGCGCTGTCCTCCATGCCCGCCCAGCTGCGCACCACGCCACTGACCACGCGGGAGGAAGATCAACTGCTAGTGGAACGCGCCCAGGAGGGGGATACCACCGCCTTCGATGTGCTGGTGGTGAAATACAGCCCCAAGATCTACGCCCTTATTTATCACATGACTTCGCATCGGGAGGACACCAGCGATCTGCTGCAAGACGTCTTTGCCCGCGCCTATCGGTCGTTAAAACGCTTCCGGGGACAGGCTGCATTTTACACGTGGATCTACACCATCGCCACCAACCTAACGATCAATTTCCTCAAGAAACGGAACCGCCGCCAGATCTATAGCTTGGACGATGTGGATAGCGGGATCGAGCGCGATGAGATCTTCCTCGCTGCCACCACGGGCAGTGATCCGGTGCGCGAGGCGGGGCTGAATGAACTGCAACTAAAACTGAACGAGGCCATGATGAAACTGTCCGAAGATCATCGTGCGGTGGTGACGATGTTCGACATCCAAGGCCTGCCGCACGCAGAGATTTCCAAGATCTGCAATGTGTCCGAAGGCACTGTGCGCTCTCGGCTCTTCTACGCCCACCGCCAGCTCCAAGCCCACTTGGCAGACTACCTTAAATAAAATTTCTCCCCACTCAACCCTAGCCTCCCATGACACCTGAAGAAAAACTGGCTGGTCTCTTGCGCCTCAAACAACATGAGCAGCCGCCGGCGGACTATTTTGAAAATTTCCTGGAAGAATTCCATCATCGCCAACGCGCCTCACTGATGCAGCAGGGCTCGCTGAGCCTGCTGTGGGAACGCCTGGGCACGTGGGTGCAGGGCCTACGCAGACCAGCGGTCATCTGGAGCGCGGCGGGCGCGTATGCGGCCATCATCGCGCTCGTGTGCCTGTGGCCGAAGCCCGGCCCGAGCACGCTTTCCAGCACGGTGATCTTAACACCTGAGATCAAGCCGCCCCAGCCACGCAATGCGGTGCCCGTGTCCTTGGGAAATCCCGCCCCGCTGGAACCCACCGGGCAGCGGAATAAGACTGCGGAACCCCCACCGCCCGAGCCGAGCCGTGATCTCTAACGCAGGCCAGATGCCCGCGCTCCAGCCCAGGCGAGACGCCCGCGCTCCCTTCCTGGCGACCGCTTTCCTTCGCTGGATTTTCCTCGCCCTCGGATGTCTAACCCTGGTGCCGCTCTGGGCTCAGGACGAGGAGGAGCCCAACGTGGCCCAAGCGCTGAGCACCGCCACGCGGGAAAGCATCGTGAGCATTGAGCAATGGACTGACTCGGCACGCCGCCGCACCAGCGTGGTCACAGGCTTCTGGGTCGCGCCTGATCCTAAGGCCGCGTCCTGCGTATTGACTTATTTCCCTTCCCTAACCGCAGAGGATACGTTCGTGGTCGCGCTCGGTCGCACGATGGTGAAAGCGGAACTAGCCGCCATCGATCCTCACACAGGCTTGGCGTTGTTGAGCGTAAAAGAAGCGGTGCGCCCAGCGCTAGCCATCGCCCCACAATCGTTGACCAATGCCCAAGCGGGCGAGCCGATCTTTCTCCTGGATAACGCGTGCAGCCAGGGGGCACCTGCTTACCGCGGGCGCTTTGCCGGGCGGGAGGCCATTCAGCCGCTGGAGCCATCTCACCTGCGATTAAATATTGCCGCCCCTAACGGCAGTGCGGGCAGCCCGATTTTCGATGCCCAGCAGCGGCTCATCGGATTACTCACCACGCCCGTGCCCGCGATGCCGGAGGCTTGCTACGCGCTGCCTGCGGAGCGGCTGCTCCATTTCTTGCAAGATGTGCGCCTGCACGGCCAGCCGCAGCGCACGTGGTTAGGCATCGCCAGGATCACTGCCTCCACGGGGGCTCCGCGCATTCCCGGCTGTCGGCCTAACAGTCCTGCGCAACGCGCGGGCTTGGAACCTAACGACCTCGTGCTAGCCATCGGCCCCACCAAGATCACCACCGTGCAAGACCTCATCGATACCACGGACCTGCTCACCGTGGATGAGCCCGTAGATGTGAAAATCCTCCGGGGCCCACAGCTCAAAACGCTGCGCCTAACGCCGAGTCTCAAGCTCACCATGGAGCCTTAGTGCGGTGCTTAAGGATTCGGCCTGGGGGGCTGGGCGGCGGTGGCGATGAGCCATTGGTCCAGCCGATTACGGAGGCTGTGGGCTAACTCTGGATGGTCAGAGAAAAGGTCATGCGCTTCTGCGGGATCTTGGGAAAGATCATAGAGTTCATCCTGATTTTGCTCATAGAAATGGATGAGCTTGTGAGGCCCTAACCGCACTGCGCTATAGGGCGTGGCCCCACCGGGATGGTAGTGCGGATAGTGCCAGTAAATAGCGGGGTCAGCCGTTTTGCTTAAAGTCGTTTCCCCATGCAACAGCGGCGTGAGATCCCGGCCATCCACGGACGGCAGCGCGCTTGCGGGCAGAGCTAAGTTTCCTAACGTGGCAAAGAGATCTGGAGAAATGACGGGCACTTTACAAGTCTGGCCCGCCACCGTAACGCCGGGGACACGCACTAGCAGCGGGATGCGCACGCCCCCTTCATACGCGGAGCCTTTGCCTGCACGCAGCCCCAGGTTTGTTGTCGTGTTGCCTAACGCGAGGCCGCCGTTGTCGCTGGTGAAGATAAAGATCGTTTGTTCCCAGAGTTTCAGTTCCTCTAACTTGGCGCGCACGGTGCCCACGGCATCATCCACGCTTTCTACTAACGCCGCGTATGCAGGCCTGCCTTGGGGCTCGCCTAGCTTGGCTTGGTATTTGGCCACCACCTTGAGCTTGCCCATGAGCGGCGTGTGGACGGCGTGGAAGGGCAAATAGAGGAAGAACTTTTCCGCCTGATGTTGGGTGATCCATTGGCAGGCTTCCGTGGCTTCTCGGTCAGTGAGGAATTCGCCCTTGGGACCGTCCTTGAGGGTCTCGATGCCGTAGGGGGGAAAGTAGCTAGGCGGTTGGCCTTTGTCGTTGCCAGCTAGATTCAGATCGAATCCTTGATGCTCTGGATAAAAGGCGGACTGGCCCAAATGCCATTTACCGATGCTGGCGGTGGCATAGCCCGCAGCCTTGAAGCCCTCGGCTAGGGTGGTTTCTTCCAGGGGTAATTGTTGCTTCCAGTCCGCTGGGGGCAGGAGCTTAGCATCTGGCCGCGCGTGGCCAGGAATCCAATCCGTGAGGTGGAGGCGGGCGGGATATTTTCCGGTTAGGATGGATGCCCTCGTAGGCGAACAAACCGTGCAGGCGGAATAGGCTTGGGTGAAGCGTAGGCTGTCCTTGGCGAGCCGATCCAGGTGCGGAGTTTCATAGAAATGACTGCCGTAGCAACCGAGGTCGGTCTCGCCCAGGTCGTCGATGAGAATGAGGACGACATTGGGGGCCGCAGGGGCCAGACTGAGGCTCGCTAAGAGCCAGAGGATCAGTCGGAGCGGGTTATTTACCAGTGGCGGAGTCATCGTTGGTGAAGAGCTTGTTGAGCAGGGGCACGTCTCCGGGTGGCTCTAGCCAAATGATGACGGTCTGGCCGGGGAGGAGGTTGCTAGTGCTGGGGTATTCACAAATGACATCCCGCCCGAAGAGGCGGCTAGCGGCGGTGGAGGAAACATCCCGCACGCTGTTCATCCGGGGGGCCAGGAACTGGACTTTGCTCTCAAAGACCTGGCGACGGTCTTTGGTGGAAGTAATCCACACTTTCTTACCCACCGCAATCTGACCTAACTGATCTTGCGCGAGGAAACCCACGATCTGCGTGGCCTTACCCACGATCTTCAGCACGCCTTCGCCTTGCTTCACAAACTCTCCGGACTCTTTCATGATTAAGTCCACAATGCCATCCCGATTGGCCTTCAGCGTCAGGCGCTCGACGCGGTGTTCGAGTTGCGCGAGTTGGGCGGCTTGGTTGCGCTCGGCATATTTCTTAATGTCGGTTTCTTTAGCTAGCGTATCACGCTCGGCTTGGAGTTTAGCCCGATCCTTGGCCACGGCTTCTTTATCGAGCACGCTTTGTCCAGCTAGGGCACTGGACTTGGCAAGTTTGATTTTATATTCGGCAGCCATCTGGCTGACGATGTTATCCACCACAGCTTTGTTGCCCTTGGCCATCTCCATGGCCCGAGAGGTGATGACCGCGATCTCGTCCTCACACGCCTGTTTTTCGGCTTGGGAAGTCACTCGGTCGTCCTCGATCTTGCGCAGATCAGAGTCGATCTTGAGGAGGTCTTGATCGAACTGGCGGAGGCGTTCCGTGCGGCGGGTTTCTATCTCCTGACTAAGAATGGAAAGTTTCTCTGCCAGGATCGTGTTCTGCATGTAAGCCACAGGCTCGCCTGCTTTGACGGCTTTTCCACGGACAATGCCATCGGCTAGTTTATCGAAGCTGCCGTCTTCCAGTGGGGAGACATTTTCTTGATAGACGTCCACCGCGCCATTGAGACGCTTGAAGACCACGCCTTGCTTGTAGGCCCATTGGGCCACGAAGAGTGCGGCGATCCAGACGAGCAGCGGCCACCAGCCTAACACGCGATGCAGCGTCAGGTTCCGGCCTTTGGGTTTGGTGAGTTGATTCGGAAGATTGTAGGACATGAAATGGGAAGCGGTAAAGGTTTAGACTTCCACGGTCGTGCGTTGCATGACGAGGCTGACCTCTTGGGCATCAGCTAGTTTCGCAATGGCATCCACCAAATCCGTCTTGTAGGTGGGATCAATGAGGCGCACTTGATAAGCGTATTCAATGATTTCCCCTTGGATGGCCTCACGCGTGGCAATGACTTCCGTGCGTGAGCAATAGGTGGAAAAAATACGGTCCAGCTCCGTGCGCGACTGCGATTCTGGCGGGAGCATGAAGCGCAGCAGGCCCTCGAACTCGCGACGGCTGGCAAAGGGCGACCACGCCAGGAAGAAGCAGACGACCGCAAAGAAGACAGTGCCCAGGATGGCGACCATGAAGACCTGCGCCCCGCAGGAAATGCCCACGGCCAGGGAGAGAAAGAGGAACATGACATCTCGCGGATCGCGGATGGCGCTGCGGAAGCGGATGAAGGCCATGGCTCCGAGGATGCCGAGGCCGCGCGCCATGTTATTACCAATGGCCATGATCATAATGGCGATGACGAGGTGGGCGAGCACGAGCGTGTGAAGAAACGTGCGCTGGAAGCTGAAGCCCTGGTGGGTGTAACGATAGACGTTAGCCGTGACCATGGAGAGGAGGAAGGCGATGGTCAGAGTATAGAAGACCTCGATGGCTTCTAGGGAGTGGGTGTTACCGAGGGCATCGAATAACGGGAGTGAATCAACGGGCATGAGTGGGCGGAATTAAGAGTGAGTGAAGGGAAGGTGAGCCAGCGGAGAGCGGAGTGTGCAAATGTGGGAGGGGAATGCAAAGGGATTTCCCGCCATCAATGCGAGGGGCCAGGGAGGCTAGAAGAAGACCTGCTTAAACGGAGTGAGGTTATGGCTCTCGTGATCGTAGGAAATGCCGTTGATGGCGGTGTTCTCTAGGCGCATGGCGGTGGCGTATTTACAAAAGCCCGTGGCGGTGAGA
The DNA here is from genome assembly GCA_043757865.1 of Verrucomicrobiales bacterium. Lineage (GTDB taxonomy): Bacteria > Verrucomicrobiota > Verrucomicrobiia > Verrucomicrobiales > V1-33 > JAGNEJ01. The sequence continues at coordinate 15,376 of JAYVOP010000168.1, read as the reverse complement.
TTGAAACGCTCCACCATTTCTAACATCCACGAGGGGGAATCCGCCATGGCTTTGAGTTCGAGGATGTAGGGGGAGTAATCTTGCCCCATGCCTAAGGTGGTATCGATGGGGTGCCAGAGTTTCCAATCCGCTACCTCTGGGCCAGCAAGGTTCCAGGAATGATGCACGCGGTAGGAAATGCGGCGGTCAAAGGTGATGCGGGCGTAGTCATCGTTGGCACTGAAATAGGACTCGCGAATGTAGCGGATGAGCATCTTCGGGCGGGCTCCTAGCTCCCGCGCCATCCGGCAGAAGTCCATAAAGTTGGAGTTGTCTTTGCCGGACTTCAAAATAGGAGCCAGATCTGGATGAGTGATGATCTTGGGGTGCCATTTCCCCCGCGTCGTCATGCTGCGGCTCTTAACCACCATGCCGTTATTGACGCGGCGTTTGAGTTCGACAAAGACCGCGTTCTTGGGGTTGGCGTCATAGCCGTAGGTGCGGATGCGCATCTTAAACCGGGTGGACATGGCCCGCTCCCCAGCAATGGCGAGGTGCATGAACGGCGTGTCCAGCTGCATGGTGGTGGTGGTGTATTCTGGCACCGCACCCTTGGCGTTAGGATCGGGGATGACGAAGGGCTCCATCCATTTGCGGATCTGCGGCATGAGCCGTGGATGGATCAAATATTTTTTCTCATAGCGCTCAATGATCTGGTCTTTCACCCCCTTGCGGCTAGGGCCTAGAGCGGGTGTGCCCTTCTTAGAGGGAGCAGGGGGGGGGGCTCCCCCCGCCGGAGTGGCGGGGGGCTGGGGTGAGGGTTCGGTGACTTCGATCATGGTGCGGTGGGGGGCCTAGTGAGCGCTAGAAGGATCTCGGGGGAAATGTGTCGGCATCGTTACAATTTTTATTCGCCAAGTGTCAACGTCCCAGACGTGATTTCTTAGTTAATATTGGTTCCCCACGCTGGGAGGGCCGCCGGGAGCGCGGACTTTAGTCCCCCAGATCGGAGATCGGTCCGCGCCATGCCTGCGGGCTACGGCACCAGCTTCAGCTTCAGAAACTCCCGGGGCGCACTGCTAGGAACGGCAAATTTTAGGCGCACGCGCTGATCTCCGTTGGTGGCGGTGCTGAGGACTTGTTTGCTGCTAGGCGCGGTGGTGGTCCAGGTGGTGAGGTCGGTGGTGAGGTCGCCCTGGAGATTGGTGTAAACCGTGTGGCTGGAGAGGTTCACGTCCAAGTCTAGCAGGTCGGTAGTGACGCCCGTTTCCCGTCCGCTGTATTTCAAGAAATCGTCCCGCACGGCGGGGGATAAGGCGCTGAGCGGGTCTGTGCCCATGAGGAATTCTAGCCGATTGGAAAGGCCATCCTGGTCCGCGTCATCGTCTGGGGCGGTGGTGATGCTGAGGGTTTCAGCCCAGTGGCTGAGGTTGTAAAGGACGGTGAGATGAGCGGCTAAGCTGGTGGTGCTACCGCTACCGTCCGTGACGATGCAGGTGTAATTAGCGTCGTCTGCGAGGGTGATCGCAGGCAGGCTGAGGACATCCGTGGTGGCGGTGGGGATGTCCGCGCCATTCCGCTGCCATTGGTAGGTGGGCAGGGTGCTGGTGGTGCTGCGGATGTGGAAACGGGCGGCTTCCCCTAACGTGCGGACGATGCTGATGGGGTGTTCGTAAATGAAGGGGCCAGTGACTCCACTGACGTTGCTAGAGCCGGGGGTGGGCGAGAGCGCAGCCACGGTGGCGCTACCATCCGGGTAGCGGCCAGAGGAACCCGTGGGAATGAAGCCGTAGTTTAAGGCATCAATGGCAGTGGTGGTGGCATCATTTTGGCTGAGGCGGAGGTATTCCCCATCGCTATTGAGTCCGAAGGTGACGTGCTGGGCGGAGCCTTGGACGGGGGCGGCGGCATAAGCGAGATCGCTGGCAGCCGGAGACGACTGCGGCTGGTAAAGCCCGAAGCTGGTGGGGGCAATGAAGCTGAGTTCCGGCATTTGCCATTTGCGGCGGCCTTGCTCGCTGGGCTCGTCGCCTAACCAGAGTCCGCTGAGGTTAGCAGCGGTGGCAGCGGGGTTGTAAATTTCTACAAAGTCGGTGTCGTCGCCCGTGGAGTTGGGCAACCATTCGTTGATGCGCAGACCGTTGTTAGCAGCGAGCGGGGCAGCGGCGGAGTTGGAGCCAGCGGGCGTGGGCGTAGTCAGCAGCGCCCAGGAATTATCTGGGAGTCGGCCAATGGATTGATCGGCTACTTGACTGCCCCAGCGCACGCGGTCAGCGGTCTGACTGAGCGGATTCAGTAGGCTGAGGGAGTCTGGCTGGCTGAGCGTGAGGCCGCAGTTGAATTGGGTGGTGGGAGCGGTGAAATAAGGGTCCGCCCAGACGCGGAGGCTGGATCCTGTCAGGATGCTAGTGCCCGTGGGGAAACTCCACGTCTGCCCCGCGGTGTTGCGGAGTTGCCACGCGTCTAACGTAAGCGTGGAGCCAGTAGGATTCTTGATTTCCACCCACGATGGCCGGTGCGCCCACGGAGCGATGTCACCCGCACGATTGATGACCAGCACTTCGTTAAGCACTGGCGTGTTAGTGAGGGCCGCGTGGTTATCCGCATTCGGGCTGGGATAGACTAACGTGGTAATGGGACCAGTGCCATTAGGCAGGCGACCTTGGCTGACATCGGATGTTTGCGGGCCGTAGGTAATGGTGTCCAGCAACGTGTTATCCGCCGCGCGCAGGCTCAGCGTGGCTCCCGTGGCAGGGAGATTGAGCAGGATGGCATCTCCCCGGGCAGAACCGCTATTACAGAAGAAACGGGCCTCGGCCGCAGCCGCCACGGCACTGGGAGAGAGGATACGGAAGGCCTCGCCATTGCGCTCCACGATCAAGCCCGTGAGGTCCACGGGATCAGTGCTGCTGGTGTTCGCGAGTTCTAGCCAGTCGTCTTCACCCGCAGTAGAATTGGCGAGAAATTCATTCAGCCGCACTACGGTCAGCGGGGCCGTGGTTATGAGACTGTTAGCGATGCCCGGCGTGGGGCTATTAAGTTGCCAAGCGGAGCCATTTCTACCGAAGGAAATGGAGAATGCCTGCGGGCCGTAGCGCACACTGTCAATCAGGGTGCCAGCGGCATTTTGCAGAGTGATGCGTCCATGAGATTTGGCAAAAAAGTTAGGGATTCGATACCCCGTATGGAAATTAGGCGTGCCGTAAATCAGTACTCGCCCGCCCGCCGGGATAGTGGTGGGGCTGCCAAAGATGACGCTGCCGTCATTACTCGTGCCAGCGGAATCAACGCTGAGGGTCCAGTTAGAAATGGTGACGGACGTGAGGCCAGGATTGGCTAGTTCCACGTAATCATAGTTGCCATCGGCAAAGGATGCGGTGCCGCCATTGGCGAGGAATTCATTGATGATGACGGTAGCCGCTGGCGCAACGGCATTGGCTTGGCCGGGCGTGCCGCCGAGCACCGTGCTGGATTGCCAGCTCGCGGGATTCTGGGAATCAGCGTTAGGGTCTTTGAGTTCCAGGGAATAGCCGTTGTTATTGGGGGCCACGGGCCATGGAGCGCTCACCCCGTATTCCACGCTGAAGACGAGACGGCCCGCCTTATCATAGAGGCTGAGGCGTTCTCCGGTGTGGCTGAGATTATTAGAATAATACCCCGCCACGGCCACGCCGGGATGGTGACTGGCAAAGGAAGTGGGATTGTCATTGCTGGCAATGACGGCCCGGTCGCCTGCTCCGAGGATATAACCGAAGGGGAACACGTAATCGATCCCGCTGAACGACCAACTGCTCATATCCACGGGCGTGGAGCCCGCGTTCATGATCTCCACGAAGGCGGCGGTATCCGAGCCTTGGCTGCGCTTGGGATTGTAGTTGATTTCAGAAATGACGACTTTCGGCAAGCTGCTTCCCACACTGAACGTGGATTCCATGAGCGCGCTCCAAGTGGTGCCAGTGAGCGCCCGGGCCTTGACGGTAGTGGTGCTAGTGATGATGACCGGGGTGCTGTAAAGTTGTGCCGTGCTAGTGTGGCTGCCTGTGGTGTCGTAGGCGATGCGCGGGTCATTCCCATCTGTGGTAAACCAGATGGCTCCGGTGTTCACGGTGCCCGTTACGGGGCTGCTCGGGAAGGCCATTTTCACCGGGAAACCACTGACCACCGTCTGCGATCCTAACACAGCGAAAGTGATATTATGCTGGAACTGCGGGGCGTTCTGCAGCGGGTAGAGTCCATTGGTGCGAAGCTGCGCCATGAGGTTGGTGGTGCGCGCAGGGAAATAGATCGTCTTTAGGCGATTCACCTCTGCGATCCAGCAGTTAGTCATCGTATTCCCTGCGGGATACGTGCCCAAGTTCAAGGCCGTGTAGCCCGTGTTATACAATCGCGAGGCTGGCGTGAAGGCCCCACCCACCAGGCTGCCATCCTGCCAAGTGCCATTCCACGAGTAGGTCTCGTTCAATGTGCCCAGCGTGTAGGCGTGGACTTTCCAACGGTAATCCCCCCAGCGCGCAGACTCCAAGCACATGGCATTGGCATTCACAATCGCGGTCCATTTATCCAGTCTGGCAATGTTAGCGGCGGGTGTTAGGACGCCATCAGGAGCCACGCAGGCCTTATGGATTCGGTCTGCGCAGTCCAGCTTGTATTCCGCATTGGCGCGGATGCGCGGATGCACGGCGGCGGGCGGATAGAGCGTGGGGGAGGCCCCGGAGGCAAAGGTGGTCATGCCCGTCACGCGGTCCTCACTCTCATGCCAGAGTAAATTCTCCTGGTCCCAAGGAAGGAACTTAAATTTCCCGTTCTTGGCCCGGATGATATACCAATTCTTGTTATAGTCCGTGGTGGTGGCCCAGTCCCGGTGGCCCGTGAACCAATGCAGAATCATGTAATCAATGAACCACGGCATATCCAGCATGTCCTTCAGCGACTCGTATTGGGGATTAGTAAAGGCGGTGCCAAAGACGGCGGCGGTGGGCGCAGTAGTTGGCTGCGTGGTCGGGCTGCCGCCCGTCCAGCCTAACAGCGTCTTCATGGAGGAGTAAGCATTCCAGGTGCCACTCTTTAAAGTTCCTTGGTCGATGGCGTCGAAGTCGTTGGCATCGCCCCCTAGGTAGCTGCTGCCGAAGTCATCTGCTTGATCTTCGGCTAGGTCATAGGTGCCCCAGTAGATGCCATTAATAAAGAGATTCGTATAACGGTGGTGCCCAGCTAGGTGCCCCATGTCCCGGAAGGCATCCTTGGTGTAGGCGTCCCGGCAGCGGATGTCCCGGGCGCGTTGGTAGTTATCACTGTTAGCGGCATTACCGGGGGTGCCGTTTTGGTGCCGCCAACTGGAGTTGAAGTCTGCCCGCAGCACCATCTTATTCCACGAGGAAACAGGCGAGTCCGGAAACAAATTAGGATCATTCAGTTTCCCCGCGCCATACTTGCCTTTGAAGCGCAGTGTGAAGCCGTGCTTGGGATTTTTAAATGGGTCTCGGCTTGCATTGCCGTGGTTATCGATGCCGCAGTCGATGGCGAATTCGGTGGTGCCATCGGTATTGAGAAACTCCAGCGAGGCAGACTTTGTGCGGTCCGTTTTATCTCCCGATGAAGACGTGGGATAAATGCCGCCAGTGGTGTTCAATCCTTGCGGGCCTTCGCCAAACATGTCTTCAATTTTCATCACTAACGAGAGCATCGGCAGCTCCCGCAGGCCTTGGCGGATGCGCTCTAGATTCGTTTTGCCAGCGGCATCCACGCTACCGGCATCGTTGTATTTCTGCGCGTCAGCGGAGATTTTTGGGTCCATGCCATAGTCTGCGGGAATCTGTCCCGCCGTGAGGTTCGAGGCCGCGTTGAGAGTCTGGGCGGCGGTAAATGTGGAGTTGAATCCCCAGGCCACGGGCAGCGCTTGGCCACCGACGCTGGGCGGCTGGTAGTTCGTATTATCTGTGGTGACGGCGGGGTTGTCGTAGGGCGGGTTCGGCTGGTTAGCCACGTTGTCTAGGAAAAGGTAGCTGTGGGTGATGACCTCGCTGGGCACCAAGTTAGACCCCGCCGCAAAGAAGCGCAGCACGGTGGTGTTAGTCACATTTAAAGGCGTGGTGTAAACGGTGCTGCTAGCCGTGGGCGCGCTGCCATTTAAAGTATAGCGAATGATCGCGCTGGGCTCCGCACAAGTCAGGAGTAGGGAGAAGGGCTCATTGAAGAAGCCCCGGCCCACGCTGGCGCTAGGGTTCGGCGTTACTCCCGTGAGCAGGCTCGTGCCATTGTCCGCACCTAACGGCACGGCGGGTGCCGTGGGCGAGGGCGTGGCGGAACTGGGCAGCGTATAGTTCGTCTGGGTGATCGTGGGCGGAGAGAAAAAGCGCACCGCATTATCCGTGGACTGGCGGCCATAGCTAACATCATACCGCTGGGCGGGATAGTTAAGGAAAGACGAGGCGGGCACGGGCGTAGCCGCAGGCGTGTTAGGATTAAATAATGCCAGCGAACCACCATTTACATTTAGGGAAAAATTTGTGTGCAGATGCCCTGCCCCGGCAGGCTTCCGATCCTTACCAGAGGCCCAAAGGACTAGCCGCGCGCCCGCAGCTAGGGTGCGGGACGGGAAGACCCATTGCGTGGGCTCCGTCCAGGTGGCCAGCGACGACGAATAGTTGTTGGTTAATGACCAGCCGAGCAAGTCCACCGTGGTGCTGCCCGTGTTCAGGAGTTCGATCCAACTGGAGCCATCGAAGTTCTCATCCCGTTTCCCGCCCGAGGCCACGGTCACGCTGCACGTAGCGGTAAAGGTGCCGTAGGTAGCGGTTACGGTGGCCGTGCCAGTCGTTAAGGCCGTGACCACGCCCTGCGCATTCACCGCCACCACCGCCGTGCCGCTCAGAGGCGCGGACCACGTGACCGTCTGTGCCGTGGCCGTGATGGGGGCGAGGATGACATTTAAACCAATGGTCGATCCCACACTAGCTATCGTGGCCGTAGTCGGATTCATGGTGAGGCCCGTGCCCGCCACAGCAGCAGCAGCCGTGCCCGCCTGAGCGACATTTAAAGTGCGAGTGATCGTGCCATTGGAAATGGTGACGGTTCCCGCGCGCGCCACCGTGGTGCTAGGATTCACCACGCTGGTGATGGTGAAGGGCGTAGAACCATTGCCAGAGGCGGGTGAGAGCGTGATCCACGCGGCAGCGGTGCCGGCGGTCCAGGCTCCTTGCGCGGACACAGTGATGACATTGCTGCCGCCCGCAGGTGGCGCGGCTACCGAATTTACCGGGATCTGCAACGCCGTTTCCACCGTGGCTCCGCCCGCGTTAGCAGCGAGGAATTCACTGATGACCACCGTGCCAATGCTGGCCACTTTAGTGATCGACCAGCCGCTGGGGATAAAGGCATTTCCCGCCCCATCCGCAATGCCATGCGCGCCTGCCCAACTGAACGACACCGCCCCATCCGCAGGTGCTGGAAATGTGAAAATATACGGCCCCTCCGTATCGCCCGTGACCCCAGTGGCAGGCGTACCATTGACCAACAGATCCGCCGCATCCACGCCCGTGACGGCATCACTAAACGTCACCCGCGCCTGCGTTAGGGTGGAAACCGTGGCCCCCGCTACGGGGAAAACATTGTCCATTTCCTGCCCCGGCACACTCGTGATGATCTTCCCAATGGTAGGTGCTAGGGTATCGATCAACGTGTAGGCCCACCCACCTCCGCCAAACGTCCCCGTGCCGATCCCGCTGATGCCATGATCCGCATCCCAGGCCGCCGAGACCGTGCCCGCTGGTGGCTGGGAAAAGGTAAATACATACGGCCCCGCACCTGATCCCGTGACGCTAGCGGAAGCCTGCCCGCTGATTTGCAGGTCATTCACACTGAGATTCGTGATCGGCTGGTTAAACGTCACATTGATGGTGGTCAGACTGGAAAGCGTGATCCCCGGCGTGGGCACAATGCTCGAAATGATCGGTGCCCCCAGACCATATTTCCACGCTCCACCCCCAAACGCCCCGCTGGTCCCCGTGATCCCATGCGCCCCCGTCCAAGCCACATCCACTGTGCCCGCAGCGGGCTGCGCAAAGCTAAACACATACGGCCCCACCGTCCCTGCCGTGCCCGTCATGCTAGCCGTGGCCGTGCCATTGACCACCAGGTCCGTGGCATCCACGCCATTGACCACCTCACTAAAAGTCACACTGATGCTCGTCAGCGTATTCACGCCCGTGCTCGGCGTTGGGCTGATCGTGGTAGCCGTCGGCAAGGCCAGGGCCGTGCAGAGGCCAGAGCAGAACATGACGACGGGAAGGAAACGGGACGTTTTCATAAGCAGGGGAGGAGGAAGGATGAGGTAAGGAAATACGCTAGGGAACTATTTCTGCTTATTATACCCAGAACTCCCCCTGCCCGACAAGACTTCATTTCACGGTGCCAGAAATCTGCGCGTCCGCTTTTGAGGCGGCCGGGGGATTGCCCCCGGTAGGATGAGCGTGGCGTTAGCCAGCTCGTCCATCGCAGCACCATCCAAAGCAACGCACGTGTTGGACTCACTTGGGAACCGGTTGCCAAGTAGTCATCACGGAGCATAACTCTGCGCATGAGTAGCCGAGGTAAAATGCTAGTGGGAATAGGACTCGCGGTGTTGCTGGCGTTCGCTTGGCCGCGCAGGCGGGCGGCTGAGCCTGTGGACCCGCGGCCCGCGCCCTCTCAAATGAGCGCGGTGGAGCCCTTGGTGGGGGAAAAAATTCTCTCGCACTATGCCGAGTCTAACAGCACTCCGCATCAAGATCTGACGTTGCTGAGTCACCTGTTAGACAATTTCCGCCTGGGAGCCAAAGGGGAGGCCTTGCCGTTAGGCAGCAATGCGGAAATGGCGGCTGCGCTGCGGGGCGAGGGGCGGGTGAAATTGGCGTTGTTGCCACCTGGGCATCGGGCGTTCGATGCTGCGGGGAGATTGATCGACCGCTGGGGCACGCCGCTTTTTTTCCATGTGGAAAGCGCAGATCGCATAGCCATCCGCAGTGCTGGACCGGATCGGGAAATGTGGACGGCGGATGATCTCCAACGCAACCCCGATGGCCATTTCCGCACTGCCGCAGAACTCAATCCGCCAAGCCTGATGCCTCCGTCACCATTCTAAGCTGGAGGCGGGCTGGCGAGTGGCATTGCGGCGGGATTTCACGATCTGGCCATCCGAAAGATACAGCACGCGATCCGCCATTTCCGCCATGGCGGCATTGTGGGTGATGATGACGGTCAGCGTGCCTAACTCCCGATTAATGCGCTCCACGGCCTCCAGCACCGTGATGCCCGTGGTGACATCCAGCGCGCCCGTGGGTTCATCACACAGCAAGACCTCTGGCCGCTTGGCAATAGCGCGGGCGATGGCCACACGCTGTTGTTCCCCACCAGAAAGTTGGCTGGGGAAATGATCCAGGCGGGCGCTTAGCCCCACCATTTCCAAGGCTTCCTCTGGCCGCATGGGATTGCGGGAGACCTCCGTGATGAGCGCCACATTCTCCCGCGCAGTGAGACTGGGAATGAGGTTATAAAATTGGAAGACGAAGCCCACACAGTTTCTGCGAAAGAGCGTGAGCGTGGACTCGTCCGCGTTCGTCAGATCCCAGCCCTTGTAACTGAGCTGCCCAGCGCTGGGCACGTCCAGACCGCCCAGGATATTGAGCAGCGTGGATTTTCCACTGCCGGAGGCCCCGAGCAAGACCACCAATTCCCGCTCGTGGAACTCCACATCCACATCATGCAGCGCCAGCACATCTACCACGCCCGTCTGGTAAACTTTACGTAAACCAGCGGCGGCAAAGATCACAGGAGCGGAAGCGGTGGGGAGCATGAAGCGCCTATGATGAACGGGAAAGGCGTGGGGACAAACGACAAATGTTGCTTGACGCGGCATCGGCTCTCCCACCCATTTCAGGCCTTCACGCTTATGCATCTCCACGATTTCTACACCCTCATTTCCGCTCACCCTAGCAAGCAACTGCAACTCTGCCTGCCCAGTGGCAACAGAGTGCCGCAGAGCTTTCACGTCACGGAAGTAGGCCGCGTGCAGAAGACCTTCCTGGATTGCGGCGGCAAGCTGCATCAGACGGATGTCTGCCAAATTCAAGCTTGGGTGGGCGATGATAATGACCATCGACTAGCCATCAGCAAGTTAGCGAAAATCTTCCAAAAGTCTGCGCTGCTCCTGCCCGGAGGGGGCGCGCCAGTGGAGATCGAATATGAGGAAGACGTGCTCTCGCAATACCCCATCGCCTCCTATCAGATCACGGAGGAAGCGCTGGTCTTCCAACTGGAACGGAAGCACACGGACTGCTTGGCAAAAGACATTTGTCTAGCCCCCCAGGCAGATGGCAGCGCTTCTGACTGCTGCGCGGGCACGGGTTGCTGCTAGGAAAATAGCTATGACTCCCACGCGCACTCAAGAACATTTAGCAGAACTGCTGGGCACCTTCGTGCTCGTGTTCGCAGGCACCGGGGCCATCATTGTGAATCAACAAACGGGCGCGCTCGGCCATGCGGGCGTCGCGCTGACGTTTGGCCTCGTAGTCATGGCGTTGATCCATGTTTTTGGAGACCTGAGTGGCGCGCATTTGAATCCCGCCGTGACGTTAGGATTCGCGGCGGCGGGACGGTTTCCGTGGAGTCATGTGCTAGGTTATGTGGGGGCGCAACTGGTGGGCGGGCTGCTGGCTAGTGTGGTGCTGCGGGGGCTGTTTCCTGATGCCGCCACGTTAGGCAGCACGCATCCGCTGGGCACCACCGGACAGAGCTTCTGGCTGGAAATGTTGCTCACGTGGTTCCTCATGCTAGCCGTGTTGAATGTGTCTTGTGGAGCCAAGGAAAAGGGCCTGACCGCCGGGCTGACCATCGGCGGCATCATCGGGCTGGAGGCCCTGTTTGCTGGCCCCATCTGCGGGGCGTCCATGAATCCGGTTCGCTCTCTAGCGCCTGCGCTGGTGGGGCAAGATCTGGGGCAGATCTGGATTTATCTCACCGCTCCCGTGCTGGGCGCACTGCTGGCAGTGCCCACCGCGTGGCTGCTGCGGGGCCGGCATTGCTGCACCACCGAATCCCCAAACTAAATTTATGAAAAAGCCCCTCGTCCTTATCCTCTGCACCGGAAATTCTTGTCGTTCCCATCTAGCCGAAAGCCTGCTACGCGCAGCCGCAGGGGATCTCCTGGAAGTGGCCAGTGCGGGCTCCAAGCCCGCTGGCTACGTGCATCCGCTGGCCATCCAAGCCATGGCGGAGGTAGGCCTCGACATCGCCACGCATCGCTCCAAGCACTTGGAAGAATTCCTCACCCAAGACGTGGAAACCGTCATCACCGTCTGTGGGAATGCGGATCAAGTGTGCCCCATTTTCCCTGGCCAAGTCCATCGTCACCACTGGGGTTTCACCGATCCGGCCCACGCCACGGGCACAGAGGAGGAGCAGTTAGCAGTCTTCCGCGCGGTGCGGGATCAGATCGCGCTGGTGTTCGGAGCTTATGCCGCAGGGCGGAAAGATCAGTTGAGTGCCCGTTAGGAAATGAAAATTTCCCACCTCACCCCATCACTTTGGGATGAGCTAGCGCAGCTCATCCATGCCGCGCTGGACACGTGGTATCGGGTGAATCTGAATGTGGATCGCTTCGGCATGGACTGGAAACCATTTCGGGTTTTCACGGAAATTTATGAGTCGCTGGACCCCGGATGTTGTTTGGTGGCCCAGGACGATGACGGGCGGCTGCTAGGCAGTATTTTCTATCATCCTCGGGAGACGCATACCGGCATCGGCGTGGTGACCACTCATCCGCGCGCGGCCCGGCAAGGCGTGGCCCGGGCCTTGCTCGAGGAAATCATCCGCATGGCCCCGGAGCAGCCACTGCGCTTGGTTTCCAGCGCGCTAAATTTGGAATCATTCTCGCTTTACACCAAGTTAGGCTTCGTGCCACAGGCCATGTTTCAGGATGTAACGCTAGTGGTGCCAGCGGCAGGTTTTCCTGGTCCCGCCGCCCACCTTCGCCCGGCCACGGCTGCGGATGCGGCCCGCATGGCGGACATGGAATTTGCCCTCAGTGGCATCCGTCGGCAGCACGACTATGATTACTTCATCAACACGGGCGGACCGTGGCGCAGCCTCGTCTATGAAGATGCCAGCGGGGAAATGCGGGGCTTTCTGAATGCCTGCACGCATCCCGCTTCCCGCATGTTAGGGCCAGGCCTCAGTGCGGACGAGGCGGTGCTAGCAGCGCTGATCCAAGCCATGCTGGATCAACATTTCCGCAGCCAATCCGTCCTCTGGCTGGTGCCCATGCAGGCCACGCAACTCGTGCGCCAAGCCTACGCCTGGGGCGCGCGGAATGTGGAGATCCACATTGCGAGTGTGCGGGGAAATTGCCCGCCGCTACGGGGCGTGAGCTTGCCGACGTTTATGCCGGAGAGTGGCTAGCGTTCACGGGGAAGGCGATCACCAGCACCACCAGATCCGTAGTCGCGTGGAGCGTGCGTTCTGCCATGGAGGCGGCGGCGGGCACGAGACCATGATCGCCTGCGTGCAGCCGCACGCCGTCCATCTGGCCAGCGCCAGCGACCACGGCTAGGAGCCGAAACACTGCGGGGCCACCCACGAGCATTTCCTGTCCTGCGGTTAGGGAAAAGTGTTCGGTGGTAAAGTAAGCGCAGTTTACTAACACGCCGTCATGCGCATGGGAAACGCTGGGCTGCGTGTCCGTGTAATCAATGCACTGCAAGGATTCCGCCACGTGCAAGGCGCGCGGTTGGCCGTCTAGCCCCACCCGATTCCAATCAAAGACGCGGTAAGTGGTGTCACTGTTTTGCTGGATCTCAAAGATCACCAAGTCGCCACCGATGGCATGCAAACGACCACTGGGGATGAAAATAAAATCGCCCGCTACCACTGGCAACCGATGCACCGCAGCGGCCACGGAACCAGCCTCCAAGGCCGCCGCGAATGTCTCCCTAGTCATCCCGGGTTGCACGCCCACGGCCAGCGTGGAGGCCGCCGCCGCGTCCGCGATGAACCACATTTCCGTCTTCGGTTCCCCATTTAGGCTAGCCGCTAGCACTGCTGGAGGATGCACTTGGAGGGAGAGATCATCCCGCGCATCCAGGATCTTCAAGAGCAGTGGAAAGCGCTCGGTGGTTGGTGCATCCGAGCCGAAAATTTCCGTCTGCTGCTGCGTCCACAGCTCATGCAGCGTGCGGCCCGCCAGCGGTCCACTGCGCACGATGCTCTGCGCCTCTGGCCGGTCTACCACCTCCCAGGATTCACCATACGGCTGTCCATCGGCGGGCAAGGTCCGCTGGTATAAGCGTTCTAGCTCTCGCCCACCCCAGACCCGTTGTTGATAAATGGGTTCTAATTGAATAAACTGCATCCCACAGCATAGCGCCTTTCGGTCAAACGCAAGCTCCAGCTCGCAGCGACAAACGGCGGCGGCTACTTATAAGGGCGGATTTCCACTTTCCCTCTGGGGGTTTCTCTTTAGGAGGGTAAGGCTTATGGCATCCCTCCCAGAAAATTTAACCGCCGTCTTATTTAGCGGTGGAGACGCACCCGGCATGAACTCCCTGCTGCGCGCCATTGTGCGCTTGGCTAATAATCGTTTTAAACTCCCTGTGTTAGGAGTCATGGACGGTTACAAGGGGCTGGTGCGCGCGGCGCGGCGGCTGGAGCGTGGAGAGATTACGCTGGAGAAAATCAAGGAGCAGATCGTGCAACGGCCTGGCTCTGAAGGCTTGCTCAATGCCGATCAAGATCTCGTGCTGATGAATAACCCGGCGGTCACGGGTTTGGTCGTCACTGGCGGAATCTTACTGCGGAGCGCGCGGTCGAAGGAATTTAAAAAGGAGCCCGCGCTGCGGCAGCAGGTAATCCAACTGCTGAAAGATCTGGGAGTGCGGAACCTCATCATCTGCGGAGGCGATGGCTCCCTAGCAGGCGCGCAGGCGTTAGTGAAAGAAGGCGGGCTGAAGGTGGTGGGCATTCCCTCCACGATTGATAACGACCTGCCCGTCACGGAAATGGCGCTGGGCGTGCATAGTGCCGTGGCCACGGTGGTGTGGGCGGTGGATCATTTTAAAGACACGGCACGCAGTCATCGACGCGTCATGGTGCTGGAAACCATGGGGCGGAAAAGCGGCCAACTCACCCAGTTAGCGGCCATCGCGTCTGGGGCGGAGTATGCCATCATTCCTGAGGAAGGCATCCTCACTAAAGAACGCATGTTGCGCATGGCCACGGAGGTGGAAGCAGCCATGCAGAAGGGCCGCACGCACACCATCATTCTCATAGCCGAAGGCGTAGAGTTCGATCCACCCACGAAAACGTGCCCGGCCTATGTCCTCTCGGACGAGTTAGAGAAATATTTCACCCGCCATCAAAATGCCGCTGGCGATGCCGACGTGGAAGTGCGCCCTAACGTGTTAGGCCACCTCCAACGTGGGGGCCGCCCCGATCCTGCGGACGCCATCCTAGCCGCGCACTTTGCCGAGTGTGCGTGGAATGCCATCGCCGACCCCACGGCGGCCAGCGGCGTGGTGGCCACGCGCGATGGGCGCTTCCGCATCGTGCCCTTTGAGAGCAGTGCGGACCTGCGGGATGATTCCCAGTGGCGGGAAACGGCGGCCCTGCAACGCGCGCTCTCCGGCTGGTCTCCGCTGTAAATTTCACCCATGCTGCGCTTCCTCCTCAAACGGCTTGTCTCCATGGTCATCGTGCTTTTCTGCGCGATCACGCTGGTCTTTTACCTGCTGCAAGCCGTGCCGGGGGGGCCGTTCGATGGAGAAAAGAATCAGACCGCGGCCCAACATCAAGCCAAGTTAGAACAATTTAAAATGGGCGGCACCAAGTGGCAGAATTACGTCAGCTACATGGACGATCTGCTCCACGGAGACCTGCGCGTGTCCATGAAAGCGCAGAATTTCCCCGTCACAGAAATCCTGGGCGCGGCCTTGCCCATCTCTTGCAAACTAGGCGGGGTGGCCTTCCTGCTGGCCTCCGTCGGCGGCATCCTCGCGGGCGCTTATGCCGCCTCCAGGAAGCAACAGGCGGGCGACCGCTGGACGCAGATGCTAGCGATGCTGTGTATTTCAACACCCACGTTCGTGACCGGTTCGCTGTTAGTGCTGGTCTTCTCGCTGTGGTTAGGATGGTTTCCCGTCGGCGGCTGGTTTGGGTGGAAATATGTGGTGCTGCCCGCCACTTGCCTCGCGCTCTACTATGGCGCTAACGTGGCGCGGCTGATGCGTAATAGCATGGTGGAAGTGCTCTCCAAAGACTACATCCGCACCGCCCGTGCCAAGGGCCTAACCGAGCGCCAAGTGATCTACGGCCACGCGCTGAAGACCGCCATCCTACCCGTGGTCAGCTATCTAGGCCCCATGGCGGCCTA
>JAYVOP010000167.1:0-23306 GCA_043757865.1 Verrucomicrobiales bacterium | reverse complement strand
GCGTGGCGTGCTTGGCCTTGATGACTTGCAGCTCCTCCTTGATGATTGTCATCACGCGGGACTCGTTGGCGATGATGTCCATGTAGTCGGCAATTTCTAGCATGACTTCATCATACTCCGCCTTCACCTTATGTCGCTCTAAGCTGGTGAGCTTATAGAGCTGTAATTCCACAATCGCCTTCACCTGACGATCACTAAAGTAATATTTCCCGTCCCGGAAATGCGGCTGACTGTGCATCACCACGCCTAATCCAAGTGCGGCATCTTGCGTGAAACTATATTGCTTAATCTTCCCTTCTGCTTCTTGCCGATCACTAGAATCCCGGATCATTTTGATGAAATCATCAATCTGCGAACTGCTCAGCAGCAGCGCCTCCAAGATCTCCGCCCGGTCCTCAGCCTTGCGCAGCAGATACTTCGTCCGCCGCAGCACCACTTCCCGACGATGCTCAATATAACAGGAAATAGCATCCCGCATGGTCAGAAGACGTGGCTTCCGATTATCAATCGCCAACATATTCACACTAAAGCTGCCGCCCAGCGCAGTGTATTTATATAAATTATTCACCACCACTTGCGCCCGGGCATCTTTCTTTAGCTCGATCACGATCCGGGTCGTTTCCGAACACTCATCCCGCACTGCGGAAATTTCCGGTAAAATTTTCTCATTCGCCAATTCACCAATGCGGATCATCAGCGTGGCGCGATTCGTATTATACGGCACCTCCGTCACGATGATCTGCTCCCGACCATTATCACCTTCTTCAATCTCCACCTTCCCCCGCACCTTCACCTGCCCACGGCCTGTGGTCATGTATTGCGTGATGCCCGCCTTCCCCAGAATGAAGCCACCCGTAGGGAAATCCGGCCCCTTGATGTATTCCATCAGCTCCAGATTCGTGATATTAGGCCGGTCCACTTGCGCGCAGATGCCATCCACCACTTCGCCCAGATTATGCGGAGCGAGATTCGTGGCCATGCCCACCGCAATCCCCGTGCCCCCATTAACAATCAGGTTAGGAAATGCCGCCGGAAACACCGTTGGCTCCGTGAGTCGCTCATCATAGTTCGGCACAAAATCGACGGTATCTTTATCCATGTCATCCAGCAGAGCCGTGCCCAGATGCGTCAGACGGGCCTCCGTATAACGCATGGCAGCCGCCGTATCGCCATCCATAGAACCAAAGTTCCCCTGCCCCTCGATCAACGTTTCTCGCATGGCCCAAGGCTGCGCCATGTGGACTAGCGTAGGGTAAATCACCGATTCTCCGTGCGGGTGGTAGTTCCCCGACGTGTCACCGCAGATCTTCGCACATTTATAAGGCTTCTTATTCGGCCACAGTGAAAGCTCGCTCATCGCATACAGAATCCGCCGCTGAGAAGGCTTCAAGCCATCTCGCACATCAGGCAGAGCACGGGAAATAATCACTGACATCGAGTATTCCAAGAAGGACTTGGACATCTCGTCAGCAACGTTAATAGATTCAATACGGTCGTTAGGATCGCTCACAGGAGAACAGGGGAAATGGGGCTGAAAAACTCCCCAGGCTTGGGGGAGCGGCAGACTAGAGAGCGGGTCTGGGGGCGCAAGTAATTATGTGGCGAGGAATCTGCTGGAGCTGCGGCCTCCCCTGCCCTCAAACCGACAATTCACAGGAACTATTTGCAAAAGCTCACCTCCCGCCGTCATTCCGCCACCCTTTCCCTCATCCATATGCCTGCCAAGAAATCTGCCTCACCCGCCGCCGCCACTAACACCATTCGCCCCATCAAGAAATTGCTGGTCGCCAACCGTTCGGAAATCGCCATCCGCGTCATGCGGGCGGCTACGGAATTAGGCATTCGAACGGTGGCCATTTATGCCAATGAAGACCGCTTCTGCCCGCATCGTTTCAAGGCGGACGAGGCTTACCAACTCAATGCGGACAAGGGGCCGCTGGGCGCTTATTTGGATATAGAAGGCATCGTCATGCTGGCTAAAGAGAAGGGCGTGGACGCCATTCACCCAGGGTATGGCTTCCTGAGTGAGAACCCAGATTTTGCCGCTGCGTGCCAGCGGGAAGGGATCATTTTCATCGGCCCAGAGCCGGAGGTGCTCCACCGAATGGGAGACAAAACCGCTGCGCGAAATGTGGCGGATCAACTCAAGGTTCCCACGCTGCAAGGCACGCCGGAGGCCACGGAAGACTTGGCGGAGGCCAAGGCCGCTGCGCAGAAAATTGGTTTCCCGCTGATCATCAAAGCCGCATTCGGCGGAGGCGGACGCGGGATGCGCGTGGTGCAGAAGGCGGAAGATCTGGAGCGCCTGCTGGACGATGCCAGCACGGAGGCCAAGCGCTCCTTCGGCAATGGGGCGGTGTTTCTAGAGAAATTCGTGGGCAAGGCCAAGCACATCGAAGTGCAGATCCTCGCGGATAAGCACGGCCATGTGCTGCACCTGCATGAGCGGGATTGCAGCGTGCAACGTCGCCACCAAAAAGTCATCGAACAAGCGCCTAGCTTTGGCATTGATCAGAAGGTCATCGACGGCCTGTGTGCTAGTGCCGTGGAGATCGCCAAGGCCGTAAACTACACGCACGCCGGGACTGTTGAGTATCTCGTGGATGTGGAAACGGGCGACTGGTATTTCATCGAAATGAACCCGCGCATCCAGGTGGAGCACACCGTGACGGAGGAGGTCACGGGCATCGACATTGTGCGTTCGCAAATTTTAATCGCACAGGGCTACGAGCTGCATCAGGAACCGCTGGGCTTACCTGCGCAGGACAAGATCGAGAAAAGTGGGTTCGCCATTCAATGCCGGATCACCACCGAAGACCCGGCCAATAGTTTCACACCAGACTTCGGGAAGATCCTCACCTATCGCAGCGCAGGCGGATTCGGCGTGCGCTTGGATGGCGCACTGGGAACGCAAAACGCGGTCATCACGCCGTATTATGACTCCATGCTAGTGAAAGTCACCACCTATGGCCGGACGTATGAACAGTCGCTCAATCGCATGGACCGCGCCCTCCGGGAGTTCCGCATCCGAGGCGTGAAAACGAACATCCCTTTCTTGGAAAATGTCATTTCCAACCCCATCTTCCGGGCCGGTGCCGCCACCACGCGCTTCATTGATACCAACCCGCAGCTTTTCCATTTTGAAAACCGTAAAGACCGCGCCACCAAGCTCCTAAGCTACCTAGCGGAGGTGACCGTGAACGGAAATCCGAACGCCAAAGGCTACAAACCCGCCAAGCCATTTACCGCTGCGCCCAAGGTCGGATGGGATCACAAGCTGGCTCCCGCACCCGGCACCAAGCAACTCCTGGACGAGTTAGGCCCAGAAAAATTTGCGGATTGGGTCCAAGCGGAAAAACGCCTGCTGCTCACGGATACCACCTTCCGTGATGCGCACCAAAGCCTGCTGGCCACCCGCGTCCGCAGTTACGATATGCTGGCCGTGGCGGATGCTGTTTCCCGTCGTGCTAGCCAACTGTTTTCCATGGAAATGTGGGGCGGGGCCACGTTTGATACCGCCATGCGTTTCCTGCGGGAATGCCCCTGGGAACGCCTGCGCCAACTGCGCGAGCGGGTGCCTAACATCTGTTTCCAGATGCTCTTCCGGGGCAGTAATGCGGTGGGTTACACCAACTATCCTGACAATGTGGTGCGGGGCTTCATCAAGCACGCCGCCCAGAACGGCATGGACATTTTCCGCATCTTCGACAGCCTGAATTACCTGCCGAATCTCACCGAAGCCATGCAGGCCGTGCGGGAGGAAACGAAGTCCATCTGCGAGGGCACCATCTGCTACACGGGCGACATCCTGGACCCTAAGCGGGATAAGTATTCATTGAAATATTACGTCCAGTTAGGCCAAGAGTTGAAGAAGATGGGCGCGCACATGCTCTGCATCAAAGACATGGCCGGACTCTGCCGTCCCTTTGCTGCCAAGAAGCTGGTGGAGGCCCTGAAAAAGGAAGTCGGCCTGCCGATCCATTTCCACACCCACGATACCAGCGGCATCAATGCGAGCAGCATCCTCACTGCCTCGGAGGCTGGCGTGGACGTGTGTGATGCGGCCATCTCCAGCATGAGCGGCTGCACCAGTCAGCCGAATTTAAATAGCATCGTAGCCGCCCTCCAACACACGGAACGGGATACCCTGCTAGACGCAGACGCCCTCCAAGAGTTCAGCGACTACTGGGCGCATGTGCGTTCTTATTATAAGCCATTCGATACCGCCGAACCTTATGGCACTGCCGAGGTCTATCTACATGAAATGCCAGGCGGCCAATACACGAATTTAAAAGAACAAGCCGAGAGCATGGGGATCGGCCATCGCTGGCCAGAAATCGCCCGGATGTATGCTGAGGTTAATTTACTTTTTGGAGATATTGTCAAAGTAACCCCCTCCAGCAAAGTGGTGGGCGATATGTGTATGTTTATGATTACCCGTGGCGTGAAACCAGGAGACGCCCGCAGCTACCTAGACAGCCTGCCAGCAGGCACCAGCTTCCCAGAAAGCGTCATCGACATGCTCCAGGGCGGCCTCGGCCAGCCCATGGGCGGCTGGCCAGCGGACGTGCAGAAGATCATCCTCGGCAAACGCGAGCCGTTCACTAACCGCCCCGGAGAACGTGCAGAAAAAGTGGACCTAGCCGCCACCCGCGCCTCGTTAGGAATCAAAGACCCCACGGACGACGACCTTTACAGCCACCTCATGTATCCGCAGGTCTTTGCCGACTTCCAAAAATTCCGCAAAGCCCACAGCGACATCAGCGTGCTGCCCACGCCCGCCTTCTTCTACGGACTAAAGGACAAGGAGGAAATCACCATCAGCCTAGAAGCTGGCAAAACATTATTTGCCCGGCTCCTCAACCTCAACGAGCCCGACGCCAGCGGCCAACGCACCGCCATTTTCGAACTCAACGGCTACCCCCGCCACGTCAGCGTCCAGGATAAATCCGTCAATTCCACCGCTGTCACCAAACCCAAAGCTGACCCCGCCGACCCCCTCCAAATCGGAGCCCCCATGCCCGGCATGGTCGCCAGCATCGCAGTCAGCGTAGGCCACAAAGTAAAAGAAGGCGACGCCCTGCTCACCCTAGAAGCCATGAAAATGTTCACCACCGTAACCGCCCCCACGGACGGCACCGTGCAAGAGCTACTAGTGGCCGTAGGCAACACTGTGGAGAGCAAGGACCTGATGATGCGGCTGGCAAAGGCGTAGGCAATCCCGGCTCAGCCTTGGTCGTAGACTCCGAAGTCGTTAAAGAAATATTTCTTGGCGAGGCGATACATCCAATGCTGCTCCGGGATCTCTGAGCCGGGGAGGTGTTGGCTGGTGCGGGGGATCATGGCGTCGAGTTCTGCGATGGCGGTGCCGCGTTGGGTGGTGTCTTTGGCCCCGTGTTTCAGGGCTAAGGCTTTAACGATGTCTGGGCGCTCTAGTACGATGCAGCCGCGGGTGTGCTGCGCAGTGACTTTACGGAAGTCTTGGAGGAAGGTGGACTTGGTCAGCACGTCGTAGATGCCGCGTGATTCCGTGATGTTTTCTTTGGCAAACTGAATGATGGGACACGGCTCCACGTGTCCGCCGGGGCTGATGTGGTGGGAGATGCCCGTGGCCATGGGACAGAGAGCGCGACCCCGATCATCGTAGTAGGCATCAATCAAGGCGATGGGCATTTTCGCTCTCATGCTAGTGACAAACTGCCGAATGCGCACGAGTTGATCTGGCCGCAGCGCGAGGTCCTGCGCGATGTTAGGCCCCACGGGGCGGTAGGTGTGATACCACGCGTAATGCACGCCCCAGCCGATGAGTTTTTTCAACCAAGCCTCGGTTAGTAGATCGTCGATGTTGGTCTGGCAGAGGCTGGTGGCCACGCCGGTGAGGAGCTTTTCGTTGAGGCAATTTTGCAGCCCCCGCAGGGTGCGCGTGAGGACGTCTTTGTTGCCGCGGCGGAGGTCGCTCACGTCCTCCGTGCCTTCGATACTGACCAGTGGCGTGACGTTGCCTAACTGGCGGAGTTGCTTGGCCACTTTCTCCGTTATCATCTGGCCATTGGTGAAGAGTTGGAAATAACAGTCCGGGTGTTGGGCGAGGAAGTCCATCAGTTGCGGGTGCAGGAAGGGCTCGCCCCCGAGGATGCCGAAGAAGCTATTGCCATGCTCCCGGGCATCATTGACGAGCCGATTCAGCTCCTCCAGGGAAATGAGATTGCGCGGGGCGGCCACGTCCACCCAGCAGCCTTGGCAGCGGAGATTACAGGAGTTGATGATGCTGAGGTAGAGGAAGGCGGGGAAGACCTCGCCTTGTTTGAGGCGTTGTTTAAAGAGCATCACACTGCGCGCGCCCTTGAAGCCAAAGTTCCAAGCGAGCTTGCCCATGAGCCGCGGGTCCACGGTGCCGAGAATGCGTGAGGCGAGAGAGAAAATCATGCCCAGTCGTAGCGCACCGTCCACGCGGGGCCAGCGAAATTATGCGCTGGTCAGACCCGCTGATCCGTGCGCTGCCTTGCCCATGAATGCCACTGATGAATCCGAAATCCTGCTGCCCGAAACGTGCCTCTGCGCGTCCTGCTTGGCGGAGAACCGTCCCCTAGCCTACACCTGCTGGCAATGCGGTGCTCCGGTGAGTAATTTGGCGATGTTTGATCCTTACACGCGCACTCTCGCAGAAGGCTTTGCGCTGCGTTCCGCCGTGGACGGGCCGCCGAGGCTCATCGTGCTGGCGGGCATCTGGATGATCTTTGCTCCGGGGGCGGTGCTGAGCCTCATCTTTGTTCAGTCCGGTTGGCGGGCTGATGAGTCCATCACGCTCTGGTCGGAGCGTTCTGGGGCCTGATCGTGCAGGGGCTCTACGGCAGCGTATCGCTCCTGATCCTCTTTCTGGTTACGAAAAACTACTGGATGAAAAAATCCGCGTGGACCAGCGTGACCTAGCGGTTACCGCCGCAGTTGCCGCACCACATTGGCCAGCGTCACCAGTCCGCCGCCCACCACTAACGACCACGTGAGGCTCTCGTTAGGATAATCGATGTGGGCATAATTTCCTAACCACACCGGCAGGAAGAGCACCAACAAGGCGGTGAACACTGGCTCCAAACAATAGATCAATCCGGCCTCAGTAGCGGTCACATGTTTTTGCCAATGGTTCATCATCAGATAGGAAAAGAGCGTGCAGCCCAGACCGATGATTAGATGGATGCCCAGCTCTGCAGGCTGCATCCAGCGCCCTAGCAAGCCCGCCCCATCCACCGTGGCGGGTGCTGCGAAGGCCAACGCGAGCAGGGCTGTGCCTGCGAGGCTCAGCACCGTGATGGTGCTGCTGCGGTTCGCGCTGAACGCGGGAACCTCTAGCAGTAAAATTTGCCCCGTGAAAATCGTAGCCGCTAGCAGCGTCTTCCATTCCCCTGGCCCCAAACGCAGATCCCCCCAACTCAGCTTAGCCAAGATGCCCATACCCACTAGCACTAGCGTGGTGCAGACCAACGTGCGGGCGGGCGGCCAAGCCCGGCTGCGCACCGCCGCGATCAATGGCAGCAGCACACAATAGAACTGCGTTAGGAAAGCGCTCGTGCTGGCCTCCGTGCTGGCCAGCCCATCTGCTTGGAGGAGCAGTCCAGGACCGCCCGTGAGCACCAGCCCTAGCGCCTGCCACGCCTCTGCCCGGGTGATCCGCCGTAAGGCCTGCGGCTGAAATATCGCCAGCACCAATGCGGCTAGCGCACACCGTGTCACTAACGTCCAACAGGAAATGACCCACGGACTATCCACCCCTGCATGGCGCAGATGCAGCACCTTTAACAAAGGAAAGCTCAGACCCCAAACGGCTGTGGCGGCTATGAGCCAAGCGCAGGCCGGGGCGTGGAGTTTGGAGGTGGGCATGGGAATGACAAAATTGCAGAGAGTGTGGGCTGTGAGCAGCGGACGCAAGGCGCGAAAAGTATGCGAGGCTGGCCCCATGATTTAGGATTGGGGAGTGAAAATACGAAAAAGAAATTGACTACGGGAGAGATGGCCATACTAATGCCCATATATGAAAACAACCAAGACCACAGTTGAATTAGACGAAGGGAAACTGGAGAACATCATGCGTTTGATGCATTTCACTACCCGCAAAGAAGCCATCGATTGGGCACTCACGGAAGGTGAACGCCTAGCCGTCATCAAGGACATCCGGGAGCATCCCTGGTCCGCAGCCACGCTCCACGATGCCATCGATCCTGACTTTGACGTCACGAAACTCCGCCGCCGTGAGGTCCGCTATAGTCAAGTGCTGAGATAACGTATGACCACACCTATCATCGTGGATTCTGCAGTCTATATTGAGCACTTGCGGGCCGGGGTGGATATCCGCCAAGTATTAATCCCCTACCTAAATAATGGCGATCTCTATAACTGTGGGATCATTCGCGCAGAGGTGTTGCGGGGCTTTAAAAATGCGCAGCTACGCAAGGAAATGAAAGCCTTCTTCGACATCGTGCCGGAGGTCCCTACCACCTCCAAAACGTGGCACGAGATTGCGGATTTTGCTTGGGAGGTGGACCGTAGCGTGGGTGGGAATCGGCCCCTGACGGATCTCATCATCGCTCATGCTGCCATTCAAATAGGTGCGGTGCTGATCTCACCAGATCAACATTTCCAAGATCTCCCCGGCCTCAAGGTGCGGGCGGAACTGAGCTAACTAGGGCCTCGCTCCACCGGGCTCGGCCAATACATTTTTTACAAAATCCTGCGGGTCTTGATAGATGGACGTTCCTACTGACGTTCCACTCTCATGTGCAATTTTACCTCTCGCCCCATTCGGGCTCTCACACGTCTCACCAGCGCCTGCTGCGTGATGATTATCGGTCTGTCCATCTGGGCCCAGTCGCCTGATGCACAGGATACTAGCAATCGCCCCATCCGCGCGCTCACCGCCCGCGTGAATTGGGGCTGCATCAACTGGAATGAGCCCCGGCAGCAGGCCACGGGCCGCGCGCTGTCGATTGATTTCAGCGGCCCCGCAGCTCCCGCAGACTTGTTAGGCAAGGCCGCCTTAGCAAATACTGTGAAGCTCACCCCAGAGGTGCCAGGACGTTGGCGGTGGGACTACTCCACGCGCTTGGGGTTCGAGCCACAGGGCTTATGGCTGGCTCCTCGGACGTATGAAATCACGTTCAGCGGCACGGGCTTGATGACGGATTGCAAGGTGCTGCTGCAGCATACGAACTGGGCGGATATGGAGTCCCCCCGGCTCACGGCGGTCTTTGGAGAAACGTCATTTTACGTGGACCCAAGCACGCCTTCCTTGCAACAACTCACCGCCACCGTGCTCTTCAGCCAGCCTGTGGCCTTGGATGAAGTACGGCGGCATTTTACCGTGAAGAACCTCAGCACCACGCCGTTGTTCACCGAAGGCGGCCAGCCACAGGTCGTGGCGGATGAAAAGAATCCGCTGCGTTTCTTCCTCCGCTCCCCACTCATCAAGCCTGGGGACAAGGAAGATCTGGTGCGCTTTGACATCACCAAGGGCCTCATTCCCCTCACTGGGGGCGATCCCACGGCCATTGATTTCACCGTCAAACTTACCGCGCCCTCCCGCTACTCGGCGTTCTATTTTAAAGAAGCCCGTCCCCAGTTAGTAAACAACGCGCAAGGCGACCCCCAACAGTTCGTCTTCTTTGAAAGCAGCATCGACGCGCGCGGTGCAGACATCGCCAAACTTGCCGAGGCTTGGCGACTCCCCCCACCGCCGCCGGAAGGCGAGCCCTGGAGCGCCACGAACGTGACCGCCAACGTCATAGCCAAGGCCACGCGCGTCCCCCTAACCTACATGGGTGGAGATCATCCCGCCCCCGTCAGCACTTGGTTCGGCTTCCGTCTGCCGGCCCAAGAGCCCGGCCCACTCTACGTCAGAATCCCCAAAGAAACAGCGGCTCCCGGCGGCTTCAGCACGCGGGAGGAATTCGCGGCTATCATCGACGTGCCAGAGTTCCCCAAGTCCGCCCAGGTGTTAGGCAGAGGCGGTATCCTGGCGCTCAATGGCGAACGGAAATTGAACCTAAAGTCCCGTGGCTATGCGCATCTAAAATACACGTTAGGAAGAATCCCTGCGGACCAGATCAATCACCTAGTTAGCCAGACGAAAGGGAATTTTGAAAACCCAGAATTCAGAGGCAGTTTTGGATTTGAAGACATCGCCCATTTCCATCAATCCGTGCAGGATATTGGTAAGAAAAATGATTATGAAGCGAATTACTCGAGCTTTGATTTCGGCCCAGCATTAACCACTGGAGAACCCGCAGAGACGCATGGCTTGTTTTATTTGGTCGTGCAGGGCGTGCGGAGGCGGACCGCTGAGGATCGTCCGCCTGGAGTGGGTGACGACCCTGAATGGATTATGTTACCAGAACGGCCACACGCCAGTGATGAAGATCGGTATTATCGAAGGAATGACCGTTCCGATGAGGAACTATCATACGAACAGGAAGAGAAAGAGATGGACCGCCGCTTCGTGCTCATCACGGATTTGGGGGTGATCGTGAAGGCAAATGCGGGCGGCTCACGCGATGTTTATGTGCAATCTTTCTCTGCCCGCGAGCCCGTGGCGGGCGTGCAACTGACGGCCCTAGCACGCAATGGAGAGGTGCTACAAACAGCCACTACTGATGCCCAAGGGCACGCCTCCCTAACCTCCTTAGAAGGGCTCCAGCGGGAGCAACAACCCGTGGCGTTAGTGGCGCGGAAGGACGCGGATCTAGCCTTCCTGGCTTGGTCCCGCAGTGATCGGCATGTGGAAACGAGCCGCTTCGACACCGGGGGCGTGAATGCTAGCGATGGCGCTGCGCTCAATGCTTTTCTGTTTACGGAGCGCGGCATTTACCGCCCCGGAGATCCGATCCAACTCGCCACCATCGTGCGCCAACGCGACTGGGCGGGCACGCTGACGGGCTTGCCAGTGGAGGTTGTGTTGATGAATGCGAAGGAGGAGGAGGCGGGCCGTTTCCCGCTGGCGTTAGGCGCAGATGGATTCAACACCATCAGCCTCCCTACGGCGGAAACTGCCCCCACGGGCGTTTGGCGCATTGAGCTGCAACGCCCAGCGCAGGGCCGCCGGGGAGAGGACTCTGCACTGGGTCACACGTTCGTGCGCGTGGAGGAATTCCAGCCGAATCGCTTGAAACTCACCACCCACTTTTCCCCTGCGCCTGACACCGCTGCGTGGGTCTCGCCAGAGCAACTGAGCGCAGAGGTGGAGTTGCAAACGCTCTTCGGCATCGCAGCAGAGGACCGTCGCGTGACGGGGAAACTGCGCCTCACGCCAGCGGCCCCAGTCTTTGCGCAGTGGCCGGATTGGACGTTTGCCTTACCCAAGGCGGACCACGTGTCACAGATGGAAATGGATCTGGGGGAAACCAAAACCGACGCGGATGGCAAAGCCTCATTTACGTTAGCCATGGAAGCCCACACGGCTCCGCTGCTGCGCGCCACGGTGGAGCTAGAAGGCTTTGAAGCGGATGGTGGACGCGGGGTGAGCGGCTCGCTGCAAACGCTCGTTTCCCACCAAACGCACTTGCTAGGCTGGAAGGCGAATGGTGATTTGCACTTCATCCCCAAGGGCGTGCCGCGCGCTTTCCAGATTCAAGCCATCGGCCCAGATGCTAAGCTGGTGGCTGCTCCGGGGCTCAAGCGCGTGCTCGTGGAGACGCATTATGTTTCCGTGCTAACCAAGCAGAATAATGGCACCCTGGCCTACCTTTCGGTGGCGCGGGATCGGGAACTAGAAACGGTGGACGGCTCGCTGCCTGCGTCCGCTGTGAAGGTGGATCTGCCTGTGACTAACGTGGGAGATTTCCGTTATGAATGGCGGGATGTGCTGGGCGTAGGGCAATGCACGGTGGCTTTCAACATCGTGGGCACGGGCGAGCCCACGCGCAGCCTAGAGCGCGACTCCGAGTTAGAACTCACGCTCCCGGATCAAGCCTGGAAGCCGGGAGAACCGCTGAGCGTCTCGCTGAAAGCTCCGTTTGCCGGAGCCGGATTACTGACCATCGAGCGGGAAAAAGTCCTCGCTGCGCAGTGGTTTAAATCCGACGCGGCGGCCAGTGTGCAACAAATCACCGTGCCTGCTGGACTAGAGGGCGGGGCGTATGTTCACGTCACTTTTGTGCGGGCGCTGGACTCCCCAGAGGTGTTCACGAATCCGCTGAGCACTGGCGTGGCGGCGTTCCGCGTGGTGCAAGATCGGCGGCACTTAGCCGTCACGCTAGACGCGCCTGCCGGCGTGCGTCCGGGGGAGCGCGTGGTCATCGGCTACAGCACGCCGCGACCCGCCCGCATCCTCGTCTGGGCGGTGGATGAGGGCATCCATCGCGTCACGAATTACACTGCTCCACAGCCGCTCACGGAACTGCTACACAAGCCCGCGCTAGAGGTGGAAACGTATCAACTGCTAGACCTGCTGATGCCAGAATTTACCTTATTAAAGAAGGCCTTGGCCACGGGCGGAGACGGCCTGGAGCCGCCGGAACTCAAGCTCGGGTTGAATCCTTTCAAGCGGAAGCGCGCGGCTCCCATCGTCTTCTGGAGCGGACTGCTAGAGTGCGGGCCAGAGCGTCATGAGGTGGCCTATCAAGTACCCGATTATTTCGCGGGAGCACTGAACATCATGGCCACCGCCGTGGCGCTGGATGCAGTGGGCGTGGCGCAGCAGCACACCATTGTAAAAGGCCCCTTCGTGCTCACGCCTAACGCCCCCTTCTTTGCCGCCCCAGGGGATGAATTCACGGCTAGTGTGACGGTGGCGAATCAACTGGAAGGCGCGGCCACCACGGATCAAATTCACCTCAAAGCAGAATGCACGGGAGGCATAACAATGGTGGAGCAACCTGCGGAGCTAGCCACCATTCCCGTGGGGAAAGAAGTCACGCTGCATTTCCGCCTGCAGGCCACGCCGGAGTTAGGCAATGCGGAGATCACTTTTACCTCCACGGCTGCGGGGGAATCCGTGTCCCAGCGGAGCACGCTGAGCGTGCGTCCGGGCACGCTGCGCGCGGCGGTGGTGCAGAGCGGATGGTTCCGCGCGGACGATCATACGGTGGCGGTAGAACATGATTTCTATCCGCAGTTTGCCCAGCGGGAGGCGGTCATTTCCACCACCCCGTTAGGCTTAGCGCGGGGCTTGGCCACTTACCTGCGGGAGTATCCGCATGGCTGTAGTGAGCAGATCACTAGCCGTGCGTGGCCCTGGTTAGTGCTGCGAGATGATGCCAACTTTGGGATGGAAAAAGCGGAAGCCACCAAGGCCATCCAGAGCGCGATTAGCCAGCTTTCCAGACGCCAAGGAGCCAATGGCGGCTTCGGTTATTGGGGGCCGGAAAATGGGGGGGATTTCGACTTCCTCAGCATCTATGTCACGCAATTCCTAACGGAAGCGAAGGCCGGCGGCTTTGCCGTGCCCGGGCCGATGTTCGATGCCGCCCTGCGCCATCTCCGCCACACCGCCGATGCCAAGCTCAGCCCGCCAGAGCGGAATTCCAACGGCGGCTTTTCCTACTGGCAAACGCAGCGCGAGGCCAATCTCCAGGCCGCCGCCATTTATCTTCTAACCCGCAATGAGGAAGTAACCACCAACTACGCCTTGAAGCTCAGTGACTTCCTCGCAGCTAAGGTGCCGCCGGAAATTT
Source organism: Verrucomicrobiales bacterium (assembly GCA_043757865.1). Taxonomy (GTDB): domain Bacteria; phylum Verrucomicrobiota; class Verrucomicrobiia; order Verrucomicrobiales; family V1-33; genus JAGNEJ01. Next base: position 9,648 of record JAYVOP010000167.1, on the reverse strand, counting down.
GGCATCGGGATAGCTCTGCCGCTTGGCTAGCGGCCACGTGGCGGCTGCTGAAGCAAGAGCCGGAGGCCAAGCAATTGATGGAACTGCATCGCACTGCGCGCGCGCGGCCTGCGCCTAAGCTCAGTTGGGCGGACTACTATGATTCTCCGCTCACGAATGAGGCCATGATCTTTACCATTCTCTGTCGCCATTTCCCAGAGATCGCTGGTAAATTTGGCTATGAGGAATTGCAGCCGCTGACAGCAATGATTGAGTCTGGTGACTTCCACACGCTCTCTGCGGCGTGGAGCGTGCAGGCGCTGAAAGCCTACGCGGGGCTGGCAAAGGCCAGTGGCGTGAAAGCGGGCATCGCGCAAGCGGGCAAGACGTTAGCGGAGCCAGCGGCGGGATTGCTCACGGCTAAGTTAAATGCTGGGAGCGCGCGTTTCTTCTTAGCCCGCACCGCAGATGTGCCCCGCCTGGGTGCTTGGTTCCAGACGATCGAGACGGGCTTCGATCACGTGGTCCCTACGAAAGCGGAAGCACATACGCTGGAAGCCTATCATGAAATTACGGATCTCAAAGGTCAGCCCGTGGCGCTGGCCAAGGTGGGAGATTTCTTGCTCGTAAATGTGACCGTGCGGAATCTGGGAGCCGTGCGGCAGCCGCATCTGGCGCTCACGGAACTGCTGCCGGGAGGCTTCGATTTCGCCCCGCAAACGGAGGAACACGCGCTGCGTCCGGGGCTCACCACGCTGCCCGGCACGGAATATGTGGACGTGCGGGAAGACCGCGCGCTGCTTTTCTGTGAGTTGAATGACAATCAGACGCGGACGTTTACCTATGCCGTCCGACCCACCTGCGCAGGCTCGTTTACCGTGCCCCCAGCGTATGCGGAAAGCATGTATGACCAAGCCGTGCATGGCCATGGCGTGGGTGGGAAATTCACCGTGCTGCCCAGAGAATGAAGGTAATGCCAAACAAAGTGCGTTGGCTGCGGCGGGCGCTGCTACTCTTGGCCTTGCTGGTGGCTGGTTGGGGGCTGCTGCCACGGCCTGCACTGCTGCCGCCAGGGCTAGAGTTTTCCCGCGTGGTCTTGGATCGCAATGGCCAAGTGCTCTATCTCACCCTCACCAGCGATGGGAAATATCGCCTGCCCGCGCACTGGGATGAGTTGTCCCCCGAGTTGCTGACCGCCACGTTAGAGATGGAGGATCGGCGGTTCTTTAGTCACTCCGGTGCGGACCCGCGTTCCTTGCTGCGGGCGGCCTGGGGCGTGCTGACGGGCCGGAAACTGGGCGGCGGCAGCACCCTGACCATGCAGTTCGCACGATTGCGCTGGCAGTTAGAAACGCGCTCCACTTGGGGCAAGCTGACGCAAATTTTCCGCGCCCTCCAACTGGAGCGGCACTACTCCAAGCAGCATCTAGCCGAGGCCTACTTCACCTGCGCGCCTTACGGTGGAAACGTGGAAGGCGCGGCCGCGGCTAGTTGGCGATGGTGTGGAAAACCAGCTGGGGAACTGACCATGCGCGAGGCCGCGAGCCTCAGTGTGATCCCGCAAAGCCCCACCACGCGACGGCCCCGCGCCACGGGAAATGTCAGTCTAGCTGCGGCCCAAGCCCGTCTGATGACCCGCCTGCGCGCAGCCAAGGGCGAGCCGCCAAGCCCGCTGGATGGCCAGTTCCAGCTCACCCCGGCACCGGTGCCGCGGCTCGCTCCGCATTGGTCACTGCGCCAGCTAGCCGGATCCCGCCCGGCGTTAGTGGTGCCCAGCACGTTGGATCTCGCACAGCAAACTTTGGTCGAGCAGAGTCTGGCGGATTACCTCGCCCGCTGGCGACCGCAAGGGCTGGACAATGCCGCCGCGTTGCTGCTGCACGCGCCCACGCGCGAGGTGCGGGCGTATGTGGGATCCGCAGATTTCTGGAATGAGAAGATTGGCGGCCAAGTGGACGGCGTGCGCGCGCGGCGGTCCCCTGGCTCCGCGTTGAAGCCGTTCATTTATGCGTTGGCATTTCAGGCCGGATTGATCCAGCCGCATACGTTGCTGGATGACGCTCCCAGGCGGTTTGCAGCGTATAATCCCGAGAATAGTGACCGGGATTTTCTCGGCCCCATAGCGGCTAGTGAAGCGCTCCGCCGCAGCCGCAATGTGCCCGCCGTGGCCCTGGCAGAGCGGCTGCCGGACGCAGGCCTAGAGGGCTACCTGCGCAGCGCGGGCGTGGCCCTAGCCCGCCGAGATTACGGCCTCGCATTGGCGATTGGCGGGGCGGAAGTTTCCTTGGAAGAGCTGGCGGGCCTCTACGCCGGGCTGGCGGATCCTGCGAGTGCGAACCTCACGCCTGCCACGTGCTACCTCACGCTGGACGCGCTACGCGGCCCGGAAACCGGGGCTCCGGCGGGCCTCGCTTGGAAGACGGGCACGTCCAATGGCTTCCGGGATGCGTGGGCTTGCGGCGTGTTAGGGGATTATGTGTTGGTGGTCTGGATGGGGCATTTCAATGGTCAGCCGATGCCCGGTCTGTTCGCGCGGCAGACGGCTGCGCCCTTGCTCTGGCAAACGATCACGCGGCTGGGCCTGCACGCGCAAGAGTCCGTGCGCCCGGCGGGAATCACGGAGGTGGCGGTGTGTTCCGTGTCCGGGGATCTGGTCGGGCCGCATTGTCCCCATGCCTGCAAGGGTCTGTTTATCGGCGGAGTTTCCCCGATCACGAGTTGCCATGTGCATCAGGAAATTTTCCTGGACGTGCAGGGCCAGCGCGTGGCCACGGCGGATGAATCCACGCAGCGGAAAGTCTGCGAATGCTGGTCGGCCGAGCGGCTCGCGGAGTTCCGCTATGCAGGGTTTCCGCGGGCGAACTTGCCCTCCCACGCGGAGGATTTGAGCGCGCTACCAGACCTGACATCTGCGCCTGCTCCGCGCATCATTTCCCCCCAGCCGAGCCTGACCTACCTGCTGCGGGCCAACGATCCTAGCAAAAACACGATCCCGTTAGAAGCTCACGCTGCGCCCGGCGTGCGGCGGGTCCATTGGTTTGCCGGGCCGCGTTACCTAGGCAGCACCGCGCCTGCGCAGCCCCTGCTGTGGGCCGCCGCCGTGGGCCGCTGGAAGCTGCAAGTGCTGGACGATGCTGGACGCTCTGCACAGGTGGCATTGGACGTGCGCGCTGCGCAGTAGCTGGGACGGGTGACGGTTCCTGACTTGCAGGATGCCGCAGATGATGGATTCTCCTGCTTCGTTTCCCCAAATTCCCATGTCTGCTAGTTCCTCCGATTCCTCTTTCCCCACTGCTGCGTGCGATGTGGTGGTGACGGGCGTGGGCATCGTGACGTCCTTGGGCTTGGGCTGGAGAGTGAATGCGGACGGATTTCGCACGGGGCGGGTGGCCTTGCGGGAGGTGACGTTGTTTGATACGAGCCGTCAGCACACCCACACCGCTGGGCAGGTGGAATTGCCCGCGCAGCTCCCCGCGACGCGACTTTCCGCACGGGAAATTTCCCGTCTGGAAAGGGGCGGGCGGCTGTTGATTCACGCCACGGATGAGGCGCTGCGCATGGCGGAGTTAGAGGCTAGTCAGCGGGCGATGCCGCTGGTGTTAGGCACTTCCGCCGGAGCCATGGCGCATGGAGAGGCGTTCTATGCGGCTGCGCTGGCAGGTGGATCCCGGCGTGGCCAGGCGCAGCGCGCGGCTCACTATTTAATCTCCCAGCAGGTGGCGGCAGTGGGTCGGGCGTTTGGCGTGGAGGGGCCCACGACGGTGCTTTCCAATGCCTGTGCCTCAGGCGCTAACGCGTTAGGTCATGCCGCACATTTGCTGCGCAGTGGCCGGGCGGAGCGGGTGCTAGCGGGCGGTTATGATGCGCTGAGCCATCTGGTATTTGCTGGCTTTGATTCGCTGCGGGCGCTTTCCCCCACGCTGCCCCGGCCCTTCGATGCTCAGCGGGACGGCTTGGCGCTGGGCGAGGGCGCAGCCATGTTCGTGCTGGAAACCCGGGCGGCGGCAGAGGCGCGCGGCGTGCGCATCCTTGGCTGCCTAGCAGGATATGGACTAGCCACGGATGTGCATCATCTCACGCAGCCGCACCCCACGGGGCAGGCCGCTGTCCAAGCGATGCGCATGGCTAGTGCGGATGCGGGCGTGCAGCCAGCGGACGTGCACTATGTGAATTCCCACGGCACGGGCACGCCCTTGAATGATCCTGCGGAGGCGGCGGCCATTGCCACGTGGGCGGGGGACGCGGTGGCTGCGCTGCCAGTGAGTAGCACGAAGGGCAACATTGGCCATCTGCTCGGCGGAGCGGGTGCCGTGGAAGCCGCCGTCTGTCTCATGGCCATGCAGGAAAGTTTCCTGCCCCCGACGACGAACGTCCGCACGCCGGATCCGGCTTGCACGTTTGCTCTCATCACCCAACCACGCGCAGCGTCCGTGCGTGTGGCGCTGACGAATTCCTTCGGCTTTGGGGGTTCCAATGCCACGCTCATTTTCCGCTTATGACCGCCCGCCTTCGCATTACCAGTAGCGGTGCAGTGAGTCCTGCGGGCTGGGGCGTGCCTGCGCTGTGGGCGGCCCGGGAGGCTGGTTCCAGCTTCGCGCTGCGGCATGGTTTCCACAGCGTGCCCGCGCCCTTGTCCACGGCAGAATTTCTCCGCCATCCACGCCTGCGGCGGGCCAGTGCCATTTCCCGCTACGTGGCCGCCGCGGCTCTGGAGGCGTTAGGGCCGGAGCGCATCGCCCGCGCGCAGGCGGGCCAGCTGCGCCTAGGCATCGTCTGCGCCATGGTCAATGGTTGCGTGGCTTACAGTGGGAAATTCTATGGTGAGGTGCTACAAAACCCGGCCACTGCTAGCCCCATTCTCTTTCCAGAAACGGTCTTCAATGCGCCCACCAGTCATCTGGCCACTTTGCTTGGAGTGACGGGGCCCGTGGCGACGTTAGTGGGCGATCCTGCACAATTTATCACCGCCTTGGACATGGCTAGCCTGTGGTTAGAAATGGGGCTGGCAGATGCTTGTCTGGTCATCGGTGCGGAGGAAGCGGACTGGGTCACAGGCGAGGCCGCCCGCTGGCTGCATCGCGGGCTGCCCCTAGCGGAAGGCGCGGGGGCGGTGCTCTTAGAAAGGACGGACCGCGGGGTGCCCATCACCACGTTAGTCCAACGCACGCTGACCACTCCGAGCGCGCGCATTCCCCTGGCACACGAGCTGCGGCAAGCACTCGCAGCCCCCGGAAATAACGCCTTGCTAGTAGATGATCGCACGGGCCACCGCCGCACGGATGCCCCCACCCAGGCGGCCTGGAGCACTTACGCCGGACCGCATTGGTCTCCCCTTTCCTGGTTAGGCCACGGACTGGGTGCGGCCACGGCATGGCAAACGGTGTTGGCGGTGGAGGCGTTAGTCCAGCAGCGCGCGCAGACTGCCGTGGTGGTGGCGCAGGGTGGGAATCATCAGGCGGGCGGGGTGGCGTTAGGCCCGGAGGGCGGCCTGGAATCTGGCTACTAGCTCCGCCGTTTCCTCTAAGCCCGTGCTCACGCGCAGGAGGTGCGCGGGCACGCCGCACGAGGCGGCCCAGGGGAGTTCGGTATAATGGGCGAGCAGGGTGTAGGGACAGCAGAGGGTGAAGTCCGTGCCTAGGCTAGGGCCTTTGCAGACGCGCAGCGCATCATAGACGGCGGGGGCGGTGCCTGGGTCTTTTAAAGTGAAGCTCAGCAGGCAGCCGCAGCCACCCTGTGGCCGCAAGATTTCCTGGAGGCCTTCCGCGTCTAATTGCGGGTAATAAACGCGCTCCACCGCCGGATGCGCGCGGAGAAATGCCACTAACGCAGCGGCATTCTGACTGGCGCGGCGGGCCCGCTTGGGGAAGTCCCGGGAGTTCTTTTCTAACACCACTGCATCCTCTGGCCACAAGCCTTGCTGAGCCATCGGATCCGCCTCCAGGAAGGCTCGGAAGGCCGCGGAGTGCGGGGAGCGGGGGTTCAGAGTCACGGCTCCGGCCAGCACATCCCCCGCGCCTGAGCAGGATTTCGTGAGGCTGGTGGTGACCACATCCGCATACTTTAGCGCATCCACATTTACGACCGTGGCCACAGTGTCATCGATGACTAACGGGACGCCGTGGGGGCGCAGACTCGCACTGAGCCGGGCCAGCGGCACGCAACTGAGCAGGGGATTACTGGGGGCCTCACAGAAGACGCCGGAGAGCGTCTGCGCGGCCGCACGCGCGGCTAGACTGGTCAACGCTTCCTCCGTCACGACGGGATAGAAATGCACGCCGGGGCCGAACTGTTCCTGCACTTTTAACACATCCACATAAGGGAAATCTAACTGCACGCTGGCGCGCTGTGGCCACTGCGCGAGCAACATCCGATGCACGGCAAACACGGCGGCCATGCCCGAGGGAAAGAGCCAGACATCACCTGCCGCCACGCCCGCCAGATGCGCGAGGCGCGCCCGCAGCGTTCGCGTGGCCGCGTGGCCCGGGCCAGGGTCCACCGTGCGCGCTGCGAGAATGCTCGCGGCTTGGCGACTGCTGAGCGTTTCCCCGCTGAAGCGCCAATAGAGCCGGGCGGTGGGCAGGTGCGCGGTGGGAAAGAAGACCGCCCAGGCCGTGGCCCCAGCTAACGGGACGCAGCGCACCCCGGCCACCTCATGCCGCTGGAGCACAAACGACGCGCAGCGCTCCGCCGCCGCCTGCGTGGGAAAGGCTAGGCAGGACTCACCCGGCTGCCCATGGCGACCGGCTAGCGTGGCATGTAATTCCGCATTGACCAACGGCAGGAAAAAGCGCGGATAGCCAGCCTGTAAACGGCCCACGATGGCGGCATCCCCCTCTTCATAACCGATCACCTGCTGCCAACACGGCAGGGACACGCTGACCGCGTGGGGGGAGGCGGGCAGCGGCAGGCCGAGCGTGTCCTCAGTCCAGAGGGGCGTAGTTAGGAGATCAATCATGAGCCTCCGAGTCTGAAACATTCCTCCGCCGCGGCAAATGGAAAGTCGCATTAGGCGGCCCTGACCACCCGCACGGAAACGCCTCGCCTGCGCATCTCTGGGGGGAATTTTTGCCCTGCGGACTCATTCCGGGAGGAAGGAGGAAAAATCTAGCTACCGCGAGGTGGTTTGGCCTATTTTCCCGCCCATGGTTCTGACAATACATCCTGTTCAAGCGTTTCCCCCCACCGTTGGAGATGGTTCTCCAATCGCTGGGGAGGGATCCCCAATCGCTGGGGAGGGATCCCCAATCGCTGGGGAGGGATCCCCAATCGCTGGGGAGGGATCCCCAATCGCTGGGGAGAGATCCCCAATCGCTGGGGAGGGATCCCCAGGAGCAGAAAACCCCTCTCCTGCACCGCCCCCACGCCTCCCCCCCCTTTCCTGCCATGAAACTCCTCTCCAGGGACTCCATCAATCCCGCCACCGGCCAACCTTACCCGTTTGACCCAATAAATGTCACTGGGGACGGCCTCCTGGCTCGACTCCATGCGCGCGTTTTTCCCAATCACCGCAACACCTAACTTGGGGGCGTTAGGCGACAAGCCCACCGGCATCCCGGGCGGGATGCCCGCCACCCTGTGGGCTCTACCGGAGGTGTCACTGCGCTCAATCCCCGGCTCATCGCTGAGATGGCTCCGGCATCGGCAATCCGGCCCGGAACCGTAAATGACAGCGTAGCGTTAGGCCACTTCCACGCCGTGGCATGAAAATCATGCCTACGGCTTCCTGACCCGCAGCGGCCCTTCATTCATTTTAGAGCCCTCCGTGCGCAGCGCTTCCCAGACCGTGACGAGCGTGCCGTAGGGCACCTGTGCATCAATGCGCAGGATTCCGGGTGGGAAATCTCAGCAAAGTATTGGTGGCGCATTCCCCGAAGCAGGGTTTGATGGGCGGCCCCACCTTTTTCCCCACCTTTTCTCGCATGAAAACTTGCATCATCACGGGCCACACTATTGCGGAGGCCGATTCCATGCCTACCTCGGCTCTGCGGCCGTCGTTACTCTCATTTATCCAGAAGCTGCACCCGCAGGTGACGGAGGAGGACTATCTGAGCATCGAATCGCTGAATGATCTGCGGGCGGAATATGTGGAGGATGCGCTGGAGGTGGAGAGGGGGCAACTGACCCGGCTAGAACTGGAGGTAATCGAGAGCCTCCGCCAGCACGAGATCTTATCGGAGAGCCCGGACGAGGACGAGGCGCTGCTGCATCGCACGCTGGGGGAACGCTGGGCGGATGCCATCGCCTCCTTTGGGGGGAGCTGGAAATTCATCCTTTCCTTCCTAGGCTTCCTGTTGCTGTGGGTGACGGTGATGACGATCTGCCAGTGGAATGGGGTGAATCTGGATAGCTATCCATTTATCTTCTTGAATCTCCTGCTCTCCTGCATAGCCGCATTGCAAGCCCCGGTGATTATGATGAGCCAGAAACGTCAGGAAACGCGGGATCGGCATCATGCGCAGGCGGACTATCAGATCAATCTGAAGGCGGAGTTAGAGATCCGTCACCTCCATGAAAAGCTGGATCACCTGCTGCGGCAACACAGTGAGCGTTTCTTAGAAATTCAGCAAATCCAGGTGGAACTGCTACGCCAGCTAGTGCGCCATCAACAAGGGCCGGCGGCTAGTGCGAATGTGCCCGTGGTGTAGAAGGCGGGGAGCACAAAACCCCAGAGAAGTGGACCATGCTGAGGCTACCGCCGGACTATGTGCGGGATGAGGTGGGGCATGGCTCCATGGGACCATGCAGTCAGCAGAAGAGGGATGAGGTGCGGTATCACGCAGGACGCTGGGCGTGGATGCGGCACGTGGGGCCGGGCTGTGAGGAGGGGCCTGAAGGGGGAAAACTTTTCGTGTTTTTTTGATGCCAGGGCAGTAAGGATGCTCTTTGTTGTCCGCCCTTCCTTCCCGATCTTACTATCCCTTCCATTTCTATCGCCATGTCTCATCCTATCAAAATTCCCTCCGTCGGTGAATCCATCAGCACTGGCCTCATTTCCACGTGGCATGTGGCGGATGGAGCCGTGGTGGCGGCGGGGACGCTGCTGCTGACGTTGGATACAGATAAAGTCTCCACGGAGATAGCCGCTGAGTTTCCCGGCACGCTGAAGATCACAGTGGCTGCTGGCACGGAGGTGGCCATAGGCAGTGTAGTCGGTGAAATCACCCCCGGAGCCGTGGCGACTCCCGCTCCGACTCCGACTCCGACTCCGACTCCGACTCCGACTCCGACTCCGACTCCGACTCCGACTCCGACTCCGACTCCGACTCCGACTCCGACTCCGGCTCCGACTCCGGCTCCGACTCCGACTCCGACTCCGACTCCGGCTCCGGCTCGCGTAGAAACAGGCCGCGTGACCCGGCAAAAGATGACCCCGCTGCGCAGGAAAATTGCCACGCACCTCGTCAATGCGCAGCACACGGCGGCTATCCTCACGACCTTCAACGAAGTGGACATGACTGAAATTATGGCGCTGCGGAAACAGATCCAGGAAAGTTTCCTGGCCAAGCATGGCGTGAAAATTGGCTTCATGTCGTTCTTCATCAAGGCCGTGGTGGATGCGCTGAAGAGCATCCCGCAAGTGAATGGCCGCATCGAAGGAGAGGAGATCATTCAGCATCATTTCTATGACATCGGCGTGGCGATTGGCACGGCTAAGGGCTTGATCGTGCC
>JAYVOP010000166.1:0-23310 GCA_043757865.1 Verrucomicrobiales bacterium | reverse complement strand
CACGGGTGAACCGTGACCAATGCGTGAAGTTCTGCCAATGGCTGACGGATCGGGATCGCGCAGCGGGTTGGCTGCCCTCGCATTTAGAGTATCGCCTGCCCACGGATGAAGAATGGACGTTGGCGGCTGGCTTCCATGAGCGGAAGGCGGACGAACCCGCCGAGCGCACCAAGGGCGCGGGCGCTTACTACATCTGGGGGCTCAACGTCTGGCCGCCGCCGACGGAGAAAGGCCAGCAGCCAGGAAATTTTAGTGACATTTCTCGTCTGAAGTTAGGCACGGACGGCAAGCCCATCGACAAGGATGCTTATGCCAAACGAGATCGCACGTTAGAAAAGGAAAAGTATGATGACGGCTATGCCTATACTGCGCCCGTCGGCTCCTTTAAAGATAAGAACGGCATCTATGACCTAGCGGGAAATGTAGCCGAATGGGTGAGCGATAAATACGGTGGAGATAAATACCCAGACTACGGCGTGACGCGCGGCGGAAGCTGGGATGATGGCAAGGACGAGAAAGGCCAGCACCCCATGCTCGTGGCCAGCAGCCGCAGCGCCATCAAGGCGGACAGCGCGGCGGATAACACCACAGGCTTCCGCTGTGTGATCGCTCCTTTGGACTCACACTAGCCGCAGAATGGCAGGCCTTAGAGCGCCATCCAACTCCATTCTTTACAAGAGGCAGCAGAGAAAGCAGAGCCATCAACCTGCCCTATCCACTTCAACTATTAAAAAGCTCTGCTCCCTCTGCTCCCTCCTGTGAACTTTGCGGGTCCTGCAGCCCAGGGACAGGCGTCCCATTATTTTCCAACGATCGGCCGCAGCTTCACCATCGCTTGTTTCACTGCCATCCACATGTCCAGATAGCTATACGTCGCCAGCCGACCTAGGAAAATCGTGCGCGGTTCCGCTTCGGCCAGCTTTTTGTATTTCTGGTAAAACTCCATTCCCGGACCGAACGGCATGGGGTAGAATGGCTCATTGCTGGCATCATGCGCCTGAGGATACTCCTTGGTAATGATCGTGCTAGTGGCAGGAGCGCCTCCGCTCCTGGCATCCCAAACCACCGCCCCGGCAGGCAATGGCTCCTCCGGCGGCCACGCCTGCGGCTCCGCGCCTAAGCTAGGCGATTCCTCCCCGCTGAAATATTGGTGGTCGTAAATCCGCGTGTAACCTTTGGCATTGCATTGGTTAATCACCGCATGAGGCAACCTCTCCGCGCTTTGATAGTGCTCAAAACGCAGACTGCGATACGGCAGCCGCCCATAGCAATAGCCAAAATATTCATCGATCTTCCCCGTGTAGATCACTAGATCCGTAGGGCGGGCATCCTGCCTGCCCTGGAGAACGGGCTTCCAGCCTGTTCTAAAAATTCCCTCCCCCTCACCAGCGCAGGCAGGATGCCCGCGCTCCAGCGCAGGCGGGACGCACTGTGCTACATGCTTCCGCCACTCCTCCTTCCCCACGCCCAGATGCACGGGTATCCCCTCCAGCATCCGCTCAAACATCCGCGTGTATCCCTCCTTCGGCTGCGCCTGGTATTTGTCTGTAAAATAGCCATCATCCGCATTCTCCCGCCGGGCTGGCACCCGGCCCTTGATAGCCGCTGGAAGCTCCGCCCAAGGCACTCCCCACTGCTTTTCCGAATACTCCACAAAGATCAACTCCCGGATCTCTTCATCCGTGAGTTCACGCCCTAACTGCGCCACCGTCGTCTGATTATACGGAATAGAAATCCGGCCTAACCGCGTATCCGCCACCACCTTGTGATGATAGGGAATCCACTCCGTAAAGCGGCTGAGGAATTCCCACACCTCCACGTCATTCGTATGAAACAAATGCGGACCGTAAGTATGCAGCATCGTCTGGCCGTGCGATGCGTCATGGCAGTTACCCGCCAGATGATCTCGCACCTCGTAGATTTCCACAGCGTATCCATACTCCTGCAAAAGCCGGGCCGCAGTGACTCCAGACATCCCACTGCCGATGATGATCGCTCTCATTCCAGACAGTTGAAAAATCGATTGGTAACAGTTCCTTGTTCGCTACGTGGGCCGACACCTTAACAAACGGCAGCCCAAACAAATTCAGCCACAGGCGCTCGTAGAAAAATCCATGGCTGTAGTGCCCACGCGCCAACTCGATCATTTTTTCCAATGATACTTTGGGTAGGAAATCCAGTCTCTCATTACGCACCGCAAATATGGCCCCATAAGCCATGCGTCCTAGTTCCCCTTCCCAGGCCGTGCGGGCTAATTCTGGGAGGCCGCACTGCTCTAGGAAATGCGCCGTTACATTCCATCCCATACCCAGCTTGTGATAGCGTCGGTAGTCCTCTGTGACCTTCATCATCCACCGATCCACCATGTGAGGTAGATCAAGATCGTAAGTCCAGAAGACCTGTGAGAAAACTCTAGCCTTACCGATCCACTCAGCCTTTTGCGTGTCCATAACCACGCGATGCGGCACGTCGTGACGGAAATCGTAGCCCCACGTTAGGCATTGGATGTCCTTCCACTGGCTGCGGCATTGTGGTTGCAAGAGTTTCAGAAAATCTGTGCTATGGGTAAACGGATCTCCCTGACAAAATATCGTCCATCCACGAGCATCCACTTTGCCTTGATTTTGCAATAGATGGTTCAGGTAAGTGTCCGCCTCACGGCCAACATTTCTGAGCCGAATGATTTCCCCGATCCGTTTGCTCACGCGCAGATCAGTGATTTCCGGCCCTTTGTTATAAACAGTGATTTGGATGTCGTTCGGTGTCTTCAATAGCCAACTTAGATCCTCTTTGTAGCGTGCTATAACCAATGTCGTCGGTGGCAGTGACAACGTTTTGTCACCCAATCGCAGACCCTCAATTTCCTTGGCATAGGATTGGAAAATCTTGCTCTTTGTAGGAGGGATTTGCTCCGCCTCAGCCACTTGTTTTTCGGTGGGCTCATTGCGTTGATTCATTGTAGGACTTGCCTTTCCCGTCCCGCAGCACCCGCTACCAGCACTGCCAAAATACACGATTTCACTGTTCGGATTGGCGGTATTTGTGAACTCAATGTCCAACGGCAAAAGGCGTGATAGTGCCTCCGCAGGGACGAAGGAAAGAATACCGTCCATGACCGCCCTGGGATAGACCGCTGTCTGCAAGAACCACTCATCGTAGCCATAGTCTGGCCATGTGCTTCCATGCACGCGGCTGGCTTGCAGCAAGGCACATAGCAGTCTGTGCGGATGGTCTGGTGTTGGGTGTGCCAGATCAATGCGTGCATGATCTGCCTGATCGGCAGGCTTTGATTCGCACCAATCTGGCAGCCTAACATGGGCCGATACCCCACATTGCCGATTTCATTTAGCTCTCCCCATACTGGCACTCGCCACCAACCCAGCCGCAGCCGCCGCGCCTCGTCCGTTCGCGCCATATCAGCTTCGGGACGGGCCGCTCGGTCGGCATCTACGATCGTCACCAGCTTCCCCTCTTCCTCTAATGCTAGCATCCGCCACATCGCTCCTGGATTATGCGCAATGCTGCTGGATTTCATCAGCCGCACCTCACAGCCCACCGCTACGAGATCAGGGACCAAAAATTCCAAGTCCGCCGCCAAATAAACGCGGAAGGCTGCATCCTTCCGCCGCTTGTGTAGCCAATGCGCACCGCGCAGAAGCGGATCCACGTAGTGCTCCCACGGATCAAAACGCAACAGCTTGCCACTGTGTTTTGCATTCATTACCATCGCTCGATTCTTAATCACGATCTGCGGCTGGCTGGCGCGGATATTTTTCCAAAATAAGGACGTGCTGACGATGTGGGTTACCTCACGGGGATTGATGATCTCTTTGACCGTGAACCATTCGGCAAATTGCTTGCGCTCCTTGGCCGTCACCTTCGCCTCGAAGGCGTCCACATGTTCGTCCGTTAGCACGGGAAAGACCTCTGACCAACTCATACTGTTTTCTCCTTCTTCCTTTTTGTGCTAGTAACCGATCCAGCAATACGATGCACTGGCACAGGGCGGCCGGGTTTGAACACCGCCTCCTCCAGCCAGACCCGCCGCACCTTGGCGGACTGCAAACATTCCTGCATGGTTTTGCGGAGGATTGCTGGTGGCCCTTCCGCCCGTAAATTCACCAACAATTTTCCCACTACCAAATTCGATTTCAGCCGCTCAGAAAGCTCAGACCGGGTTCCATTCTTAACCACTTGAACGATAGCTAAATCATAGTCCACCTCCTTTGATCCAGGCCGCACGCCACATCGTGCCAGACTCATTTTCAGATGTGCAACGGATACCCCCTCCTGTTCCAGCCTAGCTGCCACGGCTTTAGCCAGGGCCAGCAGGAATGCATTCCCGTCAAATTCCTCACGCACTGCATGCACGGATAACTCCGCATCATACCAGCCTAACAGCGCCTCTCCCTTGGCATACAAATCATAGTCCACCTCCATCGTTTCCTCCGTTTGATGCTCATTCGCCAGCAGCCACTCCCACCATTCCGTTAGCCCATAGCCCGTCTTGGTAGATACCTCTAACACCTTCTTTTGAGGATACTCCGCCTTGATCCAACTTACTAACGCAGCGCGCTGCTTTTTCCCTAGCAGGTCCACTTTGTTAAGCACCAGCACCTCTGCCTCCTCCATCTGCTTATGATAAATGTAACCCACGGAGGCGCTGAAAGCAGTAACCAAGCCATCTGCTCTGTCTGACCGCGGGGCAGAGAAATCCGCAATCCTCGTCACATCCACTACCACAGACATCGGTGCCATCCGATACCCCTGGGCATACACTTGCTCCAAAGGCCGCAACACCGTGGCCACCAGATCCGTGCAGCTTCCTACGGGCTCCGCCAGGATCACGTTCGGCTGTTCCTCATCAGCTAGCTCTCGCAACGTGGCCACCAGATCATCGGCCTTACAACAAAAACATCCGCCTGTGATCGCCCGCGTCCGCCCGCCAGAAGCATCTTCCCTCTCGAACCGCTGCGCATCTACCAACCCAACGCCCTGCTCATTGGCCACCATGGCAACTCGGCTTCCGTGCGCTACCAGCATCCGCCTCAATGCAACCATTGCCGAGGTCTTCCCCGCACCCAAAAACCCTCCAATCAGGACAAAGTAAACCCGCGCTTTTCCTGACTGGAGGCTAATCGCGGGCTGGGGTAGTGAGAATTTTTTAGATTTATCTTGCAAGAGAGAGAGAGAGTAAAAAATGTTAAGCAATGGGAAATTTTGCAATTTCTCGCTCTGCGTCTCTCGGTCCACAGATCCACTAACACCAATCATCCCACCACCATGAAAAGACGCGCATTTGTTAAAAATTCCAGCTTCACCGTTGGGTCCACTCTGGTACTATCGAGATTGTTGAGTACGCAAGGCTTCGCAAGTGATTCTACAAGTCCAGCCACTTACTACATTGTTTGTACTGACGGCATAACAAGTTCTGAGGAGGATGCGCAGGAAGCAACAACTTCCGTGCCAAATCCAGCTATGGCCCCTTTGTATGCATTATGGAGTTTGCTGGATGTAGTTTTCGACCAGAATATGACTGAAAATGAACTGTCGGGCAGCGGGTACATGGATTTTCATGCTTCAGCCCAGTTGAGCTACGACGGCCCAGACAAGGGTGCCATCGGGACCGCTCACACGATGAAGGTGACCGGGACAGGTCACGGATGGTTTGAAGATGACATGGACCAGTGCGAAGTAACAGGAAGTGAAGTAACGCAAACTGCCTCTCTAGGTTCTGCTGCAAGTGGGGCACGGCCGGGATTGTCTTACTCCCCAAATCCAAACGAGATAGGCCCACAGCAGGGCGGAGAGGGCAATACTAAAGTCGACATCCGCACGTCTTTAAACGGTGGACTTGCGACAGCCAGGGTTGAATACCACCCCGTTTTCGGTTTGAATCTTCCCGAATCACTTGATAACATCCCTTCAGAAGTAGAGGCAGATAAATCGGGAAGCCGGGGTTTCGCTGTGATGACATATGACGAATACTTATCGTGGTGTGAACAAAATGATGTAACCCCAAATTCCGAGCCTTGACTGAATTCCCCTCTGAAGAGATACTAGACTGGAAATATCAAATTTGTTGACTAATGACGAGTAAACAATGGGCTCAACGATATCTACTCCTTTTCGGATTGGTTGGGGCGGCGCTTTTCCTCATGTTAGGCAAGCTATTCCCTGATTTGGGGAAAGTGGCCTCACCTGGAACGGCAGCACCCAGGAGTTCCAATTCTAGTGTGGCCAGACCGCCAAAGCAATCTATTCCAGTGCGTGTAGGATTTGATACATCAATCCCGATGGAAAAGCGATCATTCCAAGTCAACGCGGCGTTGGTTGGATCCGATAACGCAGATCCCCTATTCTGGGTTACTCAGATAAGCGCCTATTGTGAAGGCAACCAACGAACCATGTCACTTGTGTATCTGGCTGACTACCTCTCCAAGAAGAGTGCTAACTTCGACCGCATCGCCTTTCTCGCTTTGATAAGACAAGGTGCTGACCGCAGGGCCGTCTTCGATCGTCTCACTTTGCATGCCACAGAATCTCAAATTGGTGAACTGACTAAATGGGCAAAAGCCAATGCGTTGCCTGAAGAAAGTTTCAGTATGCTCACGGGGATTCTGGCAGTCGCTCCCTCCCCGTCCATTGCTCTAGAGGCGCTTAATTTGGTGGATGAAAAGTCCAGCGACCGTTCAAGCGGCATTAGTTCCGCAGCCAGGAACGCAGCCAAAAAGGGCAAGGACTTTACTTGGATTGTGGATTTCACAAACGGCCTCAAACCCAATGAGATTGGGTCGGCGGTGTATCATTTTTTAGCGCCTAAGGTCTATGCGAATGGCCCGTCGGAGCTGCAAAGCGTTGATCTTTCAGCATTCCCCCCTGATGCGGTGAATTACGTTTTGAAGGAAACTGGAAGGTTTCAAGGGGAGCAACGCAATGGAGCGGAGGGCTACCGCTGGGCTGAGGCCAACTACGACGATTCCATATTACCATACATAAATGGTTTGATTAGCGGTTGGGCGTCGAACGACTTAGAGGGGCTGTCCCTCTTCCTCTCAAGGTCAAAGCCTTCACAAGTAAGAGATGCGGCTGCAATGAAATTATCAGAAAGATTGCGATCCCTTGGCAATAATTCGGAAGCGGACGTTTGGGGGAAATTCCAAGCCAAGGTCAAATAAAGAGAACCATAAAATGAGAGACCTCGGCTGCTTTAACTTGGCGGGGCTTGCGAAGGCAAAACGGGCAAGTCTTAATAGACCGCCTCCTGAATTGTTAAATGGAAATCTTTGACGCACCATAGGTTAGGCGTTACAGGGGCTAACTTGTGCAGACTGACCATCTCTTCTACCAACTCTTTCAACGCCATCCTGAATGGATCTACGATCTACTGGGGCTGCCGCGTCCAGGAGCTTTGCACGCTTGAAGCCGTTACTGTTAAGCAACTGGAGCGCCAATTGGACGGGATGGTGCGACCCGCAGACACACAACTGCCAATCCGGGCAGTAGAGGTTCATTTCTACAAGAAAAAGCGCCAAAATGTTTACTGGAGCGCGACCGAGATGTATGAATCCGTAGCCAAGGCCGGAAGCACCACCGAGGAGAGCACCGCGCTGCAACAACTTTTCATCGCTACCATCTTTAGCCGTTTCAAAAATAAATCCCGCACCGAAATCAACCAAATGTTACGTATCCTCGACATCAAAGAAACGCGCTGTGGCAGAGAAATCTACGCAGAGGGAGCACGGCAAGGCAAACTAGAGGGCAAGCTAGAGGGCAAAACAGAGTTGCTAGTGAGAATGGCTTGCAAACGTTTTCCGAAACTGGCCCCAGCCGACGTGGAGCAGATTCAGCACCTGGATTTTCTCCAACTGGAGCGTTTGGCTGATGTGCTGTTCGACTTGCCTAAGGCCGCCACCCTTAGAGCCTGTCCGGCAATTGGTGAAATTGAGGCGCAGCCTCCATGGACTGCTCCAGCTTGCTGGAGCTTTCCCTCGCTGGTTTGCCAGCGGGGGCCATTTCCCCCTCGCCAGCAAGCTGGCTGGGGAAAGCTCCAGCAAGCTGGAGCAGTCCAAAGCTACGAACCCTGGGACGTGAGGCTACGTTTCTAAACATTACCGGACAGGCTCTTAGGACTTGGCTGGCAGATGAACATTGAGTTGGTGATTGCTACGTTGCTACACTAGCCGCACCAATTCTAGCGGCAGCGGAGACTCGAAGGAGAGTGTCTCTCCCGTGATGGGATGGGGTACGGTGAGCTTAGCGGAGTGGAGGCCGAGGCGCTTGGCGGGGTCGGTCTTGGCCTCGTATTTTTCATCGCCAATGATGGGGAAGCCACGGCTAGATAGCTGCACGCGCAACTGATGCCGACGTCCTGTGACCAGTGTCAATTCCACCAGCGTGCGACCATGCCCGCGCTTGAGCACGGTGAAATTCGTAATCGCCTCCCGGGTGCGTTCGCTGGGCGGTCCTTCATAGACTTTATATGGACTGTTTTCATCTAAGTGAGTATGCATGATGCCGCTGGTTTCAGGCATGTTCCCTTCCACTACCGCTAGATAGCGTTTCTCGGCGGTATCCCAATTTTGTTGCAGCGCTTCTTTGACTGCCATGGTGCGCGCGAAGATCATCAGACCAGACGTTTCTCGGTCCAACCGATGCACGATCCAGATGCGTTCTTTGGAATGTTCTTTCCCCTGCCGCACATATTCGGTGAGGAAGGCGTAGGCGGTCTCGTCTTTCTCCGCCTCACTGGCAATGGAAAGGAGGTTCTCTGGTTTCTCGATGACGATGAGATGGGCGTCCTCGTGGAGGACTTTCATACCCTTTGGCAAAATGCGCTGGATGCGCGAGGCCTTGTCCGCCTTGATCTGCACGGTGTCCCCGGGGCGTAGCGCTTGATTAAATTGCGTGGTGGCCACGCCATTCACGTGCACACTGCCAAACTTCAGCCACTGCCTCACTTTGGTGCGCTTCACCTCTGGGTGGGCAGCAAACAGGTAGGGCAGGAGATCGGTGGGTTCAGCGACTTTTAAAATGGCGGGCATGGCCGTGCCTTAAGCGCGATTGTGGGCTCTGCCAAGAATAAGATGCCGACAAGCCCCTGATCGCTTCCATTAAATAAAATGAGTCAGAGATTATTCGACTGCTTTATGCTATCGTCACACCCCCATCGGGCGCAGGTGCTTGGCGGTTTCCAGCATTTGAAAAAAGCCCCGGTGGATCGGGGTTCGCAGCACTTGGCGGAACACCTGCTCCTCAGCCTGAGGAGAATGGCTGTGGTTCAAGGATGGGCGGGGATGGGAGGATTGCGGGATGCGGTTTGCCACAGGCTGGGCGGCACGATCAAGGTTGAGGCGGTTCATGCGGTGGGTTCAGTTCGGCTTGGGTTGGTGATGAGTGGTGAGGTTAAACTGAGTCGCTAAATTAGTAATTTCTCACCTAATGTCCAGATAAATTTGCTTTTTAACTATTTTTTAGTGCATATTTACCTCTAACGAGTAATTTTTAGGATTTAAGGAAATCCGGCTTGAGAAATACGAGAATAAATTTATCCTGCGACTATAATTTCAAAAAACGACCCCACGACCCCATGCCCAGCGAAGAATTTTTCCAAAGTGTGCAGGCTATCATGAAGATGCCTGCGGAGGATCTCCCGTATCTCCATGGAGTGATCCAAGAAGCCATGCGGAAGCACGGCGTGCTGCCGACAGCTAAATCCGAGGGGGCGGACCCGGCCATCCTAGCGCAACGGGCGATCAAATTACTCAACACCGAGGCTGAACTCATGGGCTGGGAAATGGCGTTGCTGGCCGGAGTCTTACTGCAGTTTGGAGATTTCAGTGGGGCGGAGCAACCGGAGGGCACGTTTGATAGTCGGTCCATCACTGGCGAGCTGAAGCGTTACGCGGGCCGCAGCATTGCCAATATTACCTCGTCCATGGACACGTTAGTAGAGCGAAGTTTTGCCGAAGTGTCCGCCCGGGATAAAGGGGCACACCGCAGCTACCGCATCACCCCGAAAGGCCAAGCCGAGGCCGGGAAAATCTGGGACCGCCAGCAACTGCAAAGCGCAGGGGCCGCCTGACCCCTATTGCCCATCATTGGGGAGGCACGGGCTAGGTGCTCTAATCTGGCCCATCAGTCATCCTTGGGGGAATGGCTGAGCCACGCTTGAAAACAAGCCTGCCAAGCCGCATTCGGAGCCGTGACTTTGGAGATCTCACAGCCACTGGCCGCGCGTAGGGGCGTAGTTCAACGGATGGTTCCTGGAGTTGACGCGCTGGCCCGCCGGAGCGAGGGGCCTTAATCACCTTCCACTCCTTTCCTATCTCCCATGCGCTCGCACTTTCTCAGCCTCCTCCTCCCGCTCTTGCTCTCCGCTGCCAACGCGGAGACCCCACCCGTGGCGTATACGGATGCCGCGCTGGCCGCGCAAGGTGATCCGGACTTCGTCGTGCAGGGAGAATACGTTGGGGAGCTGGCCGGGGAGAAAGTCGGGGCGCAGGTAGTGGCCGAAGGGGGGGGGAAGTTTGCCATCGTCTGGTTTCCTGGCGGCCTGCCAGGGGATGGCTTCAAGGGGGATCTGAGCACGCGGCTCAAAGGCAAGGTGGAGGGTGGAAAAATTTCCCTCCCCAATCTCACGGGTGCGGTAGCCGAGGGAAAACTCTCCTTTTCCACGGGCATGCTGAGCAAGGTTTCCCGTCAGAGCGCCACCTTAGGGGCGACTCCGCCAGCGGGGGCAGTGGTGCTCTTCGATGGTCAATCCACAGCCGCTTTCCAGGCCGCCAAGCTGGATGGAGCTACGCTGTGCCAGGGATTCACGACCAAGGAGGAGTGGGGGAGCTTCACGTTGCATGTGGAATTCAGAGTGCCCTACATGCCGACCGCGCGCAGCCAGGGACGGGGGAACAGCGGTTGCTATTTACAAGGACGTTACGAGGTCCAGGTGTTAGATAGCTTCGGCTTAGAGGGGGAGAATAACGAATGCGGGGGAATCTATACCATCGCCAAGCCCCTGATAAATATGACCTACCCGCCGCTGACTTGGCAGACCTACGATGTGGAATACACCGCTGCCACCTACGATGCCCAAGGCCACAAATCAGCGAACGCTCAAGTGACGGTCAAACAAAATGGAGTCCTGATTCACCAACAGGTCGCCCTCACTCATGCCACGACCTCGGCACCACTAGCCGAAGGCCCCGGACCGGGGCCGCTCCATTTCCAAAATCATGGGAGCGAGGTGCGTTATCGTAACCTGTGGTTGGTTAAACGATAAGGAGCCCGATGCACCCGGACTATGTGGGCCTCACAGACACGGTGCAAAGCGCTAGACCCGAACTCCGTGCTGAAAGTCACCTCCATGCAGATGGCGAACAACCAATCCACCGTTCACTGGGCCAGCGTGATCGGGAAAACTTATCATTTAGAATCCTCTCTAAATCTGGTGACTTGGACGCCCGGGGCGAACACCTCCGTCACTGCCACTACCACCGATACCGCCCGCACCATCAGCCTGAGCACGGCCACACGGCTCTTCCTGCGGGTGGCGGTCGGCGGGTATTCCTCGCGGCTTGGAACGGCTTACCCCGGCTGGCGAATCGACGCCACCAGCGAAAGATCGTTTTCCAGTGCGGCAAAATAGTCCGCATACAGCGGCTCCCAGCCTAACGCGCAGAGCTTGGCGTTGCTGACTTGCTTATGGCTCCAGCCGCGCTTGCGCGTATCGTCCGGCACGGCGGTGGGCGGCAGCGGAAGATCGAAACGGGTGCTAAGGTAGGTGTAAACTTCCCGCTGGGTGAGCGGGCGGCGGTCCGTGACGTTGAAGACTTCCCCCGCGCCATTTTCATCACTAGCCGCTAGTAAAAATCGCAGTGCGCCCACGGCATCGGCCCGGTGGATCTGATTTATCCAACGCCCATCCGGCGTGGCGGGTGGTTGCTGACGGGTGTCAATGCTGGCTTTCCCCTCCAGAAAATTCCGCAAGAGCACGCTGCGCCCCGGCCCGTAAATGCCGCCGAGCCGCAATACCGTGCCGCCTGCTGCTAGCACGTGGTTCTCCGCAGCACGCAGAATCCGCCCATTCCCCCGTTGCGGTTCCGCCTCAGAATCCTCCGTGATGACACTGCCATCAATCTGCGGATAGACGCTGGTGCTGCTCGTAAAGATCAGCCGCGCCCGCGGAAACGCCGCCAACAAATTCTCGCAGCCGTCGCAATAGACCCGCGCATAATCTGCCTCCGTGCCCCCACGGCCACTAGCCGCACAATGCACGATGGTCCGGCACTCTGGCAAACATTGCGTCAGCCGCTGGCACGTGACCGCATCTCCAATGTCCGCAGCAAAGGCCTCCCAGCCCTTCTGCCGCAAGCGTTCCGCCGTATCCTCGCTCCGGGTTAGGCCAACTACATCCCAACCTTCTGCCCGCAACTTTTCGCCCAACGCAGATCCGATGTAGCCGCAGCCAGCGAGCAGGAGTTGCTTCATAGGTTGGGAAATGACCAAGAACCAAATTCCCAGGACCAAGGAATGACGAATGACGAATGACGAATGATGAATGTGCTCTGCATTGGTCCTTAGGGCTTAGTCATTCCTTGTTCATTGAGCATTAGAAATTGGTCCTTCAGGCGCGTACCTGCCCATTACCCCGGACCAAATATTTATACGTCGTCAACTCCGGCAAGCCCATCGGCCCGCGCGCATGGAGCTTATCCGTGCTGATGCCGATTTCGCAGCCGAAGCCGAATTCTCCGCCGTCATTGAAGCGCGTGCTCGCATTCCAAAGACAGACGGCACTGTCCACTTCAGCGAGAAATTGCGCGGCGTGAGCGGCATCTTCCGTGATAATGACATCGCTATGTTTCGAGCCGTAATGA
This sequence comes from Verrucomicrobiales bacterium, assembly GCA_043757865.1. Classification (GTDB taxonomy): domain Bacteria; phylum Verrucomicrobiota; class Verrucomicrobiia; order Verrucomicrobiales; family V1-33; genus JAGNEJ01. The sequence continues at coordinate 10,435 of JAYVOP010000166.1, read as the reverse complement.
TTGATGTGCGCAATGGCGGCGGCCACGTTAGGCACCGTCTTCAGAGAAATGATCAGGTCCAGGTATTCCGTGCTGTAATCCGCCTCCGTGGCTAGTCGCACGGCTGGGTTAGCGGCACAGGCGCGCGCGTCTCCACGCACTGCCACGCCTGCGGCTAGCAGCGTGGGGAGGTGGGTGGCGTAGAATTTCTCTGTCACGGCCTCATGCACTAACACGGATTCCAACGCATTGCAGACGCCGGGTTTTTGGCATTTGCCATTGATGATGATGCGCTCCGCCATGGCCAGATCTGCGGCCGCATCCACATAAGCATGGCACACGCCGTCGTAGTGTTTGATGACTGGCATCCGCGCCAACTTCACCACGGTCTCGATCAAGCTTTTCCCACCCCGAGGGATAATCAAGTTCACGTAGGCGTCCATTTCCGCTAGGTGCTGCACGCTTTCCCGATCAGTAAAGGGCACTAACTGCACGCTGTCCGCTGGCAGCCCAGCGGCTTCTCCGCCTTGCTGGAGCGCGGCGGCAATGGCGCGGTTCGAGTGGATGGCCTCCGAGCCGCCGCGCAGGATCGTGGCATTGCCGGACTTGAAACAGAGCACGGCGGCATCGCTCGTGACGTTCGGGCGACTTTCAAAGATGATCGCAATCACGCCGATCGGCACTCGCACTTTCTCAATCCCCAGGCCGTTCGGACGCGTCCATTGAGAAATCGTTTCGCCCACGGGGTCTGGCAATTCTGCCACCTCTCGCACACCTTGCGCCATAGCGTGGAGGCGTTTGGGATCCAGCATCAGGCGATCCAGCATCGCGCTGCTCAGACCCTTTTCCCGCCCTGCAGTTAGGTCCAACGCATTGGCGGCTAGGATGGTGGCCTCGGCAACTAGCAAACCGTCGGCCATCGCCAAGAGGATGGCGTTTTTCTGGGCCGAAGTAAGCTGCGCGAGCCCGCGCGAGGCCGCCAGCGCACGCTGCCCCATGGATTGAATTTGTTCTTGGATAGTCACGCGGTATTCATAGCACTAAAGCTTTTCCGGGGAAGGCATTTTTCCATCTTTGTAGGCGTCCAGGACTTTCTGGAAAGGAGCCTTGCGGTTATTCGGCACGCTTTCCATCGCCTCCGCTTGCAGTTTCACGGCTTCATCTTGTTTGCCCCGCAGCATCAGCGCCTTGGCCACCAACGCTTGGCAAACGGGCTTGCTGGCTCCTTCCGCTTTTTCCAGAGCCGCACGGGCAATCTGCTCGGCCAGGACTAACTGCGCAGTCTCTGGCTTGACCGTATTGAGTAACGCTGAGCCTAGCTGATATTGCAGTCCCACGTTTTCTCGATTCTCCCCGCTCAACTTTTCCGCTAGGGTGCTGGCTTCCGCCAGCTTCTGCTGGCCCACCAGGATCTGGAGCCTCGCCCCATTGAGATACTTCTGCTGCGGGCCTTGGAGGCTTTTGGTAAGCGTGCTCAGCGCTTGCTCCGCAGTGGTCCAGTCCTGGTCCCGCAGCGCGGCATTGAGCGCCAATTGGCTGGTGGAAACGGACTTCCGTTGTTCTCCCTCGGCGGCTTTGGCCTTGGCTTCGGCGGCGGCATCGTAAGTGCCAGCCAAGATCTGCTCTAGCAACTTTTCATCCAACTGAGCCGGATGCCCCACCCACGCTAACTTCTGGTCTTTCCCCACCACAAACGCACAGGGAATCCCCTGTTGCTGGGCCGCTACCATCCACTCCCGCTGCATCGATCCCTCATGCACCTTCCGCTTATCATCCAAGGCCACCCGGTAAGTCATCTGGTCACCCATCTGCTTCACGAACGGCTCCACCGCCCCGTCCTCGGGCTCGGAAGAATTCTGTCCGATCACAATCAGGCCACGATCCTTGAACTTCTGCTGTAGCGCATTTAAATGCGGAATCGTGGCCTTACACGGCCCACACCACGTGGCCCAAAACTCCACAATGTAAGTATGCTCCGCATCAAACTTTGCCACTGGCTCACCTTGGATAAACTGGCCACACGCCAACGCCGGAGCCGGATCCCCCACCCTCAGTTGCGGAGCTGGGGTGCTATCTTGCGCAATGGCAATATGGAGCAAGGCAGTTAGGAATAGGGCGCACGTATATTTCATAAGGCCTCCACGATGCACGCAACCCGACCAGACTCAACCCCGAATGAATCATGCAGCGCGGGCCCGCATACCGTTAGCCCGCGTCACCACGCCCAGATCTAACCACCTCAATCCACACACCGCACTAGCAAAACAGTCGCCCAGTTAGGTGGGAGTAGCGTAGGGAACCTTCGGCTAGGAGCGGCTCTGACGCAGCTTGTGGTGGGCACGACGCAAAAACCGCGTCGGGAGGTCCCAACGCGGTTTGCGAGAAATGGAGGTGGGTAAACCCAGCGGTTAGTGCTTCAGCACTTCCACAAGGATCCAGCGCTTCAGCTTGCTGAGTGGGCGACACTCTTGGACTTGCACGCGGTCTCCCACTTTGGCTAGGCCCGTTTCATCATGGGCGTAGAGTTTGGTGGTGCGCTTGACGATTTTACGGAACTTAGGGTGCGGCACGCGACGGATCACGGAGACGACGATGGTCTTGTTCATGCTGCTGCTAGTGACAACGCCCACGCGTTGTTTGCGGCGGCCGCGCTCTTCGGTGGTGGCAGCGGCGGCAGGAGGGGTGGCGGTTTCTTCGCTCATGGAAATAGGGTAGGTTAGGCTTGGGCAGCGGACATGACCGTTTCAATACGGGCGATGGCACGGCGGAGGTTTTTGATGCGGGCGGTATTCTCTAACTGGCCGCTCTTTTGTTGCACGCGGAGGTTGAGAATCTCGTGCTTCATGTGCGTGCGACGGGTGTGGAGGTCAGCCGCAGATTGATCACGGAATTCCTTGATGTTCATTTTCATAGGGAAAAGGGTATGGGTAAGATATTAGAGATTAGGCGTGAAGGTCACGGCGGACCATGCGGCACCGGAGGCCCAGCTTCTGGGAAGCGAGACGGAAGGATTCTTTGGCCAAGGATTCCGGCACGCCTGAAACTTCAAAGAGCATGGTGCCAGGGAGCACCACCGCACACCAGAACTCAGGAGCGCCTTTACCTTTACCCATCCGGGTTTCCGGTGGGCGAGCGGTCACGGGCTTGTGAGGGAAGATGCGGATAAAGACTTTGCCTTTACGCTTGAGGTTACGGGTAATGGCGACCCGGCAGGCTTCGATCTGGTTATTCTTAATCCAGCCGCGGTCGAGCGTTTGGAGTCCGAATTCGCCATAGCTGACTTTGGTGCCGCGCGTGGCGTTGCCACCGCGATTACCGCGTTGGCTTTTACGGTATTTGGTTCGTTTAGGGAGGAGGGCCATGTGTGTGGGATCCTAGGTTAGGGTAAATTTTAAAAAATGTTATTCAGCAACGACGACGTCTGCGACCGGAGCGGCTGCGGCTTCTTCGGCAGGGGCGGGTGCGGCATCGCGACGCGGGCCACGATTGTCTCCCCCACCACCACGACGGTCACCACCAGGACCGCCACCTTCACGACGAGGGCCACGGTTGTTGCGGTTGTTTTGTTGAGTGCGGGCGTTGTTGGCTTCTTCTTCTGGAGTGAGGTCTTTCTTGTTCACCCAGCATTTGATACCAATGATGCCATAAACAGTGTGGGCTTCAGCGAAGCCGTAGTCGATGGGCGTGCGGAGCGTTTGCAGCGGCACTTTGCCTTCTTTATACCATTCAGCACGGGCGATGTCCGCACCGCCGAGACGGCCTGCACAGCGAATCCGAATGCCGAGGGCACCAAATTCCATGGCGATCTGCACGCTGCGCTTCATGGCGCGGCGGAAGGAGATCCGGCGTTCGAGTTGGGTGGCCACGTTTTCGCAAATGAGTTGGGCGTCGAGTTCAGCGCTCTTGATTTCAAAGATGTCGATCTTGACTTGCTTGCCGCCAGTCATGTCCGAAATCTCTTGGTTCATCTTCTCGATTTCCGAGCCCTTACGGCCAATCACCAAGCCGGGACGGGCGGTGAAGAGCGTGACGCGCACACTATTCCAAGCGCGTTCGATGACGATCTTGGAGACGGCAGCCATCATGAGCTTGCTCTTTAGATAGTTCCGGATTTTGAGGTCGGCGTGGAGGAAGCCAGGGAAGTCTTGGCGGCTGGCATACCATTTGGAGCGCCAGTCTTTGTTGACTGCGAGACGGAAGCCGATTGGATTTACTTTTTGACCCATAAGTTAGGAAAGGTTCGGTGAGAAGTGAGGGGTGGAGAGAGTTATTCAGCCTTGTTAGGAGCAGCTTTTTTGGCGGCGGCTTTCTTAGTGGCAGGAGCCTTTTTGGCGGCGGCTTTCTTGGCAGGGGCGGCGGCTACGGGAGCAGCGGCCTTGGCGGCTTTAGCTGCTTTGGCGTTCGCGTGGGCTTTGGCATTCTTGCTTTTGTCCGGGGCGTTGGTGGATTCGTTGCCATCCGTGAGGACAATTTTAAGGTGAGTGGTGGGCTTGCGGATGACGCCAGCGGAACCACGGGCCATCGGCTTCATGCGCTCGAAGGCTGGTCCCATCAGGGCCACGGCTTCTTTAATCATGAGGGAGTCCGCATCCAGTTGGTAATTATGCTCGGCGTTTGCAATCGCGCTCTTCAAGGTCTTGCTGATGAGGCGGGCGGCTTTCCGGGGCGTGAAGCTGAGGATCGTCAAGGCTTCGCTGACGGGCAGGCCTTGGATTTCTTTGGAGACGTCACGCGCTTTCATCGCAGAGAGTCGCACGTATTTAGAGATGGCAGTAACTTCCATGGTGGGGGCTCGGGGGGGCTTATTTGTTTGGTTCAATCTTAATGGCATCGCCCACGCCTACCGAGTCCGTGGCGGCTTCGGGAGTGGTGACGAGGATTCCGGTGATTTGGTCGCGGCAGTCAACGATCACGCCATCAGCGACGGGGCGATCTTTGCGAATAAATTTAATAGGCATCCCCAGGCGGAGGCCGCTCTGTCTGCCAGCGTTGATCACCGCTAGGCCGAGATCATTTTTAAAGCTCACGACCTTGGCCTCGGCTAGGTTGAGCGGCGTGGGGACGTTCGTATCCAGATTCTTGCGCAGGGCTCCGTTGCCTTGAGCCAAGGCGTTTTCCAGGCGGGCGCGGTTGGCGGCATCGCTAGACTTTAAATAGCCGAGAGCAGCCTCGGAGAGTTGCACCAGTTGTTCTGCGAGGGCCTGCTTGCCTTGCTCAGACACGCGGAAATCATTGACGGCATCCAGCAGCCGAGTTTGCAGCGAGCGCTCATCGCCTTTCAACGCGGCCACGCCTAACGCTTCCATTTCTAGGCGCATCCGGGAGTAGCCATCCTTCTGGGTGACGGCCTCCGCATTGGCTTGGGCCAGGGAAACGCTCAGGTTTTGGGCCTTCGCCTGGAGGAGTTCCACTTGCGCTTGCAGTTCCTTGAGTTTGGCCACGGCGGCGGCTCCGGTGAGCGACTGCTCCTGCTTTTCCAGATCCTTGGTGGGCTTTTCGATCGGAGTTTCATCTTCCGCGTGGAGACGGCTAACCGCGCCTATTCCCAGACACACCAAACCCACCACTGCGGCTAGGGCCGAGCGGAGGAAACGTGCAGGTGATGAAATGGAGGGAAACAAAATGAGATTGAAAAGAGTAGGCCAGAAACAGACTTCTAGCAGTTCCAGCGAGAGGACATAAAAGCTCTGGTAAATGCGCTGAATCCTTGGTTTTACTTGGGTTTAGCGGGCTTGCCGGAGCAGGGAGTCCATCGTGCTGAGAGCATTATTTTGAGGAAAAATTAGGCTCAAAACGGGGCGGGAAGGGAGGCGGAATCTAGACACCTCCCTCCGCTGCGCAAGAGAAATTTCCTTTTTTTGAAACGGACCGCCGAGGCCTCTCTGACAACGCCTGCCAAAACACCCACCCTCGCCATGGGGAGCGCATTCTGACAAACAAATTTCTTGTCCTTCCGCACACTTTCCTGCCAGTCTGCATGGGTAATCCCCTAACTCCTCTTCCTCATGTCTAAATTCTGCCGCTTCCTTGGCCTCACGTTACTGTGTGCCTGTGCCCATCTCTCTGCTGAAGAGGTGATTTTTAGTGAGGTAATGTATCACCCCATCGGCACCAAGCCAGAGTTCATTGAGGTCACGAATCTCACCTCCAATCGCTTGGACATTGCCAAATGGACGCTCACGGGTGGTGTGACATTTACGTTTCCAGACTTCAATCCCTCGGCCACCACGGCTCATTTTTTGAAAGAGTATGAGCGACTCCTCCTCAGCTCTGGCACGGAGGCCGCCACGCGCGCGGCGTATCCTAGCATCCCGGCCAGCGTGCGGATTTATGGGCCGTGGGTGGGCGCGTTAGGAAATGGTGGGGACACCATTTCCCTGAAGGATGCCGTCCAGGCGAAAATCTGTGATCTAACTTACAGCGACAGTGGGAAATGGTCCGTGGTGCCGGATGGCACGGGGCATTCGCTGGTGCCGGTGAGCGAGGACCGGGGCATTGATGATTGGAGGAACTGGAAAGCGAGCCTGCTGCTAGGCGGCAGTCCGGGGGTGCAGGAATTTCCGAGCGCAGAAGAGTCCGCCTTGAATCCCGTCATTGCAGTCGGGCCGACGACCAATTTCACAGATTTCAACGGCACTTCGGGTGTTGGGGGCGTGGGCGCTAACGTGCCCGTGGCGGCTAATCCTGGCGATACGAAATGGCGTTGGTATAATAAAGTGGCGGCCCCAGCCGCTAACTGGAATCAACCGGAACCGGGCTTCGTCTATGATGCCAACTGGGGCGCAGAAGGCTACGCACCGATTGGCAGGGAAGACGCAGGCGCGCCCTTCCCCGGCATCCGCACGGCGGTAGCCCAGACCACGAATCTCCTTAGTTACTATTTCCGCACCACGGTGAACTGGTCAGGATCCCTCGCAGGGAACTCGTTTGCCATTGATGGCTATATCGACGATGGCGTGGTCCTCTATTTAAATGGCACCGAAATTGGCCGCGTGCGGGTAGCAGATGCCGTTCCCACGCACACATCCATCGGAGCCTCCGCCACGGATGCGGCTTTTGAGACCAACGCGATGATTGGTGGCAACACGAGTTTAAATGGCCTCCTCCTCGCAGGCACGAATACGCTGGCCGCCGAAGTCCACCAAGTAAATGGCACTAGCTCCGATCACGTGTTAGCGCTGCGCATGAAGATCACCCAGCCAGATCAACCTGGGGTGCTGATTAACGAAGTGAAGCCCGGCACCACGGGTAATGGCTTTGTGGAGTTTTATAATCCCACGGCAGCCGCCATCGATCTCAATGGCTATTACCTTTCTGAGCTGGCGACAAACCTCACGAAATATCAGATCACCACTTCCTTGATCGTGCCTGCGTTCGGCTTTGCCACCGTTGGCTATGCAGAATCCAGCCTGCCGATTGGCTCGCAGACCACGGTGTATCTTACCGAGCCTAACGGCACCACGAAACACAGCGCCATCAGCAAGGCCATGGCCGTGGATGGTCGCTCGTTAGGACGCAAGCCTGCGGGTTCTGCAAACTGGTATCTCTTCAGCCAGCCGTCCCCCGGCAGCCCTAACACCAGCGCGGGGGGCAATGTCACCCTACATTTAAGCGAGGCGCGTTTCTCCGCCACACATCATGTGGACACGGTGGAAATCGCGAACACTGGCAGCACGACCGCCTCGGGCGCGGGACTGTTTATTTCTTCTAAACCGGATTTCTCTAACAAGGTAGCATTATCTGCATCCTTTGCCGGAGGCGGCTTCGCCACGCTGACGGTGGATTTCACACCAGATAGTTCCAATGCGTTGGTGCTCTATTTCACCGATGCGCTGAACAACGTGGTCGAGTCCGCAGCCATCTCGGAAACGATCGGCTACCCGTCCATGCAACGTTTTCCCCTGACGGGAAATGAATGGTATCACACCGCAGCAGGCACGTTAGGCGCGGCCAATGTGCCTTCGATCCATGCGGAGATCGTCATCAATGAAATCATGGCCGCCCCGCCGAGCAATCATGCGGATGGAGAGTTCCTAGAGTTGATAAATAAGAGTGGCAGCACCGTGAGCCTAGCCGGTTGGCGGATGGTGGATGGGGTGGGCTTTGACTTCCCGCCCACGGCCACGCTGGGTGCTGGGCAGTATCTCGTGTTAGCCAAGAACCCGACTTACATGACCGCTAACTATGGGGCCATCGCCAATCTGTATGGCCCATTTAGCGGCACGCTGAAAGACGGCGGAGAACTCCTGCGGCTGGAAGATGAGCGGGGAAATCTGGCAGATTTGGTGGACTATAACAGCGGCGGCCAATGGCCGGATGCAGCCTCCGGGGCGGGAAGCAGCTTGGAGTTGATCCATCCGGACATGGACAACAGCAAGCCTTCCTCCTGGCGCGCCAGCGATGAATCCAACAAGACCACGATGCAAAGTTACTCGTTCTCCGGCATCTACAAGGAGCTGCGCGGGCAGCCGAATGTGCTGACGGCCACGCGGGAGTTCTTGTTAAATTTAGCTGGTGATGGCCATGTGCTCTTGAAAAATTTGAAGCTCACCACGTCCTCCGCACCGACGACGAACCAGTTTGCCGGGGGCGATGCCACCAGCCATGGCACCGGCACAGCGGTCTCTGGTTGGCTCTGCACGGGCACGCATTGTCTGAGTGATACGGATGCCGCAGGCTTCCATTTGCTGAGCGTGGGCACGGGAGATACGAAGGCCAACAAGGCGGAGGCGGACGTGATCGGCATCATTCCTAACGACACCCTGACGCTGACCTTCGATGCCCGCTGGCTGGCGGGCACGCCGCTGATGGTGGCGCAGACGTGGGATCGCAGTTTCGGGAAATTGTTCCGTTTCCCCATTCCCAATAACCTCGGCACGCCGGGCGCAGTGAATTCCAAGGTCATTGCCGCAGCGGCTCCCACCGTGGATAACATGACGCATTTTCCGGTCGTTCCCCTCTCCACTCAGCCAGTCGTGGTCACGGCTCGGGTGACGTCTGCCACCGCTCTCACCAGCGTTTCTTTAATAGAGCGGATCGACAATATCACAGGCTCTGGCACCTGGAATACCACCGCCATGAACGACGCTGGCACGGGTGGCGATGCAGTCGCAGGCGATGGCATCTATTCCGCCACCGTGGCAGCCCGGGCGGATTCTACGATTACCCAATTCTACATCCGCGCGACGGCTACCAACGGCCAGATCAACGAATGCCCGCGCAGCGGAGCCACGCGGCCCGGCTTATGGATCGTGGATAACACTCCACCCAGCGGCACGCCGGGGATTCTGACCCATCGCTATGTGCTCTCGCTCCAAGCGCGCAATGCGCTCACGCCCAGCATCGGCTTCTCCACTACGTTTGATTGGGATCATCCACGGATGTCCAACTACGGCTGGAATAGCACCATCATTATCAATGAAAAAGACGTGCTCTATAATGCCGAACTCCGCCGCGGCGGCAGTCCGTGGACGCGCACCGCCTCCAATATTCTCGACCGCGCACGCTGGAAACCACCGGGCGACAACGTCTTCCGGGGCCGCAGTAAAACGGGCATTGATAATGATGCCACCAACGGCAACACCGGGCCGTCCCGTTTCAACAATCGCACCGTGCGCTACCTGCTTTATTTACTGGGCTATCCCGTGCCGGACTCGGAGTTCGTGCAGCAGATCGTCAATGCGGATAACCCTCGCCTGGGCGATGACCAAGAGCAGACAGACAGTGGCTTCTTTGATCGCGCTTACGATAACGGTTCGTCCGAAGGCGAACTCTTTGAGATCGACGATGCGTGGTTCATGTATGACACCAACAACATGGATGACCGCATCAGCGCAGACGGTCTGACCGGGCGCTTCTCCTTGCTGGACTGGAATAACAGCACCGCGGCTTTCCCTAACGACGAGAGTCCCATCTTCTTCCATGGTAATTTCCCCGTGCGCTTCCCTGAAGACCGCTACGACTACGGAGCGCTCAGCGCCTTTATTAAGAAGGCCTTCAACGGTAATAGCCCCTACACCTCCATCCCTGCGAACCTCCAACCCGTGTGGACGGAGCAGATCGACCGCATGTTAGACATCAAACGCGCTGCGCTCTATGCCGCAGTGCGTGGCTACATTGGCGACTGGGATAATTTCACCGCTAACCGAGGGAAGAACGGCTATTTCTTTCGTCGCCCCACGGATGGGAAATTTGAGTTTCACCATTGGGATAGCGACCTTGGATTCCAGACTGGCTACACCAGCATGGCCATCCCTGGCACTGCCGGCGGGCTCGGCTGGACGAACGTCACCAGCACGCCGATCTTCCGCCGCTATCTGAACTTCTACCTCAGTGAGTTGATCCAGAAATACACTAAGAACTCCGTGCGCATGAACGCCTTCTTGGATGCCAACAATTATCAGAATGGTAATGCCGATCCGCTCGCACCCTTCACCCTGCGCACCACCAGCAAATA
>JAYVOP010000165.1:0-6183 GCA_043757865.1 Verrucomicrobiales bacterium | reverse complement strand
TCACATCCAGCGTGCGGTGGCACTCGTTCTCCACGCTCCAATGCGCGCGGCGGATCGGCGGCCCCACCAACGCCGCCACTGGCGGGTAGCTGCTGAGGTAGTAATGCCCTGCAAACTTTGGGCCATCCTGAGCGTGCCGTGGCAGCATCGTCCGCCGCACCACACAGATCACACTCTCCACGCCATACCAGAGGAAGGATTTGGGACACCAGGCCCCCACTGCGGTGGCGATCACGGTGCGCTCTTCATAACGTCCGCGATTCATTTCCTCCGTGACGAGCACCTCGCACGCGCCCGTCCACACGCACGGCAGGGTCTCCGGCGGATGCAGCGTGGTGGATGGGTCCAGGTCCGTGGGGGGGCGCCTGGAGTGGCCCGCTCAGGGCGAGGAAATGAGCGCTCACCGTGGTTAAAGTTTCCTTCTCATTGGCTTTGAGCGCTAAAATGTAGTCCGCCCCGGCCTCGCAGAGCTGTTGGGCGATCGCTGGAGGCCCCGCCATGGCATCGAGGGTGACCAGCGCGCCCTTCAACTCCAGGCTCGCCAAGAGGCCCGCGCAACCACGCGAGCTGCGTCTGGGCGAAGATCCCCATATCCCCAGATCCGTGTAATCCGCGCAGTCCGACATCATGGCGAAAAGCGTGCAGAGCAGGACATCAAGCAACGGATGGTCCACAAGCGGCTGATCGCGCACGTCTGGGATGGATTTGAATTGCTCCAGCAAACTCGCGATGACCACCGCCCCCGGTGGCGGCAGCCGGGGCGCGGGAGGGATTGAGAGCGGTGCAGAGAGTTCTGGAGCAGCAGTGGTGTTAGCAAGTAAGGTGGTGTTAGTGAGTAAGGGGGAATGAGCCATCCTGGCTTATCCTCATTATGAAAATAGTATAAGTGTTAGGCTTGGGATATTTTAATCACGATTATTTGCCCTGCTCATACGTAAGCCCTGCCTTGGGGGCGGGGCACGGTGATTTTGCTCCTTGCAGGCAGGGGCATTTCAGCGAGTTTCTAGCCGTCATGAATTTCAACTGGACGAACATAAAGCCACGAAAGTGGCTTACCGGATCATTAGCAGAGACGGGGTGAGCTAGAGAAGCTAAAGCTCCTCAAGCTCCTCAAGCTCATGTATCTACTGGACCGCCAAGCGATAGCAGCACGCGGCAACCCATTGTGGGGGCTCCTACTACTGGTATCGCAGGCACGTGTTCACCACGGACGGTTCCGAGACTTTATATTTCCGAAACTACTGAGAAGGCACCCATCTCGTTGTCACCGAAGACGGGAGTGTGAAAGATCAGTGTTCGTTGATAACGCAATACGCCCCCGGAGCAAAAGCTCTCGAGGGCGCATTGGTCGAGAAAACTCGAATTTCTCTCGGTCAAGGGCTGCACAGTGAAGGCAGGCGCGATTCTACCGCGCTCCCGGCGCATCCCCCATGAATTTACACCTCACCCCATCCGGCACGCCGGACGCCCAGAGGGTAGCCGCAAAGCAGGAAAAGCAGTATTTCTGCAAGGATTAGGCGGAAATGCCCTCTTTTACCCTGAGTTCCGCTCGATGATGCCTAGCGGGCGATGCGCGTATCTTTGGCGAAGATGCGTTGGACGGCCCCGAGTTCAATTTGAAAAAAAGCGATGGAAATAAAGACGATACAGTCGATGGTGCAGGAAATGACAAAGAATCTACTAGAGGGACTGAAACCGGGGGAAGCGGCGCAATACCGTTACGACCCGCAGAATGGAGTCGTGAGAACAAAGACTATCCCAGCCGAAGAAAAGCGGCTGAGGGATCAAGAGTTCTCGAAGAAATTCACCCCGGACTTTCGTTTGAGAGCGCTGGCGGAGTCCGACAGTCTGAAATCTAGAGAGCTGAAATAGCGGGGCGTCTGTGCCTCAGCTCCGCAACGCCTGCAGGAATACCTGTTTTTACTAGTTTCGCGTGCGCCCGCCTAGCGGTCTCTCGCCAGAGTCCCAAAGCGGAGTAGCGCCAAAAGGTGACATTTCAGCCAATTTTCGGCACGGATCAGAGGGCTTCACCTACTTTAGAAACCTCTCTGACTTGGCGGGCTATGTTGTGACTAGCATAATTTAAACGCTGGAATCAGCCATGGGTAAGGTGGAGGCGGGGGCGGGAATCGAACCCGCGCATACCGGTTTTGCAGACCAGTGCATTACCACTTTGCTACCCCGCCATGTTTGTTCTGGGTGCTAGTGCGAACTGAGTTGATGCTAGGCGTGGCGGGGGTGGTGTCAACCGTAGAGAGTTTTGAAGTGAAATGAAGCGCGGGCTAGATGCTCCAGAGATAATTTTCCCTAGCGCAAGGCCGTGATCCAGGGCAGAGGCAGGCTAAATTTTTATTCACCCCACATTTACCCCATGAATACGAAAGGCATCATCCTGGCTGGAGGCGCGGGCACGCGGCTCGATCCTCTGACACGCATTGCTTGTAAGCAACTGCTGCCCATCTACGATAAGCCCATGATCTACTACCCGCTCTCCACGCTGATGCTGGGTGGCATCCGGGAGATCCTCATCATTTCCACGCCCAAGGATCTGCCGATGTTTGAGGCGTTGTTAGGCGATGGGCGGGATCTGGGGATCCGGCTAGAGTATCGTGTGCAGCCAGAGCCGAAGGGCATCGCGCAGGCGTTCTTGGTGGGGGAATCTTTTATTGGTGAGGCGGGTGCCACGCTGATCTTGGGGGACAATATTTTCTATGGGAAACTGGATTTCTTCCGGGCCGCTCTGGCGCTGGAAAAGGGCGCGTGTGTATTTGGCTATCATGTGCGGGACCCGGAGCGCTTTGGCGTGGTGGAGTTCGATGCCCACCGCAGGGTGCTGAGCATTGAAGAAAAGCCGCTGAAGCCCAAGAGCAGCTATGCCGTGCCCGGCCTCTATGTCTATGATGAGACGGTGGTGGAGCGTGTGAAGGCCCAGCAGCCTTCCCCTCGTGGGGAACTGGAAATCACGGATCTCAATAACAGTTACCTGCACGATGGCTCTCTCCAGGTGCGGCTGCTGGGACGGGGCATCGCTTGGCTAGACACAGGGACTCCGGCTAGCATGTTGGAAGCGGGGAACTACATTGCCACGGTGGAGCGTCAGCAAAGTTTGAAGGTCGCTTGTTTAGAAGAGGTGGCCTTTAATAAAGGCTTTATTGATGAGTGCGGCCTGGAGGCGGCCATCGCTGGGCATCGCAACCCGGACTACCGGAAATACCTAGAAACCGTGCTGGCTGAAAAGCGCAGTGGGCTAGTCTAACGGTGGGCATGCTCCGCGTCTTCAGCAGCTTTATCAGCGCGCCTTTCCGGCTCGGCCCTACTATTCTCATGGCCACGCTGAATGCCGCCTCCTCGGTGGAGGCCTCCCTCGATTACGTGTTAGTAGAAACGGATGTGAAACTGGGAGCTAATGATTTGTAATGGCTGCTCCAAGGATGGTACTGCGGCGGTGATTTAGAGCTATGCCTCTCCTCTGATCCGCTTGGATATTATACCCGGGATAGCGGCGTCTATGATGCGCTGAATCGTGGGCTGAGTCTAGCGCGCGGGCGGTTCATTCTGATTCTGGGCGCTGGGGACACGTTGCGCCCGGGGGCTCTGGCGCGGCTGCTGCGGTACGCTCCACGCGGGGCGCGGGCGCTGATCTATGGAGACGTTTACATGCAGGATCTGGCCTGCCGCTATAGTGGGGCCTGGAAGGTGGAGCGCTTCCGGAAAGATACCCTGCCAGCAGGGACTGCTCTACGGACGTGGATCTTCCGGCTCGTGGGGAGTTTTAAACTGCGCTGCCTATCCTGGCCAGACGACGCTTGGAACATCGCTTGTTTCGGTAATCGTCGCCTCCAGTGCCTCTACGTGGAGGAGATCGTGGCAGACTACTTGGGCAATGGACTGAGCGCCAATCATCGTGACGAGGCCTTCCTCCCCGCCCGCCCGCAACTGCTGCACGATTATCTGGGCTTACCTTATGTTAAACGGAGAAAAGCGGACCTTCCTAGGGATTGCGCGGTTCTTTGGTGCTTACCATTACCGCCATAGGATCTTCGTGCTACGGTGATGGGACGGCTTCGTTTATACGGGTATAATTCGCGAGATGCGTCGCATTTGAGGCGTCTTCATCCGCTACGCTAACCTAGCTAGCGTCAACATCCTAAAGCAGCTAGGCGAAGCCCGTAACCCCAACTTGCTCGTCAACATAGGCTAAAGTCTGACCGTGATCGTCCCCGGCTATCCCGTTCAGAACAGCCGCACAGGCTCTAACTACGGCGTGATCCACGGCTTCCAAGGCGGCCGAGATGCAGCCGATGCGGACCCCGTCCTGAAATGGAAAGGCGATGCCACGCCTAACACCCCGGGCGAGCGCCCAGCTTGTCCTACTTTTGGGAGGGCTCCCCTGACTCACTCAGGCGCTCGCGCGCTACGGCGGCACTGCCAATGATGCCAGCTTCATTGCCAAAATGGGCGGGCACGATCTTGAGGTTCATGCGGAAAATGTGGTGCAGTTGCGCGCGGAGTTTCCGCTCTAGAGGCTCGAAGAGGAGGGCTCCCGCCCGGGCGATGCCGCCGCCGATGACGATGGTATCGGGATTCACTAACCAGCAGCAGTTGGCCAGGGAGGAGGCCAATTGGGTGGTGAATTCATCCCAGACTTGCAAGGCCACCGGGTCTTGGTGCGTGGCGGCCTCTCCGAGGAGTTTGGGAGTGCAGTGGTCCATTGTTTTGGGTTGGCCTGCGGCCGCATATAAGACCACGGCCCGGGCGGCCATTTCCCGGTTTCCCACATATTCCTCCAGTGCGCCAGTATTGCCGTAAGCTCCGGGCTTGCCCGCGTAGTCCAGGCTCATTTGCCCGATCTCTCCCGCGCCACATGTGGAGCCTCGGAAGAGTTCTCCATTGATGATTAAGCCGCCGCCTACGCCCGTGCCTAACGTGACGCCGATCATATTCGTGGCGCCCATGCCAGCGCCATGTTTGAACTCGGCGTAAGCCATGCTGTTCGCATCATTTTCGGCAAAGGTGGGGATGCCCGTGGCGTGGGTCATGATCTCATTGAGCAAGACGTTATCCCAGCCTTGCACGTTGGTTAGGTGATAGACCATGCCGGTATGCACATTGGTAAAGCCCGGCACGCCCACGCCCACCGCCTGGACCTCTGGGCAGGCTGACTTCAGCTTCATCACTGCGGCACTCATCACCGCTAATAGATCCGCGGCGGTGGTAAAGTTCTGGGTATCAATCGGGTCCGCATGGAAGAGCAATTCCGCGCCCCGGCAGACGCCGAGTTTCACGGACGTGCCGCCCATGTCGATGCCAATGGTGAGGGGCTGAGCTGAGTGAGACATAGAGGGTGGCTGGGGGAAAGGGGTGGTTAGGGAAGTTTCCAATCGAGCCCGGAGACAATCACGGATTGATTCGCTGGCAACTGCGCGCTCTTGAATTCCGCCGCGCTCTTCAAGGGCAGCACCTGCGGACCATACTTCAGCCGCAGCGGCCCGGCCACTTGACGCGTCTCCGCCCAATAGGTTAGGGACGTCACGATGCTGCCCCCGGCGGGCACTGTGGGATAGTCTGCAAAGGGCTTCGTATAAGCCGGAATGATCTCCCCCGCGCTCAGCAACGGCACCTCCTCTGCGGTCAACCGCACCTCCTCTGCGGTGGGATTTTTAAAGAGCACCGTCACCTGGATGCGCAGATGATCGCCATCCGCTAGCACGGCCACTTGCTGGATCGTCAATGGACCCGCCGCTGGCACTCGCGACGGTGGCGCAGCAGGGCCACAAGCGGTTAGTAGGAAGCAGAGCACGAGCAGAATGGAGGGGGGGGACATGCCGCCTTCCCTAATCCGCTGCGCTCCGCAAGCCAAGGATAAATCAGGTAAACGCAATCGGACTAACGGGGCTACCAGAGGCCGCGCATTTTGTGCGCGGCAGCGGTCAGTGCAGTCACGGCTAGCGACATTTCTTGTGGCGTATTTTGCCTCCCAAACGACACCCGCAAGCTGGCCCGGGCCGCCGTGGCATCTAAGCCCATGGCCGCTAAGACGTGGCTGGGATGCAGGGCCCCGGTGTGGCAGGCGCTGCCCGCACTGACGATGATTCCCTGCTTCTCTAGCAAGATCATCATGCCCTCTGCCACGGTGCCAGGGATCTGGAAATGGCTGGTGTTAGGTAATCGTCTGGTCTCTGC
>JAYVOP010000164.1:0-6190 GCA_043757865.1 Verrucomicrobiales bacterium | reverse complement strand
ATGCGTTCCAGCACGATCTCCAGCGGCTGCCCGCACTTTTCAGAGATCGCCTGAAAGGGCCACTCCTGGAAGCCTCCGACGAGGTCTTCGGAGACGGCTAGGATCTGGGCGTTGATGGCATCGGTGTGTTCCGTGGGAATGAGAGGGGAGGTCATGGGCCAGGGGCTTCGCATCGTTTCCGCAGAGCGTCAAGCAGTGGGGCGGCGGTCCGCCTCCACCCCCTAGCCCCAATTCCGCTCCTGGGGACCGATCCCCAGCTCTAGAAGAGACATCCCCAGCTCTAGAAGAGGCATCCCCAGCTCTAGAAGAAGCATCCCCAGCTCTAGAAGAAGCATCCCCAAGCCGCTAGAATGCGTCCCTCTGATCCGAAAAATGGAGCTGGAGTCATTCAGCCACGGTCGTAATCCGCCCGTTTTTGAGGGTCATTCGGGTGGGGTGCACCCCATTTTTGCGAATTTCCATCCCTGCTTTCAGCAACGCAGGATGGAAAACATTTAAAGATGCATTAATTTTAAAATAAACCGAATATTTAGGTGGATTTTTAATACCGATACATTAAGTTAAATGCAAATTATGCGCCTCGCACTTCAAGGAAAAGCGATCTTTCTGCGTCCCGTCACCCCGGCGGATGCGGAGGATCTGATCCGTCTGCGCACCAATCCCCGGTGCCGCGGATGTCTGGCTCCCACTTCCTCGGATGTGGGGGCGCAACAGGCGTGGTTGCAGGCTTACCAGGAGCGGGAGCGGCTGGGGCAGGAGATCTACTCGGCCGTTTGTCGCACGGAGGATCAACAGATCGTGGGGGCCTTCCGCATTCTGGATCTGAAGGATCGGGACTTTGGGCTGGGGAGTTGGGTGGTGGCTCCAGGGGCGGAACGCACGGCGGCCTTGGAATCCATCCTGCTGATGTATGACATCATGTTTTTAAAAAATGGCTATGAGACGACGCATTTCGAGGTGCAGCGGGGGAATCTGAGTTCGCTACGTTTCCATCCGAAGTTAGGAGCGGAGGTGGTGGGGTCGAATGATCATGAGTTCCATTTCATGAACACGGCGGAGGCATACCGGAAGGTGCGGCCCCGCTATGAGCGGTTTCTCCCTTTGCCCGCTTAGCTTGTGAGCCCGGTCCTGCGTGATCCGTCTGCCGCCCCGCTCGTTTCCCTGCTGGTCTTGTGTTATAACCACGCGGCTTACCTCCAGGAATGTCTGGACGCAGTGGCTGCGCAGACGTGGCCGGAAGTGGAAATCATCATTCTGGATAATGCCTCTACGGATGGCTCCGCCCAGTTGATCGAGGCGTGGGCGCGGCGGTGCGCACGCCCCGTGCGGTTGTTGCTAGAGCAGGAGCCACGGGGGATTTGTGTGAATGGGAATAAGCTGCTGGCAGCGGCCACCGGGCGGTATGTGGGGATCATTTCGACGGATGATGTGTGGTTTCCCGAAAAGACCGCGCGTCAGGTGGACCTGCTAGAAGCGCGGGGCCCGGAGTTTGCCGTGGCCTATGCGGATGCGGTGCGGATCGATCCGCAGGGGGTGCCGCTGGAGCCCGCGTCCTTTATCCAGATACATCGGCAGTTTTCTACGTTGCCGGAGGGGGACGTGCTGCTGGAGCTGCTGCGGGGGCCATTTATCCCCGTGCCGGGAACGCTGGTGCGGCGGGAGGCGTTGGTGGCGGTGGGCTCCTTTGATGAAACGCTGATTTACGAGGACTACGATGTCTGGCTACGGCTGGCGGCCCGATGGAAATTTGCCGCTGATCTGGTGCCCGCTTGTAGTTACCGCGTGGTGCCCACCTCCATGATCCACACAGTGGCCGCCCAGCATCAGGTGCAGAAAATCCATAGCGATGCGCGCATCATGGCCAAGGCCAGTCTGAATCCTAACTTAGATGAAAAGACGCTGCGTAATCTGCACCGCCGCATCACGCGCCTCTGCACCCAGATCGCCACTTTTTCCCTGGAGGAGATCCCGGCTTTCCAGTCCCTGCCCACGCTCTGTCCGCTGCCCGCCATCCAGCTCCTCACTGCGCAGCAACTCCTGCTAGGCCCACGCCCGGTCCCCGAGAGCCAGCAGATGCTAGACGCTGCGGAGTCCCACGGCTGGCTGAGCGGCACTCGCGCATTTCCGCCAGCCACGGATGCGGCCGCCTGGCACGCCCTGCTCAGCGCAGCGCCCGCGCCCGCCACGGTGGCGGCTCCGCAAGTGCGTCGCTGGTGGCAGCGTCGATCTTCTTGATTCCCCCCAGCGGTCCCGTTAGCCTGTCGGACCATGCACCCATATTTACTGCTTAGCCTCGCTCTTGCCACCACCCTGTCCGCACAAGAAATCAAGCTCTGGCCGCAGGGCGCACCGGGCTCTGAGGGCCACACCTCCGCAGAGGTGGTGGAAACCGCCAGCAACGGAGAGCGGAAGATCACCAACATCCATTTCCCTAGCATCACGCCCTTTCTCGCCCCGGCGGAGAAAGCCACTGGAGCCGCCGTCATCGTCGTGCCCGGCGGCGGGCATAAGAACCTGTGCATCACGCACGAGGGAGACAATGTAGCCCACTGGCTAGCCGATCACGGGATCACTGCCTTCGTCTTGAAAAACCGCCTCGCCTCCGAACCTAACTCTCCCTACACCGTAGATGGCCACGCCGTGCCAGATCTCCAACGCGCCCTGCGCCTCGTGCGCAGCCGGGCTAGTGAATGGAAAGTGAGCCCCGCCGCTCTGGGCGTCATGGGATTCTCCGCCGGTGGAGAACTCTACTATATGGCCACCCAAACCTCCGACGCTGGCCATGCGGAAAGCCCCGATCCCATCGAACATCTGAGCAGCCGCCCAGATTTCCAGATGCTGATCTACCCTGGGCGCAGCCAGCGCATGGCCCCTGCGGCAGGCCAGCCGCCCACGTTCTTGGCAGCCTCCGCCAATGATCGGGAGGACATCGCAGAGGGACTAGCCAATGTCTATCTCCTCTACAAAAAAGCCCACGTGCCAGTGGAACTCCACCTGTATGCCAGCGGCGGACACGGCTTCGGCCTGCGCCCGGAGAAGGAGAAACCCACCCCCGTAGATGGCTGGATCAACCGCGGACTGGAATGGCTCATCGACCGAGGCTTTTCCAAACCGTGAGATCTGCCCAGCGGGCGGTTCTACTTTGGGGTGTCCGCTAGCGCGCGTTGCCAGTCGGCGGGTTTGAAGCCGACGAGGAAGAGGCCGCGGTCCATGTCGATGACGAAGGGGCGTTTGACGAGGTTTCCGTGCGTGCTGAGCAGCTCCAGGCTAGCGGCCAGGCTCATGCTTGGGAGCTTGTCCTTGAGACCCAGGGCGCGGTAGTCCATGCCGGAGGTATTGCAGATGGCGGTCAGTTTGCCAGCCTTGGCATCGAGCATGGCTTGGAGTTCCGGGATGCTGGGTGGAGTGATGCGAATGGGGAGTTCCGTGAAAGGAATGTGCTGGGCGCGCAGCCACTGGGTGGCGTCTCGGCAGGTGGAGCAAGCAGCGTAGGTATAGACTTTGAGCATGAGCGCGGTGGGGTTATTTCATTTCCAGATCATCGTCTGTGTAGAGCTTCCGGTCTGGGCCAGCGGAGCGGATCGTCATTTCCGTGGCGGATTGTTGGTGAAAAAAATACGGCGTGCCCCAGAAGTCTAGCAACTCACCCGCCGCATTTTGTTGCGACCCCGCAGGCAGTCCCGTAGCGAGGTTTTTCTCATTGTCTCCTAACAGGCTGCGGACGATCTCCGCATTGGAGCCCACGGGATTGCTTCCAAGTGATTTGCGGAAACCTTCCAGGGAAAAGCTGACTTGTTGGAGCGCGGCAGCTGGCGTGTGCGGGGCGCTGGGATCCGCCTCAGGCATGGGTGCTGGCACCTCGGCAGCGGGCTCGGGGCGGGGGAGTGGGAGCATGAGAAAATCCGTTTTCGGCGGAGCCACGGCGGCCAGGGCGGCGGGCTTCCTAGTATCCCTCACACGTTGGACCATCCACATCCCTAGCCCCACCACTCCGGCTAGGCAGAGCAGGACCACAAGGCTAAGCAGACGAGAACGCAGCATGGATCAGCGAGCAGAATCGGGCTCGGGATAGGTGTAAATATTGCCCTCGTAGTTCCGCACCAGCGTGCGCTCTCCATCCCGATGGATCAGGTAGTCAGGATTCAACGGCACTTTTCCCCCGCCGCCGGGAGCATCAATCACGAACTGCGGCACTGCATAGCCCGTGGTGTGGCCACGCAGACCTTCGATGATCTCTAGCCCTTTACCCACGCTGGTGCGTAGATGGGAGGAGCCTTTGATCAGATCACATTGGTATAAATAATACGGACGCACCCGGCAGCGCAACAGCTTCTGCACCAGCGTCTTCATGGTTTCCACATCGTCATTCACGCCATTGAGCAGCACACTTTGATTCCCTAACGGGATGCCATGATTTGCGAGTCGCTCCAGGCCTTCTTTTACTTCCGTGGTCAGTTCCCGCGGATGATTCACGTGGACACTCATCCACAGCGGATGATATTTTTGGAGCATCTGACAAAGCTCCGGCGTGATGCGCTGCGGCAGAAAGATGGGCACCCGACTGCCGATGCGCAGGAATTCGATGTGCTCAATGCTGCGCAGGCGTTTGAGGATGCCCTCCAGTTTCCCGTTAGAAAGCATCAGCGCATCTCCGCCGGAAAGCAGCACATCCCGCACCTCCGAGTGTTCTTCTAAATAGCGGAAGGCCGCCTCGAATTCCGTGTGCAGCTCCTGCTCCCCCACGCCGCTAACGACCCGACTGCGCGTGCAATACCGGCAGTAACTAGCACAACGATCTGTCACCAGTAAGAGCACCCGATCAGGATAGCGATGCACCAGCCCCGGCACTGGCATGTGGCTGTCTTCCCCACAGGGATCCGCCATTTCCGCCGGGTCATCGTAAGATTCCTCGATGCGGGGGATGACCTGCTTGCGAATCGGGCAGTCAGGATTGTCCGCCTCGATTAGATTGAAATAGTGCGGCGTGATGGCCATGGCCAGCTTATTGGCCGTGAGGAGCACGCCCGCGCGCTCCCCCGCAGAGAGCGTTAAATGTTGCTCCAGTTGGGCTAGGCTGGTGATGCGATTCCGCAACTGCCAGTGATAGTCATGCCAATCATTGGCACTCACGTGGGGCCAATAGCCGGGCGCGGCGGAGCGGAAGGCTTTGTCAGGGTGGACCGGATGGTCAAGAACTTGCATGGAGTTAGGGGGCGGGGGAAGGGTGGAAAAGAAATGCGAGAGGGAACCCGGTCAAGCATTCTCTAGCGGGCATCTCTCCAGCGCCATGACCGCAGAAATAATTTTAAGTTTCCCCTGGCAGAATTCGTGCTTACAGGCAGATGCCTCTACCCGCCCTTACCATTTCTCCTCCCTCCCCTCCCTTATGAACGCCGCCGAAACCGCCCGTGAGATCCTCGATACCCTGCTGGGGCATTTGGGCTACACCCCCACCATCGAAATCGAGGCTGCGGAGGCTGGCCCCGTGCTCCAAGTCTCCCTGGAACTGGCGGAAAATTTGATCGGTGCCCAAGCGGAGCGGCTAGAAGATTTACAGTATTTGGTCAATCGGCTGCTCCAAGTGAAGCTCCCTGAGGCCCCGAAAGTCCGCGTGGACGTAGCTCATGTGCGGGAGTTGCACGAAGATGAACTGCTCTCTGAGGTCCAAGCCGTGGCCGCCCGAGTGCGCGCGCATGGGCATCCGCAAGTATTGCGACCGCTGAACTCATTTCATCGTCGCCTAGTGCATAATTTATTCGCGCAAGATGCCGACATCCAGTCGAGTTCGCCCGAAGACCACCGCCGCCTAAAACGCATCACCCTAGCACCCCGCCACCGTCCCTAGGCACCTCTGGGCCAGCGGACTTGCAGTCCGCCTCATCTAACCCCAGAGCAAAACACGAGGTGCCATCCCGCTCACGATTTTTCCTGGCTGCAAGCAGCCCCCCGCTCATTCTAATTTGCGTTCAAGAACAGACGCGGGCTGGTGGTAAAGGTAGAGCGATGCTGCGCCCGAGCCCCGTGACTGGGAGGCATCCTGCTTGGTTTCATGACCGCTCACGGACGCTTCATAAAACTAAAAAAGGGCACCTCGTTGCCGAGGTGCCCTTTTCAGAAGAATAAACTAGCGTTTCCGACGGAGTCCAACCAAGCCAAGGAGGCCTAGCAGGGCAGTGACGGATGGCTCTGG
>JAYVOP010000163.1:0-1712 GCA_043757865.1 Verrucomicrobiales bacterium | reverse complement strand
CTCCTGAAGGTCCCAGGCCCCGGCCACGCCTAGGCGCAAAATACGATCATGGAATGCAATCAACGTCGTGCGGTGCGCCACGCTGATGAAGCCGATTTTCGATTCCTGGATCATCTCATATAGCCGCGTTTGATTGTCTTCATCTAACGCGCTGGTGGCTTCATCCAGGAAAGCGAATTTTGGTTGGCGTAGGAACAGCCGAGCAAAGGCCACCCGCTGTTGTTCACCCAGGGAGAGGATATTCGCCCAATCCACGACACGATCCAGATCGCCATCAACACGATCAAGAATGTCTGCTAAGTTCACTTTTTCCAGCACTGCTAAGATCGCGTCGTCGTGCAAGCCTTGATCAGGATATGGGTAGTGTAACTGATCCCGCAGACTACCGGGCACCATATACGGACGCTGGGGGAGAAACATCAGGTGCTGTAACGCGGGCCGCTCCAAGGAGCCAGGGCCACTGGGCCACAGGCCTGCGATGGTGCGTAGCACGCTGCTCTTGCCCGTGCCGCTGGTGCCCATGAGGATCAGGCTTTGATTCGTTTGCAGTTCAAAGGTCAGATCCTTCGCCAGGGTTTTCGCGTGATCGGGGGTGATAACGGTGAGTTTATCCAGCCGCACCAGCCCGCTCGTTTCATCCAGTTGTTGCTGGCTCTCATTGGCGCTGCGGAGTTCCTCGGCATCGAAATCATCAAGGTCATCCCAGAGCAGTCCCACGCGCTGCACTCCGGCTAGGTAGGAACTGAGTCCCTCGAAGTTACTGCTAATTAAAGTGAGCGCACCGAGCACGCTGGCAAATGCTCCAGCGCTCTGCGTAACTTGGCCAAACTGAATTTCCCCCCGCATGAACATGGGCGCTACCAGCATGATCGGAATCGCCAACGCTAGGTAGTTATAGCTATTGCGGAAAAATCCTAAGTTTCGATTCCAGATAATGATGGTGCGAAGATTCGTCACCACGGAGGCTAGGCTTTTGATGAGGTCGAGGTGTTCCCGTTTCTCGCCACGGTAAAAGGCGATGGACTCCGCGTTGTCGCGCACGCGCACTAGCCCATAACGGAGGTCCGCCTCTTTTTGATATCGATCATAGTGCAGCCGCACCAGCCTCCGTCCCAATAAGTAGCAGGTGTAAGTCCCGAAAACCGCGTAGCCCAGCGCCACTCCCACAAGTTGCCCAGAAATACTCCAGAGCACGCCCAGGAAGCCAATGAGCGTCATGATCGCATTGACGGTGATGAGGATATAACTCAAAGAGTCTGCACAAAAATTTCGCACATCTTCACTGATCCGCTGGTCGGGATTATCAATGGAGGCGGAGCCACGCAGCCGATAGTAGGCACGATTATTGAAATACCGTTTGATCAAATGTTGTGTCATCCATTCCCGCCACAGTAGGGCAAGGCGGTCTTGGGAAACGCGGAAAAACACATCTACTAAAACCGCAATGGCGAACGTGGCCAGATACCAGCGCATGGCCTGCCAGTAAACCCCGCCGTCCCTGTGCTCGATAGCCGTCATGAGATCCCGCCCCGCGTAACTGGTTAGCACCGTGATGCCCACGGACCCGACCGAGAGCACTAGCAGCAGCAACGTCAAGGCTCGGGCCTTCCCGCGTCGCTCGGACTTAAAAAACGCCTGCACTACCCGCCAAAATTGACGGGCGGTTTTGTGGAAGGATTCTTTGGGGGCGGAGGATTCGGGGGAGGGCATCA
>JAYVOP010000162.1:0-23716 GCA_043757865.1 Verrucomicrobiales bacterium | reverse complement strand
GCAGAACTCGGCGGCTACTTATGGTGGCGCAAATACGGCGGGGAAACGATGTTGTCACTGCCGCCCACGGTGCCTAGCGTGCCCGTCTCTCATGGCTGCCTTTCCCCTCCCTACCCTCCTGCTGCTAGCCAGTCTGCTCACCCCCGCCCAGGCTGCGCCCACGTCCTATGCTAAGGACGTGCAGCCGCTGCTGCAGAAATATTGTTGGGATTGTCATGGCGATGGAGCCAAGAAAGGCGACCTCAATTTAGATCCCTTTAAAGATGATCCTAGCATCTTCCGCGCGCACAAAGAATGGGCTAGTGTGCAGTTCAATGTGGAGAACTGGATGATGCCGCCGCCGAAGAAAACGCAACCCACGCCAGCGGAGCGCGACCTCATCACCCAATACATCGACCGCGTGCTCAATCCTTATGATCCGGCGGTGCCAGACCCCGGCCGCGTGACCATTCGACGGTTGAATCGTGTGGAATATAACAACACCATGCGCGACATGCTAGGCGTGGATGTGAAGCCCTCCAATGATTTCCCGGAGGACGACACGGGCTATGGCTTCGACACCATTGGCGATGTGCTCTCCATCCCACCCATCCTCATGGAGCGCTACCTATCAGCAGCGGACAAAGTACTGGAAGCCGCCATTCCTAAGGGCAAGGCGGATTCAGAGAAGATTCATTACGCTGCCTCTGCGCTCAAAGGCGATGGGAAATTGATGGATAAAAAAGCCTTCCTCCTCAGCTCCGAGGGTCTGGGCAGCGTGCAGCATTCTTTCCCCGTGGCGGGAGATTACATCCTGCGGGCGCGGGCTTATGCGAGCCAAGCGGGCAAGGAACTAGCCAAAGTGGACCTGCGGGTAGAGGGTGCGGTATTAAAGGCGTTCGAGGTGGCCGCCACCACGTTCGATAAGCCGCAGACACTGGAAATGAAGTTCACTGCGGAGGCCGGGCAGCAGCGTGTGGGGATGCGGTTTCTCAATGATTTTTATGATGACAAAGCGCCCGATCCTAACAAGCGAGATCGCAATGTGTTCCTCCTCTCAATAGAAATCGAAGGTCCGCTAAATGCGAAGTCTGGCGCGGTGGGAGGCGAAGTGGCGCGCCGGATCTTCGGCCCTGGTGGCAAGTTAGGCGAGACTGAGCCAGCCGCCCGCGCGATCCTGCAAAATTTCGCCAACCGGGCCTTCCGGCGGTCCGCCCTGCCTGCGGAAGTGGAGCGCATTTTAAAAATTTACCAACTGGCGAGCAAGCGCAATGAGGACTTCCGGGAGTCGTTGAAGCTGGCCATGAAGGCCATCCTTGTCTCTCCCTATTTCCTCTACCGCACCGAATGGCAGGCCGAGCCTAACAACCCGGGCGCAGTGGTGGAGATCAACGAATACAGCCTCGCTAGCCGCATTTCCTATTTCCTCTGGAGTTCCATGCCAGACGATGAACTGCTGTCCCTAGCCTACCGTAATGAACTGCGCATGAACCTCCCAGCCCAGATCACGCGGATGCTCAAAGATCCCAAGGCCCGCGCGCTGGCGCAGAACTTCGGCGGCCAATGGCTAGAGACCCGCACGCTGGAAGTGGTGCAGCCAGATCAGCAAAAATATAAATTTCCCACTCCGCTGCGGGAGGCCATGCAGCGGGAAACGGAGGAGTTCTTTTGGTATCTCCAGCAGCAGAATCGCAGCGTGTTAGACTTCGTGAATGCTAGCTACACCTTCGTCAATGAACGCCTCGCCCAGCACTACGGCATCCCCGGCATCCAAGGGGGCGATTTCCAGAAAGTGGACTGGCCCGCAGGCAGCCTGCGACGCGGCATCCTCACCCACGGCAGCGTGCTTACGATCACCTCTGATCCCACGCGCACCAGCCCCGTGAAACGTGGAAAATGGATCATGGAAAACCTGCTCGGCATTGAGGCCCCGCCACCGCCACCGAATGTCCCTCCGCTAGACGCCAGCGCCCAAGGCCAACTCCATGGCACCGTGCGGGAGCGACTAGAAAAGCACCGCAGTAATCCCGCCTGCGCCTCGTGCCATGCGCTCATCGACCCGTTAGGCTTCGGCTTGGAAAATTTCGATCCCATCGGAGCGCTGCGCAAAGAAGAAAACGGCAGTCCGCTGGACACCACCGGCGTCCTAACCACTGGCCAGACCTTTCGCAATGCGCCCGAGTTAGCCGAGGTCATCCTTAAAGACAAGCGGGAGGCGTTCGTGCGGTGCCTTACCAAGAAGCTCTTCACCTATGCGTTAGGCCGCAGCCCGCAGGCGTATGATCGGCCCACGCTGGACAGCATTTCTGCCAAGCTGGCCAAGGATGACTACCGTTTCCAAACCCTGATCACGAGCCTCATCGACAGCCTGCCTTTCCAAAAACGCCGGGGCGAGGCGCTGCCCGTGCGGGGTAAATAACGCCCTAGCACCATGGCCGAGAACACCGCCAAATCCACGCCCGCCCGCGTCCTCCTGCTCTTTACCCTGCTGCTAGCTGGCATGGCCGCAGCCCGTTGGCAAGACCGGACGCCCACCACCATTTCCTATCCCACGGCCTTAGAAGACACCCAGCTCGTTCCCAGCACCCTGCGCCATTTCCGCGCGCTGTTAGATGGGCAATCTACTGCACAGAGCTTTACCATCACCAGCCGCGCCCCCGTCACCAAGGCTGATCACCATCTCTTTAAATGTGGCCAAGCGGAACATGGCGCATTCACTATTTACCAAGATCAGCAAGCCTACTGGCTCAAAACCGCCCCCGGCCAGTATCTCCGCGCCACCGTGGCGCAATGAATCGTGGACTGAAAATTGCTAAGCTCCGCTGCGAACTCCAGGGCTGCCGCAACCTGTTCGGTGGTCACCTGATAGTCATCACAACTACCTGGAAACCATCCCCCGGCAAGGTCTCCGCAGATGGTCGAAACCAGCATGCTGGTTTACCATAGCAAATGGCGGGATCCATTAAGATAGGAGCATTCATGTCAGAGGAATTCCGCTTTTTGGGCCGTTTCGCAACCGGGCATTACCCCGCCTTACTTTCCGCGCATCGCTTGCAGATTCGAGGGCGGCGGTTCAACGGGCATCGTGGTGCTAGGGGCCGGGGCGGCGGCAGGCGCGAAATTTACTTGGCTAGGGGCCGTCTCAGCTTCCGTTGGGGACCAGATCCAGCGGCGGGATTTTAGGGCCGCAAAGGAGGCGAAAAGCACGATCGTCGAGGCCGCTGCTAACGAAGTCCGCACGAGCCGGAAGCCGCGTTTTTCAAAGAGTTGGATGGCAAGCGGCTGACGTGGAGCTGCCACTGCGGCCTGAGTTAGGCGTTCAGGCGCTGGCATCGGCGGGCTGACCCGCAAGGCCGGGGTCGCAGGTGGCATGACTTCCTCTTCAATCAGAGCCGGGGCCGTGATGGCACCATGGCACATGGGGCACGGGCCGCTGACGCCAGCCAAAGCGGCAGGCACACTGAGCGGGGCTTGGCAGTGGGGACAAGCGAACTCGATCGTTTCAGGAAATGGTAGCAGGGTGGTAGCCATGGGGCGGAAATTAATTAACTTTTATTAAATAATCAAGGTTCTTTTTAGAAATTGCAGTCAGTTTTTTGGCTGTGACTTTACTGGAAATCTTAGACGCGTCAGCAGAAAATTCCGGCTTTTCACTTGGCAAGGCAGGGGCGGTTGCCCTAAGGACAGCACGACTTCATTTACCTCAGATTTCCCCATTTCCAAACCCGTGGCAGATTCCCGTTCCGCACTCCTTCGTCTCCTCTCCGCTCAGTCCATTCTTTATGGAGAGTTCACGTTAGTCTCCGGCAAGACCAGTGACTTCTATTGTGATTCTAAGCAAACCACGCTGGACCCTCAAGGCGCGCTGCTGATCGGCCAAGTCGGCTGGGAAATGGCACAGGCTGAGGCCGCCGCTAGCGGACAAAAATATGATTCCATCGGTGGCCTGACCATGGGCGCGGACCCCATCGCCCTAGCCGTGGGCATGGCCGCTAGCGCGGCTAATCCAGGCACCGCTCCACTCCAAGTTTTCTGTGTGCGCAAGACGGCCAAAGGCCACGGGCGGGGTCGCCTCATCGAAGGCCGCTTTGCGGAAGGCCACTCCGTCGTGGTTGTGGATGATGTGATCACCACTGGCGGCAGCACCATCCAAGCCATTGATGCCATTGAAGAAGCCGGGGGCAAGGTGGCCTTCGCACTCGTGCTCGTGGACCGCCAAGAGGGCGGACGGGCGGCCATCGAAGCTCGCGGCATTCCGGTGCGGGCCATTTTTACCCGACAAGAAATTGACGCGGTGGCAAAACCCCGCTAGCCTCCGACCACTGTTCGCGTGAACGCATCCTTCCAACAACCAACCAACCACAATCCCATGGCCAAAGACGAACCCAAGACCACCAAAGCCGCCGCTGCGGCCGCTGCCGCTGAAGAAAAAATCTCCGGTGCCCGCGCCAAGAACCTGGACATAGCTATCCAGCAGATCCAGAAAGATTTCGGAGAAGGCAGCATCATGCGCCTAGGCTCGGAAGCGCCTGCGGACATCGACGTCATCCCCACAGGAAATTTACTGATCGACCGCGCCTTGGGCGTTGGCGGCTTCCCTCGTGGTCGGGTGATTGAGATCTTTGGGCCGGAGTCCTCCGGGAAAACGACGTTGACCCTAACCGTCATTGCCCAAGCGCAAAAGCGCGGCGGCCTAGCTGCCTTCGTGGACGTGGAGCACGCGCTGGACCCTGCTTACACGCGGAAGTTAGGGGTGAATCTGGGGGATCTGCTGGTGTGTCAGCCTAGCTCCGGTGAAGAAGCCTTGCAGATCGTGGAAACGCTGGTGCGCTCGAACGCGCTGGACGTGATCGTGCTTGATTCTGTGGCGGCGTTAGTCACCAAACAAGAACTCGAGGGCGACATTGGCGATAGCACCGTGGGAGCCCAGGCCCGCCTCATGAGTGCCGCCCTGCGGAAACTGACGGGCTTCATTTCCAAAGCCCGCACCACCTGTATTTTCACGAATCAGATCCGGGAAAAGATCGGCGTCATGTTCGGCAATCCCGAGACCACTCCCGGCGGACGCGCGTTGAAATTCTTTGCTAGCGTGCGCGTGGACATTCGCCGCATCGGCCAGATCAAACAGACGGACGGCACCGTCATCGGCAACCGCACCAAGATCAAAGTGGTGAAGAACAAAGTCGCCCCGCCCTTTACCGAGGCTGAATTCGACATCATGTATGACGAAGGGATCTCCAGCGTCGGCTCCTTGCTAGATCTAGCCTTGGAGAGCGAGATCATCCAAAAACGTGGCTCCTGGATGAGCTACAAAGGCAGCCAACTAGCCCAAGGCCGGGATGCCGCCAAAGAGATCCTCAAAAACGATCCCGTGATCTACGCCGAGATCGAAACGGCCGTGAAAGCCAAGATGGACGAAGATAAGGCCGCCAAAGGTGCCAAGAAATCCAAGCCTGCGGAGCCGAAGGAGGAATAATTCTCAGCGCAAAGCGTGACCTTTCCTAACGGCTCCCAGATCTGGGGGTCCGTGGAGCGGAAATAGACGTGGACGAGCAGGCCTAAGCTAGCAGCTAGATGAGTGATGCCCGTGTCATGGCCGGAGTAGCTTTCGCAGGCGAGGAGGGCTGGCAAGAGGGCTGACAGCGGCCAGTGGTGCGCCCAGATGATGGGCCACGGAGCAGTCTCCAAGGAGATACGGAGAGTGGTGTGGGCCGCCTCATCCGCCTCGCCTGTGATGATGAGGAAAGATATGTTTGGGCGGCTGCGTGCGAGTTGGGTCATGGTTTCCAGCCAAGCACTAAGCGGGCGATTCTTGCTGGGGCTGCCGCTGCCGGGATGCAGGGCGATGCGTTCTGGAATTCGCTGCACTGCTGGCAACGACGGCCAATAAAATGGCTGGAGTGGCCCGGCTAGGCCCGTGGCCAACTGCACGCTAGCATGAGGCCCTACCGCAGAGACGACAGGATTCAGCAGCGTAAATTTTCCTGCCGCCGCCGCGGTGAGATGGTGGTGGCAATGGCCATCGGCATCGGTTAGCCAAGCATAGATGTGATCGAACCCGGCCAGCCAACTCTGCAGATCCCGCGGGAGCACCGCCGCACTGGAAAACAGTGCAGCCAAGTGCGCGGACTCCAGATTCACAAACTCATGCGTCCAGCCACCCGCCAGCATCAGCCCGCTGTAGGCGGGCCGCGTGACCAGCGTGAGGTGCTCTATTTCTAAGGAGGCCAGCGCTGGCAGCGTGAGTAAAAAATCTCCGAGCGCCCCGCCACGCCAGACGAGCGTGCGCTTCATGACTTCAGCAGTGCCGCCTTGAGCGTGGCGAGGTTTTGGCTCATGGCATCAAGTTCTTGCACGCGTGCTTCCTGCTGGGTGCGCGTTTGTTCGCAGGCTTCCAGCAGTGGCCGGTAGTGCCCGCTGAAAGTATGGAATGCCCGCTGCAACCAGGATTGCAGCGCAGCATCGGCGGCTTGCAGCACTTCCTTGGCGGAGGATTGCGCCAGTTGGCCTAACGCTTGCTGATGCGTGGTGAGTTGTTTCCGACTTAACCAACGCAAGGAAATTAAGCTCATCACGAGCCCTACGGTCCCCAGGCCTAACAGCCACGGCCAGCCAGCCCCGCCTGCGGCTAGGCCCATACTTGCCACCACCGCTGCCCAGGCCCAGCGACGATTCCTCCTTCCTGCTTGTTGAATGCTCGCCAAACGCTCCGCCCAGGCCGTGCCTGCGCGCAGTGGCTCTAGCATGGCGTGGTGAGCGGCATGCAGCGAGATTAGCTCTGGTGCTAGGCTAGCGGGCTCAGCCACGCGGCCACCTAACGCCGCGTCCATGGTCACGCGCGTTTGCCGCCAGAGCTTGGCCAGATCCGCCGCCATGCGGTCTTGCACTAGCAACGCTTGCTGGTCCAGGGCGGCCTGCACGCGGCGGTCCCACCCGTCGGCGGGCGCGGCGGTTAGCTCTTGAGCGAGTATGGTTTGCGTGGCGAGGCAGACCTCCCACGTGAGGACTTTCTGCGCCTGCACCGCTTGGCCGATCTTGCGCAGCGCATCGCCTAACGATGTTAGGCGGGCGGCCTTTTCCCCTAAGCGCGATTGAATATGGCTGACCAAAATTTCCGCCCTGCGCAGTGTATTAACCAGCCGTTCCCGCCGCGCATCCGTCTCGGTTAGGATCTGATTTAAATACGCCTCTAGCGGCTGGACGCGGCTCTGGAGCAGTAATTCTGCCTTCCCCACGCCGGACGTGCGCGCCAGCAACGCCTGCCGTGCGGCCACTGGAAACACGGGCAGATCCCGCCCCAGATACTTCTGCAAGCACACCTGCAAATGCTCCAGAATAGCCGCTATCTCCATCTCCGAGCGCAGATCAATCTGTGAGAGCACTAACACGATGCGCTTGCCCAACTGGTGATGAATGCGCGCCAGAAACTCCCAACATTTCTGTCCCCAAGGATTTGTGATCGGCAGCACGAAGAGCACCGCAGCTGCGCGCGGCAGGAACTGCTCTGTCTCCGCCTCATGGCCATCCGCCACGGAATTAACCCCCGGCGTATCCACCACATGGAAATCTTGGAGGAACGGTAACGGCACCCGGATTTCTTGAATCTCTGGGGAAAAGGAAATTTCCTGAGGCGTGGAACCGTGTCGGAAATAGCGAATTTTATCCATGCTAGGGAGCGCGCTGGTGGGGCAGAATTCCTCGCCAAATAAGCCATTGAGCAACATCGACTTGCCCGCATTCACCTCGCCTGCGACCACGAATAAAAAGGGATCTTTCAGCCCCGCCACCAGCGCAGTGACCGTGGACGCTGGGCTGGGCTGCACGCCGACCTCATCCGCCAGCCGACCCAGCGCAAAGAGCGCGAGGCCGAGACGTGAGCGTAATTCCAGGGGGACTTCAGCGAGCATCGGGGGGGCAGAATTTCATACAATGGGACGCAGCCTAGGCCAACGCGGCCCGCCCGGTCAAGGCGAGAACAGGTGGCGGCCACTCCCGCCATAAATTCCCTTTCCCCACGGCACTGAATTTGCTCTAGTGGGAAGGAAAATTAAACGGGGATCCCTGCCTGCCTCGCTCTGTCCCCCTCCGACGCTGATTCACTACCTCATGCCCGAGAACACTACCGCTACTCTTATCAATCTTGCCGATAATACTCCGCACACGCTGTCGGAGGTGACCATCTTTGGCCGTAAATCCGACTCCGCCGTGCATTTGGTGGACACGCGTGTGTCCCGTCGTCATGCCATGATCCGCAGCCAGGAGGGCGGCCAATATTGGTTCTATGATCTGGGCAGTTTCAATGGCAGCTACATCAATGACGAGCGCGTGACGGCCACGCGCCAACTGGAGGCGAATGATGTCATCCGCATCTGCGATCACCAGTTCCGCTTCGTCATGCTAGCCCCCGGCCAGACCGCCCCCACGGCGGAATGGGACGTGCAAACGGTGCCCATGCTCATTCTGGTTAGCGACATCAAGGGCTTCACCCGCCTTTCAGAAATGATCCCCCACGAGGAGCTGGCTCAGGCCATTGGCAGTTGGTATGACTACTGCACGGAGATCCTCACGGAGCATGGTGCGGCCATTGATAAATTCATCGGAGACGCCGTGCTAGCCTACTGGACGGACGTTTCTCCGAACGCGCGGAAATGGGCGGTGCTGGCCGCGCGCGAGCTGCGGCGGGGCTGTGAGGAGATTGGCGAGCAACTGCGCCATACCTTTGCCAAATATGGCGGAGAGTTCGGCAGCGGCGTGGGCCTGCACTCTGGAGATGTGGCTTATGGGCAGTTTGGCCAAGGCGGCTTAACCATGTTAGGTGATGCGGTCAATACCACGTTCCGCATCCAAGCGATGACGCGGCAGGTGGGCCATGATGTGTTGGTGAGCGGAGATTTCTTTGAGCCGTGGCCGGAGGGCTTGCGTTACACGCAGTCGTTAGGAATCCATGAATTGAAGGGGCGGCAGGCTCCCGTGGAACTGTTCGCGCTAGACACCGCGCCCACGTTAGTCATTTCATGAAGTCGGAGACTCATCGCAGCACCGTTATCGTGGCGGTGCTCTGTGCGTCCTTTCTCTGGTGGTGGTTTACGCTGGACCCCACGCCCGAGGTGGTGGGGCCGCTGGGGCTAGTGGAGCGGGCGTTGATCGACGAACAACAGGAAACGCCCGCTACCGCAGCGCAGCGCCCCGTCGTGCTAGATTTCGATCTCCTGGAACTGGCGATGGGC
Organism: Verrucomicrobiales bacterium; assembly: GCA_043757865.1. Taxonomy (GTDB): domain Bacteria; phylum Verrucomicrobiota; class Verrucomicrobiia; order Verrucomicrobiales; family V1-33; genus JAGNEJ01. Next base: position 14,510 of record JAYVOP010000162.1, on the reverse strand, counting down.
TATCTGCGCGCGGGAAAATTTTCTGAAGCCACACGGCTAGCTGCTAATTTGCAAGCCCCCGGGCTCCAAGCACGCGGCCTGCGCGCCATCGCCACCGGGCATCTGGCGCAGAGTAGCGGGGCCATGGGGGAGGCGTTGGAGGTGCTAGGAAAGATCACGGATTCCGCCCTGCGCGAGACTGCGCGCGAGCAAGTGCTGGGGGAAATTTCCCGGTTAGGATTTGCCGATGTCGCCTGGGAGCAGCAACCCTCTCTACCATTGCAACTGAGCATCCTGCGCAACATGGCGGAGAGCGATGCCCAGCCGGAGGCGCGTCGCAGGCTCAATGTGCTGGAGCCTGCCGCGCTAGCCAGTGGCTCGCCCGGGCTCATGGCGGAGTTGACGTGGACGCATCTGGCGCTGCATAATGTGGAGCGAGTGCTCGCCTTGTTGCCGCAGTTGCCGGAGCCGATGCAGGATGAAATTTATCTAGACCTCTTTCGCATGATGCGGTTGGAAGACCCCACCCAGGCTCGGCCCACGCTGGAGCGCCTGCCTGCCCGTTTGCAATGGCGCGCGCGGATCGAGGCCGCTAACCTCGGTGGCACCCTGGAAACGCCCGCTGCGTTAGTGGCCGAACTCACCTCCGCCACCACAGACACCGCCGCCGATCTGCGCCTGCTCACGCAAGCTCAAGCCACGCTGCATCAGCCTACCGCAGAGGCTTGGCAGGCGACTGCTCAGCGCTTGGAAAAGCTGCCGCCCAGTCTGCCTAACGACACCACACTCTGGTTAGCGCAACTTTATTACGATGCCCTGGATCAGGTAAATGGCCACCGCCTGCTAGAGCTAGCCCGCGCCCAGACCCTCCGCCTCCCCACCACTGCCGAGCGCATTCCGCCGCTGGCCGCCCTCCTGGCCGCAGCCTTCCGCAATGCAGAAACGTCCTACGTACAGCAACTCCTGCTAGACTTAGAGCCCGTGCTAGCAGATTTACCCAGCCCGCTCCCAGACGCCCTCGGCACGCCCGTGCGAGAAATCTGCGCTGCGGAATTTCGCGATGGCCAATGGCCGCGCGTCTTTGCGCTCCTGCCCAAACTCCCTCCCCATTTCCAAACCAAGGTGCTCGCGGACTGGGCGGACCTCGTGGTGGAAGCTAGCGCCAGCCAGGGCTTCGCCATCGCCCAAGATCAATCCCAGGCCCAGCTCCGCAGCATCGCCACCACCCAGGGGGAAAGCGAAGCCACCAAACTAGCCATGCGCCAAAAGTCCCCGCTCGCCCGTGCCCGCGCCTGGCTAGAGATCGCCAAAGGCCTCGTGCTTAAGCAACTGCTAGAAGCAGAAGCTCCAGAAGGTGGTGCGAGGCTGCCGCCGAGCCCTTCGTGACGGATTCCAAGTCCCCAAGTCCATTTAGGGGCGGGAGCATTCGCATCACCGTTGTGGCAACACTGGCGGACTAAAGTCCGCGCTCCGGGGCTGCGCGCAGCTTCTGCGCCAGGATGTGGTGGCCGATGAACCAGAGGAATAAGGCCGCGCTCCAGACCACGATCATGATCCCCCACCAGATGCCCCACAGTCCCCAGCCCAGGCCGTAGGCGAGACCATTGAAGATGAGCAGGGGAGCCACGATCTGCCTCCACAGGCCGACCCAAAGCGCATAGCCGGGGCGTTGCAGGCCTTGCAATAAGAAGACGGTCTGAAAGAGCAGCACATAGCCCGCCATGGTGAAGGCGGCCACGCCCAGGTAGTCCGCGCCATGCTCCACCACTGCGGGGTTCCGCGTGAAGAGGCTCATCAACCAATGGCGCGCATACCACAGTAACACGCCGCCGCCGAGCATCATGCTCAGCCCGTAGCGGAGCGTGGTGTGCCAGGTTTCCCTAACGCGGTCTAACCGCCCCGCGCCATAGTTCTGCGCGGCCAGGCTGATGACCGCATAGTTCAACCCCATGGACGGCAGCAGCAGCATTTGCTCAATGCGAGTGGCCACGCCATAACCAGCCACGGGTTCATTGCCAAACTTAGCGAGGAACGCCTGAATCACGAAAATGCCCAGCGCCACGGTGAGCATGTTGAAGGCGGCTGGGAGCGCTTGGCGGGAGAGTTGGCCTAACACGGCGGCATCTGGGCGGAAGTCCGCTGCGCGCACGCCTTGCCAGATGGGGCTGCGTTGCAAATGCCGCCACATGTAGAAGCACGCGCCCACTTGGCAGACCAGCGTGCCCCACGCCAGCCCCGCTACACCCAGCGCTGGCACGCCCAGGCCACCATACATCAGCCAGGGGTCTAACACACAGTTAGCAAAGAAACCTGCGATCAAGGTATTCCGGTAAATGGTCGTATTTCCCCGTGAGTTCAGCTCGGCATTGAGCACGTTTTGCAGCAGGAAAAACCCACTGCCGGACATGATGACCCACATGTATTGTAGGGAATAATCTAACGTCAGCCCGCGCGCTCCTTGCTGCTCGAAGAGCCAGCGAGAAGCGGCTAGTCCCGCCGCCGTGAGTGCCACTGTGAGGCCCAAGCAATAGAGCAAGGCTTGGCAGAAATAGTGTCGGCTGAGCCCGGCCTCGCCCGCGCCTAACGCCTTGCCCATCAAGGCCGTGGTGCCTTGGCCTAGGCCACTGCCAAACGCCTGCACCAGGAAGAAGACGGGGAAGGAAAACGTCAGTGCCGCCAGCGCTTCATCCGAGGCCCGCCCGGCAAAGTAGGTGTCCACGAAATTATACATCGTCATAAAAAACGAGCCGACACTAGCCGGAATGGCGATGCGACGGATGAGCTGGGGAATGGGATCAGTGGTGAGATGCATAGTAAAAATGGAGAGGCGGCACTAAGTCCTAATAGGCGCATTTGTCTAAGCCGGAATGAGCCCCGTGGCTTGACAGCTAGGTGGGCTGTCCCATGCTGCGCTGCATTCATCCCTAACCTATCCATTTACCTATGTCATCCATCTCCCCTGCCACCCTCGTTTCCCAACTCCAATGGCGCTATGCCACCAAGGCCTTCGATCCTGCACAGCAGATCCCGGCGGACGTGTGGTCGGCCTTAGAAGACGCGTTAGTCCTAACCCCATCGTCCTTCGGCCTCCAGCCCTGGAAATTTCTCGTCATCACCAACGCCTCACTGCGGGAAAAGCTGGTTCCGCACGCCTGGGGCCAACGCCAAGTGGCAGAAGCCTCCCATTTCCTCGTCCTCTGCGGCCGCACCAGCATGGACATGCCCGCCATTGATGCCTATCTGCAAGACATGACCACCAAACGGAGTCTCCCCACAGGCGGGCTGGACGCACTGCGGGGCATGATGGTGGGCTTTGCCCAAGGCATGACGCCAGAACAGACGAACGAGTGGATAGCCAAGCAATGCTACATTGCATTGGGAAATTTCATGACTGCCGCCGCTCTGTTAGGCGTGGATACTTGCCCTATGGAAGGCTTCCTCCCGGCGGAGTTCGATGCCGTGCTGAACCTCCCCGCCCAAGGCCTCCGCAGCATCGTCTGCTGTGCCGCAGGCTATCGCAGTGCGGAGGATAAATACGCTGGCCTGCCGAAGATCCGCTGGGATAAGGAGCAGGTGGTGGCGCGGCTGGAATAGCCAACGCATCCACCCCTCCCCTGCGTAACCATTTCCCATTGGCAGCTTCCGGCATCCATCGCAGCCTCCGCGCACTTATGAATACTTGGATTAAACTAGCTCTTCCCACCACTGCTCTCGCCTGTCTGCTTCCGCTCTGGGCGGAGCCAGCAGCCAAGCCCTCCAGCGTCTCCGCGTCCGTGGCCATCACGGACATGACCAAGGCTGCCCTCGATTTCCTAGCTGACTTAGACGATGCCCAAAAGGCCCAGGCTACCTTCACCATGGACAATCCCGAGCGCGAGGACTGGCACTTCGTCCCCTTCGAGCGCCATGGCTTAACGCTTAAAGAAATGCGCCCAGACCAACAGCACCTAGCCTATGGCCTGCTGCACACTGCACTTAGTCATGAGGGCTTCCGCAAGGCCACGCAGATTATGAGTCTGGAAAAAATCCTCTGGGATCTAGAGGCCCAAGCCCCCAAGCGCGATGCTGCGAAATACTACGTTAGTATCTTCGGCACTCCAGCGCCTAACGGCACGTGGGGTTGGCGCTTTGAAGGGCATCACCTATCCATGAATTTCACCATTGTGGATGGCAAGAACGTGGCCATCACCCCGTCCTTTATGGGCGCAAATCCAGGCGAAGTGTTGGCGGGCAATCGCGCAGGGCTGCAAGTCCTCCAGCAAGAAGAGACGTTAGGCTTCGATCTCATCAACGCCTTAGATGGGGCGCAGAAAAAGACCGCCATCATTTTGGAAAAATCGCCCGAGGAAGTCATTACCAAGGACGATCACCACGTAAAGCCGCTGGAGCCTGTGGGCTTGAACGCAGGCCAGATGACCGCGCCGCAGCGCGCAAAACTCCAGTCGATCATCAACCAATTCGTGCAACGCTACCGCCCCGAAATTGCGGACGGGGAGTTAGCGAAGATCGCCACCGCAGGCTGGGAAAAATTAAATTTTGCCTGGGCTGGAGCGACGGCTACAGGCGCGGGGCATTACTATCGCGTGCAGGGCAGCACGTTTGTGATTGAGTTCGATAACACGCAAAACAATGCCCACCACCCGCACGCGGTGTTGCGGGATTTTGGCAATGATTTCGGCACGGACTACTTGCAGCAGCATTTAAGAGCGGAGCACGGAAAGTAAGCGCCATGCCCCAGTTAGCCGCAGTTCCCAAGGCCTACATGCACGCTCTGTGCAAGGATGGCACCATGACGCTGCGTGAGTGGCTAGCCCTAGCCTCCACGCTGCCGCTGGATGGCGTGGAGTGGTATGCGGGCTTTTCTGAAATGGAGGATGAGCGGAACTGGTTGCCGTTGCGAGACGCTGCCCACGCCCACGGCCTAGCCATTCCCATGATGTGTTGCAGCCCGGATTTCACGCATCCCGATGCCGCATTTCGGGCCGCTGAGATCGCCAAGGAACAGCATTGGATGCGCATGACTAGCGTGTTAGGTGGGAGTTACTGCCGCGTCCTTTCCGGGCAGAGCCGCCCAGAGGTTAGCCGAGCGGAGGGCATTCGCTATGCGGCAGATGCCATCAAAGCGTGTCTTCCCCTAGCCGCAGATCTGGGCCTCACCCTGATCTTGGAAAACCATTACAAAGACGACTTCTGGAGCTACCCAGAGTTCGCCCAGCCGATGGACATTTTCTGTGACTTGATAGGGGAAATCGACCACCCTAATTTTGGGGTAAACTATGATCCTAGCAACACCATCCTCGCTGGAGAAGATCCGCTCGAGCTGCTCCGCCGCGTCTCCAGCCGTGTGGTCACCATGCATGCTAGTGATCGTTACCTAGCCGAAGGCACGCTGGAGGATCTCCGTCGGGAAGAAGGTGTGCAAGGCTACGCCAAGCGCCTGCGACATGGGGAAATAGGCCAAGGCATGAACGACTACGACGCCATTTTTACCGAGCTGAAGCGGGTGGGATTCGATGGCTGGATCAGCATCGAAGATGGCGTGGACGGCATCGACCAACTTCGTCGCAGCGCCGATTTTCTACGCAGAAAATTTGCCGAACACTGGGGCGCGGCGGTGGGATAGTCAATCCTCACGGGCGGGTGACCCGCAGGTGGACGAAGCGGCGGGTGCCTCCAGCTTGGCCCGCAGCACGTGGATCAACAGGAGCACGTGGGATCAGGCCGGGGAGTCTCACACCCGCCCGCGCTTGCTGTAGCGGGCCAGCTCGCGCTCTACCTCGCGGTCGTGCGCTTTCTTTTTTAAATCTTGCCGTTTATCACCCACGTTTTTGCCCCGGCCCACGCCGAGTTCTAACTTCACCTTAGAGCCTTTCCAATACATCTTCAGCGCTACTAACGTTTGGCCTTTGATCTGACACGAGCCGTAGAGCTTATGAATCTCGGATTTATGGAGCAGCAACTTGCGCACGCGCTTGGGCTCGTGCTGCTCCCAACTGGCTTTGGTGTAAGGCTGGATGTCACAGCCATAGAGCAGGCATTGACCGTTCTCAATGCGGGCAAAGGCGTCCCGCAGGTTCAGCTTTCCCTCCCGCACGGATTTGACCTCCGTGCCCCGGAGCACCACCCCCACTTCCACACGCTCCACGATCTCATACTCCAGCAGGGCCTTCTTATTCGTGGCGATCTCCACGGGCTTAGCAGCGGCCTTGGCCTTTGCTTTGGCTTTCTCTGGAGTCAGTTTTGCGGACATAGCGCAGGCAGGTGCAGCGGCTCAGCCGCTGGCTTTTAATCCGTCAACTGAGCGGAGATTTTGCCTTCAATAATTTCTAGGAGGGCGATGTCGCCTTGGCCTAAGCGACTGCCATGAGCAGCCACGTTGATCAACGGAGCCCGGCCTTGATTCAACTGGCGCACGCGACGAGACACGAGGTTAATCAGTTGCGGTGGGTGGGGGATGACTTTAGCAGCACGTTCGATCAGTTCACTTTTCATAAGACCAGGAGGGTTAGGGGGAAATGGCGGCTGCGCAGAAAGCGAGTGTGCTAGGGTGCGGAGCCCCAGCCGCAGCGGACGTTGCTAGTAGCACAGGCGGCTGCGGGTGCAAGTCGTTTTCACTTTTCGCGCTTGGCGCTCAGATTTCTAGTTGCGCGGCGGAGGCATGTCACTACTCTGGCCGCGCTTCGGGAGCCAGCTCCCTAGCATCACGCGCGATTAGCTCAGTGGTAGAGCATTGCCTTCACACGGCAGGGGCCGTAGGTTCGAACCCTACATCGCGTATTTTTTCTGCCTGCAAAGTAATAAGCACGAAAATCCAAGGCTAGCTGCTGCGCACTGACAAAATGCCTCCTGCGGCCATTCGGTTATGAGGGCACGCAATTAGCCACATTAAATAAAATGAAGGCGAGCACCAAGGAGGGGAGTTCTAGCTCAGGCTCGCATTCATAGGTAACATGGGAATGAAAGTCCCGATGATCAATGCGGAGGAACGCATTTCCAAACGTCCGTTTCCGGCCTTCTAGCATGAGCACGGCACGCAGTCGCTCTCCGCGCAGATGCACATATTTGTGAGGATCAAAAGAGCCTTTTTCGATGGCAAAGCCCTCCACCTCCTGGCGTTCAGGACCCCGCAGCAGCACCTTTTCTCCTGAGGGTTTAGTGCAAGTCCGCGCTAACTCCTCTCCTGCCGCATTGCGCACGGAAAATTGACCGCTACGGGCATCGAAGCGCACCACAGATCCTCCCTGCTCGTCCTCCGTGGACGCTTCATAGATGTCGATTAGTGCCAGCACGCTACGGGCGAGACCTAGCTTTCCGGTGATTCTGTGGCTCATGGTTCGCTCACTTAGCGCTGGCCCGGGGGACTAGCCATGGGAAATTTTTAGCTTGGATATTTCTTGCTAGCGGAAATTCTAAATTTGCAGACCAGTTAGGGGTGGATGGAGGATTCCGCCCCCGTTTCTTGAACCGCAGCGTAACTTGTTGCCCAGATTTTCTATTCTCAGTATCGGGCTAGGGCTTGATCCCAGGTGCATGGCTTAACCTATCGGTTTGACCTCGCGGTAAATGGTATGCACGCGGGCGGTGGCGCTGACGCGGTATTCTAGGCCAGTGGGGCTCACGCAGTGGAAGCGCGTGCGGATGCGGCGGCCGCGGCGGAGGATGAGTTTTCCATCGAGGCTAAAGAGTGCGCCATCGGCTAGTTCTGTGACCATGGGGCGGTGGTCTAAGGTGTCGTGGCGGCGGAGGGCGAGCTGGAGTGCGGTATCGCGGGAGCTACTGGCGTCTGGCCCTTGGCGGGCTTGCCGGGCGAGGTGTGGGGCGAGATCCGGGGGGAATAAGCTAGCGGCTAGCGCGCGCTCTAGCAGGGCGGCATACGTCCGCTGCCACTCCGGGCCGTGGGCGGCGGCGCGTTTCCTGTAGCGCTGCACGGTGGCGGCATGGGCTAGCTCATGCAGCAGGGTGATGAGGAACTGATAATGATTCCCTGACACGTTGACCGTGACCTCGGAAAATAGCTTGCCCAGGCGTTGCCGGTGGTCGCCATGCTTACTGCGGCGGGCGCGCACGGGCGTGATTTCACACGGCGTTTCCTGGAGAATGGCCGCAATCAGTGGCTCCGCTTCAGCCACCAGAAAGGGCCGCAGCCGCAGCAGGGAAATCTGGCACACGCGCTGAGCGGAAGCCGTGGTGGCCTCTGCGCTGGATTTAGTGGCACTCATCGCTCGCTCCTCATGCGCGGCATTTTGAGTGAGGCGGCGGATGGTGTCACGCAAATTTTTAGAGTCTAACATGGGGTCCAGGGAGCGTTACTAAGCCCAAGTCAGCTTCAGGCCGCCGAACCATTGCGCGGATTTGTAGTCCAGATACCCGCCGGGCAGGTTGTAGGCGAGGTAGGGGCTGAGGGTGGGCTTGGTCATGCGTGGATCCACGTGGAGGTGGGGGCGTTCTTCAAGGGGAAAAGGCGTGGGTTTTTCCTTGTCAGGACGCGCAAAGTTGGCCAGAGAATGCACTCCATCCTTTATGAAATTTCCTCCTCTGTCCCGGCTAGCACTCTTGAGTGTGGCCTTCTTTACTAGCTGTAGTTTATCGAACCACGCGCGTTGGACGCCTACTACGGCCCTGCGTGCGCAGGCGGTGGACGCGGCGGCTGATGAAGGCCTGGAAATTCGGCGGGCGAATCTAATGGCGGCTCCTAGCATGATGGGCTCCTTCATGACGGATCTCAATGACTCTGCGCGTTACTTAGCCGGATTGCCGGGCGGCTATGGCTCAGCCTTGAGCCCGCTGCGCCAGACCGATCGGTGGCGGCTGCATCAGGCGAATGTGAATGAGCTGTGGCGGCAGTTCAGCGGTTGTCGGCAGCCGCGCATGGATAACTGGGGGCGGCGGGAGTTAGGCAGTTTGCGGAATGCGGCCACGCTCTTCTATCCCTTCAGCGGCCCAGACATCTTGTTTGCGAATGCGCTCTTTCCTAACGCTACGAACTACATCCTCTGTGGCCTGGAGGGCACGGACCCGCTGCCCGCGCTGAGCACCCTCACGCCGGAGCAACGGGACGCCGGGCTAGACGGCATTTATACGTCCATCACCACGGCGTTAAATTGTAGTTTCTTCATCACCAAAGACATGCGCGTTGACCTGCAACGCACCGACTACAAAGGCACGCTGCCCATCATGCTGGTGTTCCTCGCCCGCCAAGGCGCGGACCTCCAATCTGTAAATCCCATTGAGCTAGATGCCGCTGGTAATGTGCAAGATCTACCGCCTACAGCCTCCGCCCGGGGTTATGTGATTCGTTGCCGATCCCTCTTTGGCCGCGCCAAGAACATTTACTATTTCCAGCAAAACCTTGCGGACGATGGACTGGCCAGCGCGCCCAAATTCGGGCGTTTCCTCAGCCGCTTCGGACCGTATGCCACCTACATCAAGAGCGCGTCTTATCTGATGCATAGCGGGGAGTTTGCCGGCATCCGCAGCCTCATTTTAAATCACAGCAGCGGCGTGCTTCAGGATGATAGCGGCATCCCGTTCCAGAGCTTTGACGCCCGGGATTGGGACGTGAAACTCTTTGGAAAATACACGGGAGTATTAGACATTTTCCAGTCTTATTACCAGCCAGACTTGTTCCGCGCCTACCAGGGGAGCGGCTATCGGGTCACGGACATCGACTTCGGACTGGGGTATAAGTACGAGGCTGGCAGCTCGAACTTACAGCTTGGTTTTCATCGTTAGGCACCGAGCCGCCATCTGCGCAGCACTCGCCCAACAGCAGGGTGGCGCATTCACCCGGAATTGCTTTATGGAGGTGTGCAAATGTCTGCTATGAACTTTTATCAACGGCTGCGGGAGCAGCAGCATTGCTCCTGCGGAACGTGGCCGCAGAACCTCGTTTCCACCAGGGGGTGGTTGGGGAAAATAGTTTGCAGCCAAGGAACATCTTGCGTCCCTTGCCGGTCGTAATAGGAGTGGACACCTCATTTCCCCACCATGCCCGCCCGCAAAAAATCCGCCCCCACCAAAGCTAAAACCACTGCCCAAAGTAGCAGCGGACGTCAGTCCGCCCCGCCCCCAGGTGGTCCGCACAGTCCTCTGTGCGGCACGCAGGAAGAGCCGCCCGTAGCACCGTCCAGCACCCGCCCAGACCACATCCAAGTCCGCGGAGCCCGCCACAATAACCTTCGCAGCGTGGATGTGGACATCCCACTGGGGAAACTGAACGTCATCACAGGGCCCAGTGGCAGCGGCAAATCCTCCCTAGCCGTGCAGACGATCTATGCCGAAGGTCAGCGGCGGTATGTGGAAACGTTTTCCCCTTACACTCGGCAGTTTTTCGACCGCATGGACAAGCCGCAGGTGGAAAGCATCACCGGCATCCCACCCGCCATCTGCATCGAGCAACAGAACTCCGTGCGCACCACGCGCAGCACCGTGGGCACGATGACGGAGATCAATGATTACCTGAAATTACTCTTTCCTAGACTAGCCGTGGGCGTGTGTCCTAGCTGTCAGAGAGAGGTCCGGCCGGACACGCCGAGCAGCATTGCCGCTGTTGCGAAAAAGGAGTTCGCTGGCAAGACGGTGCTAGTCACCATCCCCGTCCCCTGCCCCGCTGGTACGGCTCCGGCGGAGTTCTTCGAGTTCCTAGCTAGCCAAGGCTACCTGCGGGTGTGGCTCTTCGGAGAAACCTTCCGCACGGACGAACCCGCCGCTTACAAACGCAAAACCCTTCCCGCCATTGTCCCGGTCATCCAAGATCGGCTGAAAATCTCCGGCCCCGCCTCCCGCCTCAGTGAAGCGCTAGAAACCGCCCTCCGCCTAGGAAAGGGCAAGCTCACCCTCATTGATCCCGATGGATCCGCACGCTCGTTCTCCACTGGCTGGCACTGCGCAGACTGTGATCTCACCCTGCGCGAACCCACGCCTAACCTCTTCTCATTCAACAGCCCACTGGGCGCTTGCCCGGAGTGCCGGGGCTTTGGCCGCACCATTGGCATCGACATCAAACGCGCGCTGCCGGACCATTCCCTGAGCATCAAACAAGGCCTCGTCAAAGCCTTCAGCGGCACCGTCTTTTACGAATCTCAGAAGGATCTAGAACGCTGCGCCAAACAGCAGGGAATCAGCCTCAGCGCTCCTTTCGATGAACTTTCACCCGATGAACAAAAGTGGGTCATTGAGGGAGATCCACACTATGTGAAGAACCCCACAGGCGCTTACGATGGCGGGTTCTGGTATGGGGTTAGTGGTTTCTTTGATTGGGTGGGCACCCAGGCTTATAAAATGCACTATCGCGTTTTCCTCAGCCGATTCCGTAGCTACACCACCTGCCGCGCTTGCAATGGCGGACGCTTGAAACCAGAGGCCATGCAGTTCCGCGTGGGCGGGCAAACGTTGCCGCAGTGGATGGAAATTCCCGTTGCGCAACTCGGCCCACAGATCGCTGCGTTGCCGCTCCCAGCGCATGACGACACCGTTTCCCTGCTGCAGAAGGAGATTGTCAGTCGCCTGAATTTCCTAGAGCAGGTCGGGTTAGGATATTTAAATTTAGACCGCTCCACCCGCACGCTTTCCGGCGGAGAAACGGAGCGGGTGAACCTCACCACATGCCTTGGGGCCTCGTTAGTGAACACCCTCTTCGTGCTAGACGAACCCAGCGTAGGCCTGCATCCACGGGACACGGGCAAGCTCATCGACGTGATGCGACAGCTCACTGCCAAGGGCAATACCTTGCTAGTGGTGGAGCACGAGGAGAGCATCATTCGCGCGGCAGACAACCTCATCGACATCGGCCCTGGCCGTGGCGAGGAAGGCGGCCAGCTCGTCTTCAGCGGCCCGCCGCATCAGCTTCCGAAGATGCCCGGCAGCTCCCTAACCGCAGACTACCTACGCGGCAGCAAATGGGTGCCCATCCCAGCGGAGCGTCGGCCCGTGAAGCCGAAGCAGCTCCTGAAGCTGATCCGCTGCACTGCCAATAATCTCAACAAGCTAGACATCACCATTCCGCTCGGCCTGCTGGTCTGCGTGACGGGCGTTTCCGGGAGCGGCAAGAGCACGTTAGTGCATGAGGTCCTTTATGAAAATCTCCTGCGCCTAAAAGGTGGCACCAGCGAGAACGAACCTGGTTTCTGCAAGGAAATCCAGGGCGCGGACCACATAGACCAACTCGTGCTAGTGGATCAAAATCCGCTCAGCCGCACGCCCCGCAGCACGCCCGCCGTTTATATCGGAGCGTTTGAATGGATTCGCCAGATTTTCTCTGAAACTCCCGAGGCCGAAGCCGATGAACTGGGGCCGGGATACTTTAGTTTCAATGCAGGTGCAGGACGCTGTGGGCGCTGCTCCGGCACCGGATTCGAGAAAGTGGAAATGCAATTTCTCAGCGATCTCTACGTCCAGTGCCCCGAGTGCGATGGCCGTAGATTCAAGCCCGCAGCGCTGCAGATCCGCTGCGATGGACTGAACATTGCAGACGTATTAGACCTCACGATCACGGAGGCAGTAGCGTTCTTCAGTGCTCGCTCTGAGGAAACAAAATTTGCCAAAGCAGCGGACTTGTTGCGACGGTTAGGCAGTGTGGGCTTAGGCTATTTGAAACTCGGCCAGCCGCTGAATACCTTATCCGGCGGGGAAAGCCAGCGTTTGAAGCTGGTGGGACACATGCTAGAAAATGAGCGTGGCGGCGGTCGGAAGAAGTCGCTGCTGATCTTCGATGAGCCTACGACTGGTTTGCATTTCGATGATGTGGCTCTGCTGCTAGAAGTCTTCCAAGAGCTGGTAGATCAAGGGAATAGCCTCATCATCGTAGAGCATAACGTGGATGTGATTCGCGCAGCGGATTGGGTCATCGACCTCGGTCCCGAAGCAGGCGCGGAGGGTGGAAAGCTTGTCATCGCAGGCACTCCCGAGGAGGTAGCGGAATGCCAAGCCAGCCACACCGGACGCTATTTACCCTTTGAAGACGGCCCGCCGAAGCTGGAAGAACGCCCCGAGAGCGATGCGCCAAAGCAAGCCAACGTCATCCAAATCCACGGGGCGCGTGAGCACAATTTAAAGAACCTCGACGTCACCATTCCGCGCGATGAATTCGTGGTCGTGACCGGGCTCAGCGGCTCTGGCAAAAGCACCCTGGCGTTCGATCTGGTGTTTGCCGAAGGCCAGCGACGGTTCCTGGACAGCATGAGCACGTATGCTCGGCAGTTCGTGGAGCAAATGGAACGCCCGGACGTGGACCACATTTCCGGCCTGCCTCCCACTGTGGCCATTGAGCAACGCATCACGCGCGGCGGAGTGAAATCCACCGTAGCTACAGTCACGGAAGTGTATCATTTCCTGCGGCTCTTGTTCAGCAAAGTAGGCACCCAGTTCTGCCCCCAATGCCATGTGCCCGTGAAGGAGCAAAGCGCTAGCAGCATTGCCAATGCGATCATGCAGCGGGCCTCCAGCGTGGAGGGCGACGTTAGGAGGCCTGCATCCCGTAAGTCTCAGCAGGACGCGGGTCTCGTTACCTCGCCCTCTACAGGCGTGGGGAAACCCATCCGCATCATGGCCCCAGTCATTCGGGGCCGTAAAGGTTTCCACGACAAAATAGCCGCTCAAGCCGCACGACAAAATTGCCCGGAACTCTACATTGATGGCCGCGTGGTAGCTGTAGAAAATTTCACGCGGCTCACCCGTTTCAAAGAACACCACATCGATCTCATCGTCGGTAAAATCGACGCGAACACCAAACCACGCGAGGTGGAGCAACTCGTCGCACGAGCCTTGGAGCTTGGACGTGGCGTGTTGCGGATTGTGGATGCGAATAATTTACCAGAGGTCTTCAGCACCCAACGCACTTGCCCCACGTGTGCCCAGAGCTTCGATGTGCTGGACCCCCGCCTCTTCTCATTCAATAGCCCGCACGGCTGGTGCCTGCACTGCCGGGGCCACGGCAAAGTCCGCGCTGGAGCGCACAAGGAGCTGGATACGTCCCGCTTCAACTCTGTGATGGAAGCGGAACTCAACGAAGATCAACGCCTAGAATCCGCCGAGGACGATGAACTCAAAGACTGCCCAACGTGCCATGGACATCGCCTCAACCAAGAGGCCAGTCATGTCCAAGTGCTGGGGAAAACCATCGGTGAGATCAACGGCCTCAGCGTTGCGGAAGCGCGGGTGGCGGTGGCTGCGCTGAAATTTACCGGCACCCAAGAAGTCATCGCTCAGGACATCCGTGTGGAGATAGATCAGCGGCTGAAATTCTTGGAAGAAGTCGGGTTAGGCTACTTGAATTTACATCGTGGAGCCACCACGCTCAGCGGCGGGGAAAGCCAGCGCATACGGCTAGCTGCGCAGTTAGGGTCCAATTTATCCGGCGTGCTCTACGTGCTAGACGAACCCACCATCGGCCTGCATCCACGGGATAACGAGAAATTGCTGCACACGCTCCTGGCCTTGCGGGATAAGGGCAACAGCCTGCTGGTAGTGGAGCATGATGAGGAAACGATGCTGCACGCGGACCACATCCTCGACATGGGGCCAGGCGCTGGTCG
>JAYVOP010000161.1:0-6278 GCA_043757865.1 Verrucomicrobiales bacterium | reverse complement strand
CCATGGCCAGCAGTTGATCCTTCTCCGCAGGCACATTGAAGCGCTCGAGAAAAGCGAAGTATTCCTTGGTGCCGCGTTGGCTTGCCAGTTGTCGGCTGACGGCGGACTGCACGTTAGGCGAGGCTTTGCCGAGGTCGAAATCCTTCACGCGGGGCAGCACGGAAAGCACCAAGGCATCGTCCGTGGCGGTGGTGAGAAATTTTCCGAACACCGACTGGCGCGCAGCCTCAGGCTGGTAATCCAAGGCGCGTAGGAAACGCACTTTGTCCGCTGCCGCTAGGCTGGCATCGGCTAGCACTTGGCCGATCATCTCCGCAGACTTGCTGGCACGGCTGATCCACAGCAGATCCCGGCCTGCTGGGGTGCTCCATTTATCACCTGCCTGGGCTAGGTAAGCATCCCAGCACGCCTCCCAATGCAGCGCGGCACCGATGCCACAAGCGGCTAGGTAAAATTTATCTGAGCCATCATGCTGGGCGGCCAACTGCTCCCAGAGTTTAGCGGCCTCTGGGCTGTCCAGGAAACGCAACGCGATCAAACACTCGCGTCGCACGGATGGGCTGGGATCAGCCACCAGCTTGGTGATGAGAGGGATGAGGTCTAGTTTCAACTGCCGTGCCAGACGCAGGCCAGTGATGCGGATGTCCTCGTCTTTGTCTGCTAGAGCCGCAGCCACGGCGGCGGGGCCATCCGGGGTGAGTTTCCCCCAGGCCCAGAGGAGCCGGGCGCGGGTCCGTGGCTCGGTGGCCGCAGTCCAGGCGGCTTTCAGGAGTTCTGGAGCCTGCCCAGGAACGCCTTTCAAGCCCATCCATCCCAGGTAGCGGGTGGCCTCGTTAGGGCTGCAAAGTTGCTGCACAGGGTCCGCCTTCGCCATGGCGGAATATTTCCCCAGAGCATCCCCCGGAGCCACCCGATAGATCCGCCCCCGCTCCAGATCCCCCATGCCGTGGCCACCCACGCCTGGATCATACCAATCCGCTACCAACAAGCTCCCATCAGGGGCCACGCTCACATCACTGGGGCGGAACCAGCTATCCCGCGAGCCCTTTAAAATGTCCGAGATGGTGGCTTGATAGCCAGCACCATACTTCGTCACCGGGTAACTCCGCACGATGTTCGGTCCGGCATCCGCGTGGATCATCTGGCCCCGGAACTCCGCTGGCAGCAGATTGCCTTCATAAATCAAGATCCCGCACGGGCTGCCTGCGCCTGTATGCAGGAGGTTCGGCACCACGCCGGGGTCATTCTGATGCCAATGCGCCACCTGCACCTCGGCCTCCGTTTTGGCATCGCCCTTCTGCCAGTTGTTGCCCGTCAGCTCGTCCTTGTAGCCGTAGTTGCCGAACTCCATCACATAATTGATGCGCACGGATTTGTTGCCGTCGTCATCGTTGTCGCTCTGCCAAATGGTGCCGAAGGCATCCACATTGCACTCCCAGTTATTGCGGAAATTCCAGGCTAGGGTCTCCATCTCAGTGAGGTCAGGATTACAGCGGAACACACAGCCTTCTTGATACGGCGTGCGGTTAGGGGCAATGATATTTCCCGCCATGTCCTTGATCGGCTGGCCATCCTTGTCCTTCAGCGTCTGCCCGGCATTGCCGAAATTAAAATATAATTTCCCATCCGGCCCAAAGTGAAATGCATGGATGCCGTGGTCATGCTGCGTGCCTTGGATGCCGGTGAAAAGCACCTCCGTTTTATCCGCCTTATCATCGCCATCGGTGTCGGTCAGGCGCAGCACATGATCTCCCGCAGAGACGATGCAGCTATTGCCTAACACGCAGACGCCGTGGGGGGAAACGACGTCCTTTCCTTGGTAGAACACCGTCTGTTTATCCGCCTTACCATCCCCATTCGTATCCTCCAGGATCAAGATGCGATCCCCCTCGGGCCGCTTCCCATTGTGCCCACGGTAGTTCACAATTTCCGCCACCCAGACGCGACCCCGGGCATCGATGTCGATGCTGCTAGGGCTGAGCAACATGGGCTCGGCGGCAAACGTGGCCACCTCCAGGCCGTCCACCACATCCAGTGCCGCCAGGGCCGCGGCGGGATCTTTGGCCCCGCCAGAGCTTACCACCGGGGCGAGATTTGGCCGCACGGTCCAGACTTCAAACGTCACGGACGTTCCCGCGTTCTGCACCACACCACCCTTGTCCAACGCGCCTTTGCCTTGAAAACGCTTCGTGCCCGCAGGCAAGTCCCACTCGATGACGGAGTTCGCATGAGTGCCGATGCCATAGGCCACGGGCTGGCCATTGACGATGATCGGCTGGCCGTTGGCATTTTTATTTGCCTCCACTTTCCCCCATTGGCTGGTGGCGCTAACATACGGAAGATCGGTCAATTTCTTCTCGCCAAAGTCACCCGTGATCCGCGGCTCCACCCAGTCTGACCAATCTGCTTGGAAACTATTTCCCCCATCCGTCACCACTAAAAAGAGCTTACTAGCACCTGTTAGGTCCACATCGATCTCCACGGCATGACCCACCGTTTCCGCCGTAACGATGTGACTACGAAAGAGCGGCTGCCCTTTTGTAGCCTTGGCTGCAGCGGGTGCTGAAGGAGGAGTGGAACCAGCCGGATGTAAGCCCGCAGTGGCTAGGGACGTGAACAGCAGAAGGAATAAAGGAGGAGTGCACATAGGGTAAATGAATATGGAAAAAGTCGTCTGCTAGTTGTCCGTGCCGTTTGTCATGGGCAACAAGTGCTGTGGGAAATTCTGCGTATGCAGGGACAAACGCAGCCTTGGCACGAAGGCTGAATGCGGGGTTCTCAGATTCGTGGAATTCAGACTTGATAATTTTCATACTTAAGCAATCATTCTGGCCTCAGAAAATCTTTCTGGATTCCCTGAGGTAATCGGCACAAAAGCTGCTTGGTTTATCGCTGACGAAACAAGAGGACAAATTCCCCTTACTTCATCGCGATGGTTACCCCGGCGGCTCTTCGCTGTCTTATTTATAATAGCAACTAAACTACCAAAACAAACCCACATGACTAAATCCATCTTCGCAGCCACTATCGGCAGCCTCGTGCTAGCCGGTTCCTCCCTTGCGGGCACCACCTGCACTGCATGCAGCGGCAAAGGCAAAACTCTCCCTCCGATGCCGACCGCTGATCAACTCCTTGGCTTCAGCCTGAGCGCTGGCTGGGACAGCAGCTACATCTGGCACGGCACCGATCTCGGTGACGATCTGATCTGGCAAAAGCTGGAATACACCGCCACCCTCAACGACAAGCTCAGCTTGCAACTCGGGGAATGGTATGGCCACCTCTTTGACTATCAGTATAACGAGCTGGATCTCTATGGCGGCCTCAAATACAACGCTGGTCCCGTGAACATCACGGCTGGTTTCACTTGGTATCATTACTTCGACGGATCCGCTCTGAAGAATCAATATGAGCCCTTTGTGACCCTCTCCACCAACGGCCTTCCAGTGGATGCCTTTGTTTCCTATTACTATGAAACAGAAGTGGCGGGTTCCTACATCGAAGCCGGGATCTCCAAGACCATCGCCCTCACGGATAAAGTCAGCCTCGTGCCAGCCGTCGTGATCGGCTACAACGAAGGTCTGAACACCAACGTGAACGACTTCAACCATGTCGGCGTGCGTCTGGGTCTCCCCATCGCGCTCACCAAGAACGCCACGCTCCTCCCTTACATCGCAGGCAACTTCGCCCTCGATGCTACCAAGGGTGCCTTTGCCCAGGACAATCTGTTCCTCGGTGGAGTGAGCCTCAGCGTGAACTTCTAGCCTGCACTGAGCGGTCCTCCGCTCAGTCTGCGCCAGCAACCCTCTAAAACCTGCCCGGTCGACGCACCGGGCAGGTTTTTTTGCGCTAACCGCCGTGCGTTACCTTGCGAAAAAGGAGTTGCCCCCCCTCACGTTCTTTGTAGTTTCCGGGCTCCTTCCCGGACCGGATTATCGGTCAGGATGATTTTTTCACCTCTGTTTTTCCTCCCTTTCCCCCTCCTTTTGTCATGCTTCAATTGATGCGTAAACACCACAAGCTGGCGATGATCATCGTCGCCATCATCGTTTGTATTACCATGGTCTATTTCGGCCAGTTCAGCCGGGACCAGAACCCGGGCTACCATGTCAGCATCGCTGGAAAATCTTATGATGAAGTGGACATTAAGACCGCAGCTAACATCGCAGGCATGACGCAGGCCGCCACCAAGCCCATGTATGCTGGGCCGCAGATGTTCATCCCCGGTTCAGATGCTCCGGGCCGCCTTTATAGCCTCGTGCGGGATAGCCAAGGCTCATCCCGCCGTGGGGATGGCGGAGCTAAGGTGGAATCTCCATTAGTAACATTAATCACCCTGCGGGAGGAAGCGCGGAATCTAGGTGTGGCCGTCTCGGATGAGGATGTGCAAAAGGGCGTGCAGGCGCTGCCGCAGCTCCAGACGGATGGAAAATTCGACCGGGAAAAATTCGACAAAGCGGCTCCTAACGAGACTGCACAACGCTACTTTTTCATGATGATGAAAGACGCGCTGGTCCTAGATAAGCTGCAAAAGCTCATTGGCGGGGATCTAGCCGCCACCCAATACACCACCAATCTGGAATACCTCACCACCCACGCTAAGACCACCGTGCAGACCATCGTGGTGCCGCGTAAGGACGTGGAATCCATCAAAGCCACCGACGAGGACGCGCAAAAATATTATGATGCGAACAAGGAGAAGGATAAAGACCCCGCCAAAAACCTGAACCTGCTGGACAAGGTGCTCAAATCCGAGCCCAGCCGCACGCTCAGTTATGTGAAATTTACCAAAGTGAAACGGGACGCTCCCGAGGACACGAGCAAGCTGCCCGCTGACCAACAAGAAGCCAAGCGTAAGGAACAAGAGGAGAAGACCAAAGGCTACGAAGCTGAGGATAAGAAGATGCAACTAACAGCTATCGCCATCAATACCGCCATGGTCAATGATGTGGCTCCCATGAAGCTAGCCGAAGCGGTGGCCTCCCTCAAAGACAAGCCAGAATACGTCACCTGCGAAATCAAGACGGCAGAGAACGTCATCGCTAGTGCCCTGCCAGATGACCTCAAGGACGCCCCGCCGCTGCAAGTGGAAGACATGCTAGAAGGCGATCAAACCCAAGGGGTGATCAAGACTCCGGCTGGGGGCTACGTCATTTATGAAGGCACGGACTCCAAGCCCAGCCGTCTGCTGACGCTAGAGGAAGCGAAGCCGAAGCTGCTAGAGAAACTTTCCAAGGAACAAGTGGCCGCCGCCCTGCGGGACAAGACCACCGGCATCCGCTCCAAGCTCCAAGAAGCCCTCAGTGCTGGCAAGACCTTTGCCGAGGCACTAACCGCTGCGGAAGTCACCGCCACCAGCTACACCTACTCTCAGAAAACGCCCGTGAAAGATGCTCCTAAGTATTTCCAAAAAGTCCAAGAGGCCGTGGCTAACCTGGAGACTGGAGCGCTGGCGGCTAATCCTGTGGAAGCCGATGATGACCTAGCCCTCGTTTACCTAGAGAAAGTAGAACTCCCCCAAGACCCCAAGATGGAAGACGACAAGAAGCTGCTGAAAAAATCCGCCGGCTACTCTGCCAATCCCTACGGTGGTGCCTCCCCAATCTTCAACGCTTGGTTTAACCAACGTCGGGAAGCGGCCGCGCCCACCTTTGCTCCAGCCCCTTAATTTCCCATGGCTCAAAGCGCCACGGAATTACTGGACGATGCCAGTGGTGATCTAGCCATTGGCGACTTGGCTAGTGCCGCTGCGAAATATCGCCAAGCGACCGAGTTAGAACCGCAGAACTTCGATGCGTGGCACGCGCTGGGCATGGCCTTAATGCGGGCTGGAGATCTGAAGCCCGCACTGGGGGCAGCCTTGATGGCCACGGATTTGGCTCCCAATGATCTTCTAGCCTGGACCGCGCTTTCCCAGATACACGTGAAGTTAGGAAATATAGGCGAAGCCGAAGCCGCCAAGGCGAATGCCCGCATCATCGGCCTCGGAGGCAGGGTGACGGGAAAAGGCTGAGCCCATATTCCCCGTGGGAGAGAAAGCGCAACCCAGTGGCCCACCCCGCGCAGCCCTACAGGATGGGCACATGCCCCATGAGTTCCGTGGCCGCCTCCATCAGTAACGCCAGCGTTCTCATGGGGAACGTGACTTTTCTTACAAGCACCTGCCACGTTCCCATCCTGAGGCCAAGCCCGAGCCCTCCCACCGAATTGCAGCCCGGAGCGGCGTGCGTCCCGCCGCCGAGCAACCCCCCACAAGGCCATCGACGGCGGCGGGACGCACG
>JAYVOP010000160.1:0-23837 GCA_043757865.1 Verrucomicrobiales bacterium | reverse complement strand
GGGGTTTGGTCTTGGCGGAGGCGGTGGGTTTCTCCTCGGCCTTCACTTTGCTAGCCTCGTTGTTGAGGGGGGCGGAGCCTTGGCTCGGCGGGGAAGTGGCGGCATCGATAGCGGCTAGGATCGTGACTGCGGCGGGGGCGGGCGGCGGCGTTTGTGCAGCCACCATGGCGGGGGCGGGCACGGTGCCTTGGGTGGTGGCCACGAAGTAAGGCGGCTGATACCAACGGATGCGCACGCCCTCGGCGGTGTCGTCCGCAGTGAGCATGAGTTTATCCGCATCGTTCGGATTTTGGATTTCCCAAACGATCTGGAACTGGTTGGCGTTCTCCTTGGGGTTGATGGCCAGGGGGTTAAATTTCCCTTGGGTGGCCAGGGCTTGGAAACGATTGGGCTGGAAGGCCGCATCCGGCGTGCTGCCGGGGGTGTCCTGCGGGGCGATCATGCTGCGGGCGGTGTCCCAGTCATTGGCAGCGAGGAATTGTTTCACGGCCTCCGTGCTGCGGGTGAGGGCGGTGGCGCGTTGATCCACGGGCTGCGCGGGCACGGCGGGAGTTTCCATCACGGGCACGATGGCGACCGCCGGGGCCGCCTGGGGCCGGTATTGCCAAGCGGCCCAACCCATGCCGACGAGCGCTGCGGCTAGGCCAGCGAGGGCCAGCGGGCGGCGGGATTTCAGCTCCACCAGCGGGGCGGGGCACTGCGTGATGACCGGGGCGCTGGGCAACGAGGAGCTGGCGCTGGGCGCAGTGATCGGCTGCGCACAACAAGGGCAAGGGGCCGTGACCCCTGCAAAACTGAGCGGCACGTTGAGGATCGTCTGGCAGTGCGTGCAGGAAAATTGGAGGAGGGCGGGAGCAGTTAGTTGGTCGGGGTTCATGGGGCTTTGGCTTGATTGATTTTGATAATGGTCAGAGGCAGATTGCCGATGTTCGTGGAGTAGCCAACGGTGTTAGCACCCGTGCTAGGGACAAAGCGGGCGGTGCCTTGCAGCGCGCTGGCGCTGCCGAAGGTGGAGAAGTCCCCAGCGGCAATGAGATCCGTGAGCGTGGGCACTTGGATGAGGCTGCGCACAGTGTTATTGGTCACGGCAGCGGTGAGCCAGTTTGCATCCGTAGCGCCAGTGGTGCTCAGGGCGGTGAGGCCGCGGCGGGTGGCTCCATTGAAGGTGGTGAAGTCCCCAGCGGTCACCACGCGGGTGCCATCATAGAAGACATCATAGACCGTGGCTCCGGCACTAGGGCCAGTGGGGTTAAACGCGCTGACGACAGCCCCGGTGCTGGGATCCAGCGCAGTGACGCTGTTCTTCGGCGTGCTGAATTTCCCGGCCACATAGAAGCTATTAGCAGAAATGGCATACACGCCATCCCCTGCGGCCCCAGAAAGGACGGTGCCGGAAAAGGCGCTATCCCGTGCGCCTAGCATGTCTAGTTTCACCAATAAATTCTGTGTGCTGCCGCCCCAGGTGGTGAAGGTGCCGCCCGCATACAAAACGCCGCTGCGGTAGGAGAGCGCATAGACGGGACCGTTCGGAATCGCGGGAGCGAAGGTCAGATCCAGGGTGCCATCGCTATTCAGACGGGCGAGGTTCGTGCGGGCGACGCCATTGACCTCATAGAAACTGCCCGCGACGTAGTAGCGTCCTAACTCGTCTTTAGCGGTGCAATAAATGATGGGCCGGGCGCGGATGGTGATGCTGATGGCTTGGGTGCCGATGCAGCCTAACGTGTCCACCGCCTGAGCGGTAAAGCTGTAAGTTCCCGCAGTGCTCGGCGTGCCTAGGACGAGGCCAGCGGGATTCAATACGAGCCCTGGAGCCATGCTGCCGCCAGATTGGCTAAAGACATACCCGCCGCTGCCGCCATTAGCCGTGAGGGGCTGGAGGTAAGCGGTGCCCACATTACCCGCAGCCAGAGTGCTAGGAGTAATGGCGATGGTGCCGCAGGGCTTGAGCGCGAAGTCCACGGTGTATTCCGTGTCCGGGTCGGTATCCCCATCCGTGATGGATTCACCACCGGAGGTGAGCGTCAACACGGGGCTGTAAATCAGCGTGCCTTGGAGGCCAACTTGGGTGCCATTGTTATCGTTATTCACTTGGTTATCCAAGGCCACCACCGGGCCGCTGGTGAGCGGGAAGGCGGCAGGCGGGGTCACGCGCACGACATATTTCCCAGGCAGCAAGCTAGCAAAATTGTAGATCCCGCTAGAGTCGGTGGTGGTGGTCTTGACGAACACGTCATCACCATTGCCCGCAATGAGATCCACGGAGGTGTAGAGGTCCACTTGCACGCTGGTGAGGCCCAGTTCACCAGCGTTCCAGACGCCGTTGGCGTTGGTATCATTCCAAACCAGATTACCAATCTGGAGGCCGGGTTTGACCTGGATGAGGTAGTCTTCCACTTCCCCATCCGTGGCGGCTCCTAACGCAGCGGCTCCGCCTGCGGCTAGGACATCGTGGGTGAGCCGGAGGCGGAAGCCCAGGCTCACATTGGTGCTCACACCCGTGGCGGGCACGGGGATGACGAGGTTTACGGAGGTGGCATTCGCAGGCACGGGCACGACTGCCAGCGCCTCGTTGGCATCCAGGAAATCACCATCATTGTTGAGATCAATGAACGCATAGAGACTAGCTGCTACAGCGGTGTTCGCTAACGGGATGCTGATGGTGTTGGAGTTGCCCGTGTAGAAGGTGTTGGCCGCAGGCACGAAGGCGTCTTCATCTGCGCCATCGCCATCGGCTAGAGAGGTGGGCTGGCCATTGAGTTCTGCGTCGATCAGCGCGCCTAAGCGGATGCCCGGCATGATGCTGTGGCGCGGGCCGTTGTTGGTCAGCAGCGTTTCGTAGTTCAACGAGGACGTGCCCGCAGCGGGGTCTGGTAGATCCCCAAAGTCTAGCAAGGCGGGATCAATGGTGAGCGGGATGGTGGCGGTGCCCACACAGTTAGCAGAATCCGTGGCCGTAAAGACGATATTAGTAGTGCCGATGGTAGTCGGCGTGCCAATGAGTTTTTTGGTGGCACCATCCCAGGTGATACCGCCGGGCAAGGGAGCGGGCGTGGACCAGGTGACGCTGCCAGAGGCTCCCGTGACGCTGAATGCGGTGGCTTGGAGATAGACTTGGCCCACGTTTCCATTGGCTAGGCTGCTAGGGGAAATGGTCAGTCCTTGGCAGCGCGGGCCAAACTCGGAGGTATTCCCAGCAGCGTCTGTGGCGGTGGCGGCAATGAGGTCTGCGCTATTCGGCACGTGGCTCAGAAAGGCCTGCCATGCGGTCATGGTGCCAGCGGGAACGGTGATATTTCCTGTGAATTTCCCTAAGCCATCCGCCGTTAGGCTGCCCAGGTAGAGGCGGCCTTCTGGGTGCGCAATGTTCAGGCCATCGCCTGTGCGGATCTGGCCGTTCTGGTCAGCGGGGCTGTTGTCGCCAGCATAAAGATCCACGATGGCACCAGCAAAGGTGGCGCTGCCAGCGGCGTTGTTACCCACGTAGCCGGTGGCTGTTAGGGTGCTGCCCGCTAGGCTGGTGACCGAAAGGATGGGGTAGTCCATGCCGTTGTTGGACTCGCTGCCAGACTTAGTTCCATCGTTAGGGGAGAGGCCGATCACGAGGCCGATGTCCAAGCCTAGGCCGATGTTAGCGTAAATGGAGTTACCCCGCACGATGACATTTTGCGCGCTGGCCCCGCCGACATAAACGCCTCCAGTGCCGTTGCCTGCGATGATGTTGGCCTCACCAGCGAGGATGCCGCCGATGGTGTTAGACGCGGAGGTAGAGGTAACGCCTTGCGCCCCATTGCCCAGCAGGGCAGTGCCTGCGCTGTTCACGCCGATGTAGTTGCCCTTCACCACATTGCCCGTGCCGCCACTGATAGCAACGCCCGCTTGGGTATTCCCAGAAACAACGTTGCTCTGGCTGGCCGTAGTGCCGCCGATGGTGTTGTTGTTTGCTTGGATTTCGATCCCGCTATAGCCGTTAGCCACGGCGGCGGTGCCAGCGGCATTGAGGCCCACCGTGTTGCCCTGGATGGTGTTGCCCGTGGTCTGGATGCGGAGGCCGTCCTTGGTATTTCCACTGATGACGTTGCCAGCAGAAATGGTGTTGTTGGTGGAACTGGTGACCAGATCAATGCCGCGCCACGCATTCGGCAGCGCACTGGTGCCAGCGGCATTGGTGCCGATGTAGTTGCCCTGAATGGTATTGCCCGTGGAGCTGCTTACCAGCTCAATACCATGCAAGCTATTGCCGGAAATAATGTTGCGCGCAGCCGCCGTGGTGCCGCCGATGGTGGAGCCCGTAGCGCCTGTGAGCAGAATGCCATCGTCCGCATTGGCAGAGGCTGCGGTGCCTGCTGCGGTAGTGCCGATGAAACACCCTTGCACCATGCAATTGGAGGTGGCGAGGATCACGGCATCGTAACAACGATTGATGACGAGGCCTTTGATGGTGCTGCCAGTGGAGCCTGCCGCACAACGGATGGCGAAGATGTTGGCAATGTTGGCTCCATTGATTTCGATCTTCAACGCGGCATCATTTCCTGTGGTTAGGGTGTTGGCAGTGGCCGTGGGCTGCGTGTAGCCGTCGAGGCTGACGGGATCGGTAATGGCTGGCAAGGAACTGGCTAGGGTGATGGTCTTCACGCCCACGCCCGCAATGTTAAAGGTAATGGCGTCCAGACCGGGACGGGCGTTGGCACAGTTGATGGCATCCCGCAGCGAGCCCAAGCCGCTGTTATTCGTATTCGTAACCACGAAGCAATCTACGGGCGTGATGGTGTAAGTGCGCTCGCCAAAGCAACCGAGCGTGTCCGTGGCGCGGATCGTAAATGTCGCGGCAGTAGTGCTAGTCGGCGTGCCGCTGAGGGTAGCGGTGCCCGCTGTCCACGTGGCCCAGGTGGGAATAGTGCCGCTGGAAACGCTGTAGGTATAAGGCGTAGCGGTGCTGCCGCTGCCCGTGAAGACTTGCGTGTAAGGGGTGGCCGTCACAGCTACATTTAACAGCGCTTGCGTGGGGCTAACGGCTATTAGGTCACAAGCGCGCAGGCCGATGTCGATGGTGTTCTCCGTATTTCCACCGCCCAGCGTGGGCCCCGGCTCGTTGTTAGCCGTGAGCACAACGAGGTGAGTGTAAACGGGCTGACCTTGGGAGGCTTGGGTCACGCCGTTGTTATCATTATCCACGCCGTTGTCTGTCCCCACGTAGCTGGACTTCAGTTGGTAGGTGGCGGTGGGCGTGACCTTGAGGAAATAATTTCCTGGGAGCAAGCCAGTGAAGCTGTAGGAGCCTATCGCGGAGGTGGTGGTGATGGCTTGCCATACGTCGTCGGCGTCTCCCACGGTCACGTTGGTGGTCTTGTAGAGTTCCACGGTCACGCTAGGGATGCCGGATTCGGAGGCGGTGAGACCATCGTTGTTAGCGTCGTTCCAGACCAGATTGCCGATGCTCATGCGCTGCCAAATCCCGAAGTCTATGGTGCTGTCCGTGTCGGCGTCATCGCCATCAATGCCACTGGCGACTTGGCCACCGACGGTGAGCGCTAACACGGGGCTGAAGAAGGCGGTGTTATCCACGGCATTCAGATTGCCGTAGTTCTTGTTGTCTAATTTGGAAGCCACCAGCGGATTGGTGCTGATGGGGCTGCCTCCGGGATACCAGGTGCCGCTAGCAGGCTTCACTTTTATGAAGTAGCTGCCAGGAGCCAGCCCAGCAAAGCTGTAAACGCCGGACGCATTCGTCGTCGTGGTGGCTGTGACCCCAGCTTGACTAACCAGGACATCCGCCCCATCAGCCCCTGCGCTGCCAGTGTCTGCATAGAGCGAGACGGTGGCCCCCACGATCACGGCATCCGTGCCAGCGTCATACTGACCGTTGAAATTTTTGTCTTCGTAAACTAAGCTGCCGAGGCCTAATCCTTTCAGCGTGATGCTAGGATTTGCACTGCCAGAGCAACCGCTGCCGTCCGTGGCGGTAATGGAAAGTGGGAAGGAACCCGTGGCGACGTTCGTGGTGCCGGAGATGGTCAGGACGGAGTTGTTCGCCCCACCAGCAATCGCAGTGAGGCCAACGGGCAGGCCGGACGCAGTGGGCCAAGTGTAAGTTCCCGTGCCGCCGCTGGCGGTAATGGTAGTGCTGTAAACGACCCCACGATAGGCCGCTGGCGGAGTGCCTGTTAGGGTGATGATGGGGCAACTCAACGCCAATGAGTAATCTTTGCGCCCCGTGCAATTGGCTGTGTCCTGGGCAATGATCGTAAATGGATAGGTGCCTGCTGCGGAAGGTGACACAGGGGTGCCGCTGATATTTGGCGTAGCCGCGTTAAATGCCATGCCGCTAGGAAGCGGGCTGAACGTGTAGCGTGTCGTGACTTCCGCTGCTGTGAGTGCGCGATTGTAGAGTGCTACTTCATCTAGTTTGCCCAACCAAGTATTGCCACCCGGGGCGCGACCAATCACTAACGGACTGGTACTATGCGTGATCGCAGTGCTGTAAACCGTGCCTGTGCCCACTTGTGCGCCATCGATATACAAACGAATGGTGGCCCCATCATACGTTCCCACCACGTGGTGCCAGGCTCCCGTGCTGAGCGCGGAGCCAGTGACAACTCGGCTGGCAGCCGCTGTGCTATTGACCCAGAAACCGAATTGCGTTGCGTTGAGGTAGCCCAAGCCATAACCATCGGTCATGGCAGCGGCAGTGGTTTTCATGAGGACCGTAGCGTTAGCGGATTGCGCGGCGGATGGGTAAACCCAGGCTTCCGCCGTGATGGCAGCCGGTTTCAACACTGCGTTATCAGCGATGGAAATGCTATCGTCCACCCCATCTAGATTGAAGGCATTGCCTGATTTTCCCGCCGCAAAAGTGAGACCATTTAACTGCGTGCCGTGGTTCGTGCCCACGAGATCCAGCGAGTCACCTTCACCCGGCCACCAGCCTAATTGGCCGGACAACGGAGTTGGCACCATGCTCCAGACGTAGCTACCCGTGCCGCCGCTGCCAGTAAATGTCGTAGCTGCATACGCCGAGCCTAAGGTGCCAGCGGGAACCGTCGCAGGATTGATCGTAATGGCACCGCATGCATTGACGGTAATGGTGTAATTGATGGTGGCGGCGCAGAGGGTGGGATCCGTGCCTGTGACCACAATGGGGAAGCTACCCGTCACTGTTGGGGTGCCAGAAATCGTAGCCGTGCCGGAGCCACCGCTCCATGCTAGTCCCGCTGGCAATGAACCGCTGTAAGTCAACGTCATCGTGCCCGTGCCTCCAGTGACAGTGATCGTCTGCGAATACGGGAACCACTGCGTGCCCGTTGCAAGGCTGGCTGGCGTGATATTAATCGCAGGACAAGCGCGGAGGCCGATGTCGATCGTGTTTTCCGCGTTGCCACCACCTGCGGTTACGCCAGGCTCACCGTTGGCGCTCAAGGTGATCATGTGCGTGTAGATCGGCTGACCTTGAGACGCTTGAGTCGTGCCATTGTTATCGTTGTCCGTGCCGTTGTCGGTGCCACTCACGCTGGACTTCAGTTGATAGGTCAGAGTTGGCGTGACTTTCAGGAAGTAGTTTCCTGGGAGCAGACCACCGAAGCCATACGCGCCAGTGCCTGCCGTGGAAGTGGTCGTGCCTTGGGAAACATCATCGCCATTCCCTACCGTAGCATCCGTGGATTTAAATATCTCTAACGTCACACTGCCGATCCCTGTTTCCGCTGCAGCTGAACCATCGTTGTTGGAATCGTTAAATACCAAGTTCCCGATGGTCATCCGTTGCCAGAGACCGAAGTCGATCGTGCTGTCGGTGTTTGCATCATCGCCATCTACGCCAACTGCGGGCGCCCCTCCTACGGTCAGGGTAACTACCGGACTAAAGAACGCAGTGGTATCCAGCAGGCTGAGATTCCCGTAGTTCTTGTTATCTGTTTTCGATGCGAGAATTGGATCAGTCGTGACTGGAATGCCGCCTTGATACCATGTGCCGCTGGCGGGTTTAACTTTTACGAAGTAGGTGCCCGCAGGCAGATTCGTGAAGGAATAGACGCTACCCGCAAGGGTCACTGGATTAGTTAGTCCTGGTTGAGCATACGGCGTCACCACATCATCGGCAGTGATGTCATTTCCAGTGAGATCTTTGTAGAGCGTGACGACAGCCCCGTTGATCACGGCATCGGTGCCACTGTCATATTGGCCGTTATAGTTTTTATCCTCGTAAACCAAGCCGCCAACACTCACTGCCGCGACGGTAATTGCATAGTCTTCTACCTCACCCTTGAGTTGCGAGGCACCGTTGAACGCAGGTGCTATGCTGCCCTCGGTAATGCGGATGCGAAGGTATTTGGTGCCGGACGTGGTGCCGATGGGTGGCGTGAGCGAGAAGGTATAGTTGTTGGTGCCTGCCGTGGACACGGTCACTGAAGCAAGTGTTTCGTTGGTGCCCGTCACCAATCCATCGCCATTCCAATCAACCCACACACCCAGACGAGCTGTGCTGCCACTGAGGTTAGCTAGGACGGGGATGGTCACGGGAATGACCACCGTCGTCGCAGCGCCGACGGTAAAAGCGGGCATCGTAAGATCCTCATCGTTAGTGCCGGTATTATCATCGAGATTAGCTGCTGAATTGGATGGATCGAATGCCTCAGCGTCGGTGAGGTTGGCGCCAATGCGGATGTCAGTGTTGGCCATTTGTGAGGCAGTGCTGGCGGCAAGACTCCCATATATGTGATCGCCGTAGTCGATAGGGGTGGGCGCGATGGTTGTCACAGTGTCCTCGACCTCTCCAATCCCCCCGGATCCTATGGGCAACTGCGCCACGAGGTTCGAGAATCGAGCGCGCACCCCGAGTGGCACACTCGAGACAACGTTGGCAGGGACGGTAGTGCTGAGGCTTATGGCTACATTGGTGGTGCCGTTGGCGACGAGGTAGTCATTCGCGACCTTTTCCCCGGCATCAAAAAACGACCCATTGTTGTTATAGTCTATCCAGAGGCTCAAATAGCCTGGTGCCCCCGAATTATTAGTAACCGCCACCGAAATGACTCCACGCAATCCACCCGTCAAGGCGGGCACCGTGACGCCATCTTCGTCATCTTGGCTGGTGATGTCGTCACCTGTTGCTGCGGAGTTATTCGTGGCGGAAAATTCGGTATCTAACAAAGCTCCCATACGCAAGGTTGCCGAGGCGACGGCCCAGGCATCTGATGCTCCACTCCAGTCGCCGAAATCCAAAGTCGGGCTTAAAATGGTGGTGACGTAATCCTCCACTTCCCCGATTCCGAAGGCTCCAGTGGAGCTCACCCCACTAACACTCGTGAGTCGGAAGCGCAACCCCAGGCTGGCTCCTGTGGTTGCGTTTGCGGGCACGATAATATTCAAAATCTGCGTCAAATCAAAAGTGCCTGAAGGGATCAACACATCGGCAGCCACTTGTTCACCCACGTCTGTGACCACACCATTGTTGTTGTAGTCAATCCAGGCGTTCAGGTAAGCGGAACCTCCGGAGTTGTTGGTAACCACGACTGAGATGGCTGCCGGTCCTCCCGCAGTGAGTGGGGGCAGGGTTACTCCGTCTTCGTCATCTTCTCCTGTAATATCATCGCCCGTTGCCGTTGCATTGGTGGTGGCGATCAGTTCCGCATCTACCAGGGTGCCCATGCGCAGCGAGCCATTCACATTGCTGCTGGCTAAGCCGAATCGATTAAAATCGCCAAAGTCGGTGCTTGGGCTCGCCACGACCACAGCATAGTCCTCCACTTCACCTGAGCCGACAAGGCCAGTGGGACCAGGACTGGAAACGTCAGTTAAGCGGAACCGAACGCCGAGGAGACTTCCTGTCACTGCGGTTACCGGAACACTTAGGTTGATGCTTTTCACGCCATCAAGGGTGTTGGTCGCCACGGGAACATTGATAGCAATTTGTTCACCGACATCGTCGAAAGAACCGTTGTTGTTAAAATCGATCCAGCCATTCAGGTAGGCGGGTGCTGCGGTCGAATTTGTCACCGTAGCGGAAATCGTCACGGATCCACCCACTACCATGGCGGGAATGGTCACCCCATCTTCGTCATCCACTCCTGTGATATCATCCCCCGTAGCGTTGACATTTTTTGTGGGCACGAATTCTGTATCCACCAGCGCGCCGATCCGAAGGTTTTGATTCACTAAACTGAAAGCATCCGGCGCGCCATCCCAATCTCCGTAGTCGAACAACGGCGCGTCGATATTGGTGACGTTGTCCTCCACTTCACCAGTGCCAGCAGATCCGGTGGGTAAAGCTCCGATCACATTTGTAAGTCGGAAGCGCACGCCTAGGTTGACACCAGTGGCGACATTGGGAGGGACGGTATAGGGGATGGCGAGGGAAAGGTTGCTGGATCCTGCAGGCACCAGCAGATCCGCCACCACTTGCTCACCTGGGCTAGTCAATATGCCGTTGTTGTCATAATCAATCCACCCACTCAGATACGCGGGTGCCGCCGTCGCATTGTTGACGATCACTTGAGCGAAGACGGAAGCGCCCGCAGTCATGGCAGGAAGGGTCACGCCGTCTTCGTCATCACTTCCTGTGGCATCGTCGCCCGTAGCACTGGCGTTGAGCGTTGCTGCTGTTTCAGCATCGACGAGCGCACCCATTCGCAGATTGGCATCCACAATACTGCTGGCACTTCCGACTCCGGAGAAATCACCGTAATCCAGCGGGGCGACAATGGTGACAATATGGTCCTCCACCTCACCGTTGCCGCTGGCACCAGTGGTGTTCGCAGTGTTGGTGGAGGTGAGACGGAAACGCACTCCGACGTTCCCAATCACTGCACCAATGGGCACGCTGAAAAGATAAGTTTGATTCACCCCATTGAGCCCGGAGGGGATGACGACATTATTGATGATGCGGTCACCTGCATCCGTGAGAACTCCGCTGTTGTTGAAATCAATCCAGCCGTTTAGGTAGGCGCTTGCGCCGGTGGCGTTCGTGACATTGACCGTGACTTGGGCATTGGTTTGACCTTGCGCAATGATGGCGGGAAGGGTAATGCCGTCCTCATCGTCAACCCCGGTGGTGTCATCTCCCGTGGCCGTGGAGTTTGTGGTGGCTGCAAACTCGGCATCTGTCAGAGATCCCAGTTTTAACGTTCCCAGCACAGTGCTGCTTGCGGAACCGAAGAGGGAGTAGTCGCCGAAATCAGAGGTCGGCGCGACGATGGTCATCAAATGGTCTTCCACTTCCCCATTCCCGGAGAGTCCAGTCGGGCCAGCCCCGCTGATGGATGATAACCGCAAGCGCATCCCAACGACTCCTGGAGTGGCTGTAAGAGGCACGTTGAAGGTGTAGTTCTTATTTGAATTAGAGGTTGGAGAAACGATCGGCGAATTAACGATGATCTGTTCACCGGGGTCTGTCAGCACCCCGTTGTTGTTAAAATCGACCCAAGCACTCAAATAGGCGGTCGCTGCGACTGAGTTGGTCACATTGATGGTGATGGACGCACCAGTCTGGCCAACCGTCACGGAAGGCGGAGTTGTGCTGTCCTCATCGTCCGTGGTGCCTGTAATGTCATCGCCCGATGCGGCGGCATTGGTGGTCGCCACAACTTCAGTATCTGTCGCCGCACCCAATCTAAGGTTGGCGACTACCGCAGCGCTGGCCGAGGCAAAGCCTGCGTAGTCACCAAAATCGAGCGTGGGGGCAGCCACGATAGTGACGAGGTGATCCTCCACCTCGCCATTGCCACTGGCCCCGGTGGATCCGGGTGCTGAAGTGGAGGTGAGGCGGAATCTCGCGCCGACCGTCCCTGTTACCGCAGTGGCTGGAACCGTGAACGTATAGACCTGGTTCACCCCGCTGAGAGGCTTGCTGATGGTAACATTGGAAATGATTTGCTCACCAGCATCTGTCAGCACTCCGTTGTTGTTGAAATCGATCCACCCACTTAGAAACGCGTTCGCAGCGGTGGTGTTCGTGACGTTTACGGTCGCCGTCGCGGTGGTTTGCCCTTTATAGATGTTAGCTGAAAACGTGATCCCGTCCTCATCGTCCGTGCCAGTGATGTCATCGCCAGTCGCGGTTACATTGGTGGTCGCAGAGGGTTCTGAATCAACAAGGGCGCCCATTTTCAGCGTGGCCAGCGCAGTGCTGCTTGCCGACGCGAATAAGGAATAATCGCCAAAATCCAAAGTGGGGGCCGCCAGGATGCTGGTGACGTTATCTTCCACCTCCCCATTGCCGCTCAGTCCTGTCGGCGTTGGGCTCAGGGTGTCCGTAAGCCGACAGCGGATTCCCGCAGTGCCGATAGTGGCGGTGCCGGGAACGGTAAAGGTTATGGACTGAGTGCCGTTCACCGTGCCGGTGGGAATGATCTGGTTGGTGACAAGCTGCTCCCCAGCATCCGTCAGGACCCCATTCTGGTTGTAATCAATCCAAACGTTCAGGTAGGCATTACTCCCCGTGGTGTTGTTGACCACGACAGGGATAGTCAGGGTCTCGCCACGCCAGATCTGCGCTGGCATTACCACCCCTTCTTCATCATCCGGAGAACCAGTAATATCGTCGCCCGTTGCCGTAGCGTTGAGCGTAGCCGCCGTTTCTGAGTCCACGATGGAACCAAGTGTCAGCGTGGCAACCGTGTTGCTACTCGCCGAGCCAAAAGAGGTGTAATCGCCAAAATCCACGCCAGGCTTGAAGCCAAAATCGATGGTGTTTTCTGTATTTGTTGATCCCGTCGAGCCGGGTTCCGTATTGGCGGCCAGCGTGATGACCATACTGGAAACAGGTTGCCCAGCGCCAGATTGCGCGCCGTTGTTGTCATTGTCGATTCCATTGTCCAAGGTGACGACTACTGAACTAATGGTGTTGTTCAACGTGGGAGGGACGGGAATCTTGACGTAGAATTTCCCCGTTGGAACCTGGGTGAACGAGTAATTTCCCAAGGCATCCGTTGTGGTATTCGCGCCCACTTGGGTATCGGCGTTTGCGCCTACTCCTCCAATCGCATTATCAGCGCCAGTGTTCCACAACTGCATGGCGATGCCCGGGACACCCGTCTCTCCGACGTTCTTGATCCCATTGTTGTTAGCATCCAGCCACACCGTGTTCCCCACCGTGAAGGAACCCTGCTCGAAGTCTCTTCCGGTCATGCTTTGAGTCGCCGTCAGGTTGAGGGAAATGCTGTTGGGATTTCCTCCGTCCACATCACTGAGCGCCCAGTATCCCGCCTGCACGGCGTAACTCAGGGTCGAAAGGCCTGGCCGCACCGCGCTGAAAACATAGGCTCCCGTAGCATCGGTAAGCGTCGTGGTAGTGGTGTCATCCGCAGTGCTCAGCAGCCCATCCAGTCCGGCACTTACCAGCGTAACTGTGACATTGGTCACGGGAGGTTCCCCCACATCGGCAATGCCATTGCCATTTCCGAAAACGATCTTCCCTGACGCACTTGCCGGAAGCAATCGGTAACCGAAGTTCAGGGTGAGCAAAGACGAACTATTCGTCACCGTGGAGGTGCCGCTGCCGTCCAGCGGAAGCGTCGGGTCCACGGTGGGGATGGGATTGAACAGGGATGGCAACGTGCTGGCTAGCACCTTGATCACATAGGTTGCGTTGGCCAGTCCGTCGAAACGGTAGCTGCCGTCGGAGGCAGTGATTTTGGCATCTAGGAAATTGATCCCGGTGGAGTCATATAACTCGACGACGATGTTCCCCATCGCGGCCTCCGCAACCGCCTTGGTGCCATTGCCATCCTCATCGTTAAACACGGTGCCTCCGAGGGTTCCGTTGTGGTCTCGGCCGAAGTCCAGGGTCTCGAATTCCAAGCCCCCGGTGACGGTCAGCGTATAGGATGCGGCGGTCGTCAGACGGGTTAGTCCTGCCGGAAAGTCTGGATCGGCTTGATCGAATGCCACCACGTAGGTGCCGGGCGGGGCGAGGAATTTATACTCTCCCTCTGCATCCGTCGCCATGCTCATGGTGATGGATGCACCAGCCGAGGTGGTGCCGGTGAGATTCACCGTGATGTTCGGCAGGGTTGGTTCGGACGGGCTGCGCAATCCGTCAGAATTCACATCATGGAACACATGCCCTTCCAACACCGTTAGCTCAGCGAACCCAAAGTCCTTTGAGGGAACGGACTGCGAGGGTAGTAACCCAATGGCTAGCGTCTCGCTCAAGGTGAACATCATGGTGCGCGTCTTTCCGGCGTTGACGCTGGTGGGCGGGGCAGGGATTTGAAATTCTTCCACCTTCACGAGGTAGTTTCCAGGCGGCAGTCTGTCGAAGGTGTAGCCTCCATTCGGGTCGGTCAGCAACAGTTGGACAATCAACTCTTCCGGTTCCAAGAGGCCATTCGCATTGGCATCCACAAAGAGCATGACCTCGGATCCGATTACCGGGGTTTCATCATCTACATTTCCCAAAATGTTATCCACTCCATTCAGATCCCTGATCCCATCGGCATTGGTGTCATAGAACACGGTTCCCGAGATCAAGCCGTTGTAATCATAACCAAAGTTGACTCCGGTCAGGGCGGCATTCGCCGGGATGACCAGACTGCGAACTCCGGTAGTGAGGTTGGCACCTCCGCTGACGAGAATGGCTCCAGAGGGAAGCGTGGCTGATACTGTCCGCACGAGATAGGAGCCCGTGGCAAGCATCGGGAAGAGATAACTTCCCGTGGCGGAAGTGGTGATTTGCCGTATCAACAAGTCGCTGGTCTCCAAAGTTCCGTTTGCATTTAGGTCGCGATACAGTTCCACGGTCGCGTTTCCAATTCCCGCTTCGGTTGGATCGATCACGCCATCACGAGTTGTGTCCAACCAGAGGTTACCAGCGATGGAGACTGCAGGAGGATACGTGGTCGGCGGCGGTTGGACGCCAAAGTCAGCGTCACTGATGGCAGAATTATTTGTTGGCAGAGTGCGGGAGAGACTGGTCGGGGTGGTTGCCACCGAACCAGATGGGAAGGCTGGCAGGGAAATGCTGACGGTCCACGGGTTGCCACTGTTGGCATCCAGCCCATAGACGCGGTAGCGTCCGGAACTGTCCGTGACCGCATTAGCGAATCGAACGCCGCTGGTCACGGTGACGGTGATTCCGGGCCATCCGGGTTCGTTGGCATCTTGCACGCCATCGCCATCAAGATCCGCCCAGACCAGATCCCCAATGCTCCCTCCCAGACTGGTTTCCACGGTGTTACTCGGGGTCAGGGGGAGTGCGCTGTTGTCCTGCACGTAGGCGGTGTTAAGAATGGGATTGGCGGTAATGGGATTGCTCACCGTGGCGCGGAACGTGAGCGGGGGATGGACGATGACACTGTTGCTGGTGCCCTGAGGCCAGGTCCAGGAAGCGTTTCCCCCTTGGGCTTTGAAGGTCAGTTGACCCACATTGGTGGCCGCCACCGCCTGATAAATCCACGTAAAGGTTGTGCCGGTGGCATCAACCGTTGCGCTCACAGGCAATGGGCCGCTAATCAGGCTGGCAGATGCCCCATTGGTGCCGATGATCACGGGAGCGCTGGGGGTGACCGCTGTGGAACTTGGACTGGAGGAGGTGAGCGTCATGCGCACCGTAATCTGGTCGCCATTCGTCGCTACGGTGGGTCCGGCAGCTAGGGTGGTCGTCAGGGTTGGGGCGCTAAGGTATTGAACCACTAGGCGGGGAGGGTTGGTGCCAACATCATCCCAAGACTCAGCGGTGCGCCCACCATCCCCCGTAAGCACGAAAACCATGCTGTTACCGGAAGCCCATCCACTGCGATTCACCACCTCCTGCACCACAGCGCTGAGGCTGGGGGAATTGTAGTCGGATCCGGGTGTCCAAGGCGCTGGGCCCCACGCCGTCTGGGCATTGGTGAG
Organism: Verrucomicrobiales bacterium; assembly: GCA_043757865.1. Lineage (GTDB taxonomy): Bacteria > Verrucomicrobiota > Verrucomicrobiia > Verrucomicrobiales > V1-33 > JAGNEJ01. The sequence continues at coordinate 8,009 of JAYVOP010000160.1, read as the reverse complement.
CGTGCGGTTCGTGATGCTATAAATGGCGGAAGTAAACGTGGGAGCATTGTCGATCGCTTGTGCTGCAATCGCCAGGGTGGTAACGCTGGTGTTGTCGTTGGGCGCATCGGGTGCTTGCGCCCGGAAAGTAAGATAAGCATTCTGAATCACCGCTCCCCGGGGGATGGTCAGGCCAGTAAACCTCACCCCTATTTTTTGAATACCTGATGAAGGTGCCTGCAAATCCTGCGTCAACTCGAGATCGCTGCTGGTTAGATAAATTCCTCCCGGACCAAGATTGACTCCGTCGAGGCCCTCCTCCTCAGCATCATCACTACTGGCGGTCACCGGAAGGTTGAGGGAAAGCAATGATCCCGTGGAGGTGCCGGGGATTCCGGCCACGCTCGAGCCTAGGCTCCAGGTGAGCTGACTGCCTGACAAGGTCGCTCCGGCATTGGCGCTGGCGGCCACATAATTGGTTCCTGTGGGAACCGTGTCGGTGACTCTCAGATTGGAAAGCAGGGAGGTACCGGTATAGTCGGTTTGCAGCGAGTAGATGAGTTGATCACCGGCATTTGCGGTGGCCGCGCTGACAGCCTTGCTGAGGATGGGCGGCGTATAGACGAAGGGGAATGAGACCCCGCTGCGGGCCTGTTTGTCCACAAGGGTGACGGCTGCAGGATCATTGACCAGGGGCGCGAGTTGATATTGTGGGGGAACATCCGGATCCGCCTGATCCACATCCACCAGATAAGTCCCCGCCGCCAAGCCGCCGAAAGAATAGGTGCCCGAGATGTCTGAAACTTTGGTGGCGAGCAGCACATCCCCGGCGTCAACCACTCCCGGAGCCGTTCCGATGTCGTTGTAAAGCTTGACGGTGATGCTTGGCATCGGGATGTCTGTCCCGGTATCGAAATTTAGATTGGCGTTGGCGTCCCGAAAGACCATTCCGGTAATACTGCCGCTGGGAGCCGGTGGTTGGGCTCCGAAATCGACGCCAGTGATCTGGGAACTGTTGAGTGGCAGGACCCGCTGCAGGGAAGAAGCCGTGGTGGCACTCCAATTCGTCGGCAGGGTGGCGAGATCCATGCGTACAGTCCAGGCCGCCCCACCCATGGAACTTAATCCATTGATGATATAATTGCCGTTGCCGTCCGAAAGGTCTGAAAAGGATACGGCCCCGTTGGTAGCGTAAATCCGCACCCCTGAGAGTCCAAGCTCACTAACACCTTGGGAGCCATCGCCATTGCTGTCGGCAAAGACTTTGCCGGCAATGCTGCCTGCCAGTTGGGTAATGGCGACCGGACTGTTGGTGGCGGGGATCACCCCGTCATCCTGCAAGACCGCCACGTTTCTCACCGCAGTGACCCCGGCTGGATTATTGACCGTCACCCTGAAGGTGAGCGCCGGGGTGGCCAGCACAGAGTTGGCGGTGGTGGCAGGCCAGTTTTGTCCACCTGAAGTGAACGCCGCGCGGCTGAAGGTCACGCTGCCGGGCGTGGTTCCCGCCCGGACATTGTAGGTCCAGGTGGCAATGGTCGAGCCGTTGACCGTGGACATCACCGGCCCGGTTAGTTTGGTGGCGCTAGCGCCTGCGGTGGAGACAACGGTGGGGTCAGGAATGGTGACGCTGCTGATGGTCGTTGTTGATCCCAACGCTAGGCTCACCGTGACGGTCTTCCCTGCCCCTGCATCCCTCACCAGCGGGGGGGATGCATCCATCGAGGTGGTCAATTCCGTAGTGATCCCGCGTTGCACAAGCGCTCCACCCCATTTTGCTCCGCCGGGAAGATTGGTCAGTGTGCTCCAAGTATTGCTGGTGATTGAGTAACGCAAAAAGGTGCTGCTGTTCCCAGCCATGGCATAAATCGAGTTGGCAGCGACCGAAAGGGCTCCGCCTTCTGAGATTGCCGTTGGGGAGGACCTCATGGCCTTCCAGGTATTGGCGCTGGGATCATACCTCATAAAATTCGTGCCACCGGCGCCTGGCAGGCCATAAACGTAACCATTAGCAAAACCCAAGGCACCTCCCTTGTCCACAGTTTTGAGGGATTTTGCCAGCACCGTCCACTGGTCAGTAGCGATCGTGTATTTCCAAAATTTATCGCTTTTCCCCCGAAAGGCATAGATAGTTCCAGCCCCGTCATACACCATCGCTCCGCCATCATCCACGTTTTCGGGAGCAGATGCCTTCGCGGTCCAGATATTGGTTGAGGTATCATACTTCCAGAAGTTCTTCTGCCCAGCTCCTCGCAAGGCATAGAGGTTCGTTCCATTGGACACAAGGGCACCACCAGCCTTGACGGGGGCAGGCGTTGACGTCAGCGTGACCCAACTGCTAGTGAGGAAGTTATACTTCCAAAATCCGGTCTGATTCCCCCCTCTAAGGCCGAAGATGGCGGTGCCGTTGGTTGCCAAGGCGGCCCCTTCGCCCACCGTCCCCGGAGCGCTGGCTAGGTTGCTCCACGTGCCAAGACTGGAGTCAAAACGATAGAAGCTGGTCTGCAATCCGCCGCAGAAGGCATAGAGGGAGTTGGTGGAACTGAATCCATCCAACGGCGGGGTATTGCTTCCCAGGTTCCAGGTGACGGTGCCGCCACTGTTGGCTCCCCCCTGGGCAGCCGAGACAAACGTCGTTCCCGTGGGCACGATATCAGTCACCCGCAGATTGGTCAGAAGATCGCTGCTGGGAAATCCTTCCGGTGTAATGCTATAGTTGAGAGTGTCTCCTGGTGCTGCGGTTGCACGGTCCACGCTTTTGCCGAAGGTAGAGAAGAGCGGGAAATCAGCGGTGGTAATGACCTCCCCCGGCGAGATGGCAAGCTGATAATTCGAAATTTCCGGAGTCAGGCCGCCCGGCAAATCCGCATCCATGGTATCCAGAACGACGAGGTAGTGACCCGAACCCACGTTGTAAAAATGATAGATGCCGCTCGCATCGGTCTGTTGAGTATCAACCAACTCACCAGCCGCACCCACGCCATCGTCATTCGCGTCGAGATACAGTTTCACGCCGGCCAAAGGCAGTGGGATATCGCCAGAGTCGAATACCCCATTGCCATTGGCATCGCGGTAAACCAGATCGCCAATCGAAGCTGGAACCGCCTGCCAGAATCCAAAATCAATTCCGGAGGTGTTCGCGGCCAAGTTCGCCACGCTCTTGGTGGTGGGAGTGCTGGCTTGAAAAGTGCCAGTGAAATAGGTGCTCAGGCCTGATGAGGCCGCATCTACCTTGGCGATGTAGCTTATACCAACGGAGAGGCCGCTGAAGGAGTAGCTACCGTCGCTCCCACTCTGCCGGGTCATGATCAGGTAATCTGTGCCAGCCTCAATAGTGCCGTTGCCATTGGCATCGCGATAGAGCGAAACGGCCACATTGGGGATCGAGGACTCGCTCGCGGATTCCAATTTACCGTTGTTGCTCGCATCCTCAAAGACCGTTCCGCTGATGGTGCCCGTGCCTCCCGGGCTATAGCCAAAGTCCGCATCCAGGCGCTGCTGGCCTGCCGCCAGCGTCAGCGTGGCCTGATTCGGACTGCCGAGACCATCGAGATCGTAAGTCTGAAGATAACCGGAGGGAGGAACGATCTTGACAGTATAAGTTCCAGCATTCACTCCGGTGAAGAGATATTTTCCAGAGGCATCCGTGGTTTTGGTGGAGAGGAGAACTGCGCTGGCAGAAAAGAGCTGTGCGCTCAGACCGGAGATCCCGTCCTCACCCGCATCCTGGATGCCATTCCCATTCCAGTCCCGGAAAACCGTATCGCCAATTCGCCCGCCGCCCACGGTGACGGGAGCCAGCGAGCCGGTTGACATCACTTTGCCTCCGTAGGCATAGGAGTAACTGTTGTAAAAGACCCCAATCGGCTGCGAGCTACTGATCTGGGCGCGAAACGTGATGGTGAGGGTCTTTCCCGGCTTGATACCCATGGTGACATTGAAGATGGGCCGTGCAGGAATGGCGGATGACACTGTGACCGCCGCGCTTGGAGCTGCCGCACCGTTGAGCATCGCTGAAATAAAGTTGGAATAGGTAAAACCATCAGGTAGTAAATCCGTAATCGTCATCGGAATCAGACTGTCAGAGGTACCGTCATTGCGGATGGAGATGGTATAGTCCACCGTGTCCGAAGGCATAGCGGTGCTGGGCGTGACCGTCTTGTCGGGATAGAGGAGGGGCTGCTGGCCGACATAGGTGGTTTCGGTCTCGCAGGTAGGCGGGCCCTGATCGCTGCGCGAACAAATCGTATTGGTCAGCAGGCCGGTGCCGGTGGCCCGCACATTGACGGTGATGGTGCGCATGCTTTGCGGTAGCACGCCTCCCAGATTCCACGTGAGTGGATTCGGCCCGGAATTTTGCACCGGCGACGCATTCAGAAACAGAACCCCCGATGGAAGGGTGTCTGTAATCACCACGTTGGTCAGCGGCGACGAACCGAAGTTCATCACATAGATCGAATAGAAGAAGTCTTCACCGGGAGCCACAACCTCCTTGGAAGCTCGTTTGAAAACGAATGGCGCCCCACTGAGAGTCACGGTGGTGGGAGCGTAGTAGCGCCACAGGTGATCCTTGTTCCCATATTCGCCACCAGCGTCACCCCCGAAAGTGTCCCCATACCCCTGAAGGAATCCGGCGGCGTCAAACGGTGAATTGGGCAGTCCCGGCCCCACCAAAATTTTGAGTTTGATGCGGGAATACTCCGGGCGGAAAATTTCAATGCCGCCCCATGAAACGCGGACCGCCTTGGGACTGGTATTATCCGTCCAACTGGTGGTCGCAGGCAGGGGATTGCCCGCACTGACCACGGTTCCTAAATTGCTTGCATCCACCACGGAATATCCCAAAACCGACCCCAGCAACCCCGGCTGATCTTTGGCCGCAAGGCTGCCAGCATATTGGATCCGCTTCCACGGCCCCATGTTGCGGGTGGCATTTTTCATCCGGTTTGGATCGGCCGCATTGGCATCCCAATAGGTCTTGTCAAAGGCCCACGCGTAGCCGCTCTGTGGTCCAGCTACGCCGCTCGCCATGCCCCAAGGTGCGTTGCCCCGACCGTCGGCAGAGTCGACGATCGGTGACATCGGACTCTTCACACCGAATGCGAGTAGCTGCTCGGCATCCCATTGCGTCGTAGGAAGGACCACATCACCTGAATTGTTGGTCAGGGCGTTGTCGGCGGTGGTCAAAGAGTTCCGATCCAAGCCTCCTCCGTTTTTCCAACTCTGCCACGCGGTCTTCGGATCGGTGGAGTAGAAAATCCCCGTGTCTCCATAGACCCCCGACATCGTACCCAAAGCCATCCCGCTGGCACTCACCGCCAAGCTGCTCTGACCGGTAACGTTTGGTCCCAGTTGCAGCCCGATCAGCCCAGGAGTCGCCTTCGGGCCAATGGAACCGGCCCCCAGTGAAAGTATGGAGGGTCCCTTCATGGCGATGGGCTGGTAGATCCCGCTCGCATTGATCTGCCCGTAATCCGCACCTACCAGTTGAGTTCCCACGGGAATAAAAAACGTGGAATAGCCACCCGCTCCCGTCGGCGTGCCATTTCGAGGCGTCGCCTTTAAAATCAAGCCCACCGTGTCCCCAGCCTGTAACAAAGGTTGCCCCCCTACGGCCCGTGCCTGCAACGTGGCAAGCGTGTCGCTATCAAAACCCAGGTAATCAGCAGCATCATCCAAGTTGTGCGCACGTGAAACGGAAGTTTGCGTCAAAAATGCAAGGAGCACCACAAGCCACCATCCAAGGCCCAGAGACCGCATGAACTGAGCCAGTCTTCTGGCACGAGTGCGGACTGGCCGTTCCTCTCCGAAAGAAACTGCATTCGACTCATTTCCACCCAAGTCACGGGGTCTGATAATCAAGTTGGCCATCATAAGCCTGCAATAGATACCATAATTAACGTAACTACAAGAATAAATTTCAGAAGGTTTAGCACTTACGACTACGACGGTTGCGAATTTCTGAAATGCTAAATTCGAGACTCAAATTTGAAGATATTCGCAATTTTTCATTGAAGTTATCATAAATCATTGATATAGATGACCAATTTATCCGGATCTCCGAATCTTACCAACACTAGTCACCATCACTAACGAAACCATGAACCGAAATCAAATCGAAACAAGAGTTGCTGCCGCCAAGCCACCTACTCCTCAGGAAATCCACGAATCCTACGATCAGAGCCGAACCGACCGCAACTACCTCTCCTCAATGGGGCGGCATTCTAGGCTTCTTTCATGGGGGTCCGTTCTTTTACTTATGGGGTTCGGATCACTAACTTCCAGTGCCTATACTCTGGAGGACCTTGGCTCGCTGGGGGTTGAAAGCTACGCGCTCGGGATCAATGATGGCGGGGTCGTGGTTGGAACCTCCAAACTAATTGTCAACGGGCCTAGCCGTGCGGTAGTCTGGGATCCAAGCCGTAATTATTCAATTCTGGATTTGGGCGGAGGCACATACGGTGACAGTGAAGTCAGAGCAGTGAATGCTGCGGGACAGATGGTAGGCACTCTGGTCCAACCTTCTGGATCATCCGATGTCATCATTTGGGATGCCCTGACCTACACACAGCATGACCTAGGAAACCTTGGCAGCTCGGGTTCGATCTACACCGTCGGCATCAATGCGGTCGGGCAAATCGCTGGATATGGCCCGAACGCTAGCGGCAAATTCCTGTCGTTTGTTGGAGACGTCACCGGAATTACGCCTCTTCCTGATGCGATTTCAGGTGCCGCACTCTATCAAGCGATCGGCATTAACAACGATGGCGACATTATCGGGGTTTATAACGATGGGGGAGGGGTTCCGCATGCCTTTTTGTGGCACAAGACTACCGGCCAGTATGAGCTGGTGGGAGCAGCGGTCTCAGGTTACTCGAATCCCACTGCGTTCAACAATTTTGGGGAAGTCGTGGGCAGCTTCGAGGCTTCCCCGGGAGTTTCTCACGCATTTTATTGGACTCATGCCTCAGGGTTGATTGATTTGGGCACCTTGGGCGGCACCAGCAGTGGGGCGCAAGCCATCAATGACGCTGGACAGATTGTAGGGGCAGCCTTGAAGGTCGGTGATATTGGATACCGCGCATTTATCTGTGGACCAGATCACGTGCTACAGGATATCGGGGTGCTCTCAACAAACCAATTCAGCTTCGGGCTGCAGATTAACGCTGTCGGTGTCGTGACTGGGATTGCGGAGGCGAGCCCTGGAATCAATCATGCAATTGTTTGGGAGCCATTGAATGGCTTGATGGATCTGGGGACCTTGGGCGGCACCGAGAGTCAACCCAATGCTCTCAATAATCTCAACTTGGCGGTTGGTTACTCGTTGACTGCGAGCGGCAGGCCGCATGCCTTCATTGTTGATCTCAACAAGCAGGATCCTCAGGCCATCCAAGCAAGTGTTGTTTCAGATCTCAATTCCCTGCTCGGTGCCACCACGGTTCCGACGGACGTAAAAGCCCTCGACAAGGTCATCACGGCCCTCGCTCCAACGGAATCCGCTTCGCTTTGGATTGACCCCACCCATCTCTTTCCAGCTACGGGGGACTTGTTCTTCCTGGCAACCGAGAAAGTCGTCGGCCAGTTGGATGATCTCCTGAAGAGCAACAAAGACCTGATCCCAAATGCGCCCCTTCAAGATGCCCTGACCACGCTGATGGACAACTCCCTCGAAATCGCACAGACCGCCATCAACGATGCCGCCACCACGCTGGTTCCACTCGCACCCGCAGCCCTCCTGCGATTGACGACTGCCCAGAAAAGCACAAAAGACAAAAAGATAAGCAGAGATAAAAAACTCTTGGCTGATGCTCGCGATGACATCCTCAAGGCCCGTGCCCTCGCCGCACGCGGCAAATACAAGCAAGCGGTTGGACTTTGCGGGGATGCTTGGGGGGATGCGCAGTCAATCTTGAAACCCTGATCTCCCGACGCCCTAAGAGCCTGTCCGGTAAATAGCTGGAATAAGTAAAAAAGGGTGCTATGGGTCTTGGGATGGAAACCAAAACCTACCGACCACCAGGCTATGAGAC
>JAYVOP010000159.1:0-6321 GCA_043757865.1 Verrucomicrobiales bacterium | reverse complement strand
CTGACAACCTCCGCATCTATGCCGAGCTCGCCCGCCTCCAACGCTTTGGCGTGCCCGTGCTCCTACCCGTTTCCCGCAAGAGCGTCATCGGCCAAGTGCTGGACATCCCAGAACCGCGCGCGCGGGATGCGGGCACCATCGCCTGCATCCAGGCGGGCCTCCAGCAAGGCGCGCAGCTCTTTCGCGTGCATCACGTGGAGGCCACTTATCAAGCCCTCAAGCTCCTTACTTGGCTGCGCTAACCTGCCTACGTGAGCGCGGGAAAAACGGCGCATTTTTGCGAAAAAATTTACATTCTAATGATTGAACGCGACGCTGCTGCCAGTATTCTAACACGCCCGATCCTTCAGGTCGTTCACCCACCCTGGTCCTTTATTCCGCTCTCCTTATGAAACTCCCCCGCCTCGCCACACCTGTTAGCGTTAGTTTATGCGTGCTCGCAACGTCCTGCCTAGTGGGGGCAGCCCAGGCCGAACTCCGGGAGTTCAAGAACACCGCTGGCGTGGTCATCAAGGCGCAATTAAAGAAAGCCAAAGGCCCCATGATCTACCTCACGAACGAGGTGGGCAAAGAGACCTCGGTGGCGCTCACGGCCTTTTCCAAAGAAGATCAGGATTACATTTTGAAATGGATTTCAGAAGATCCGCTGGCCATCGACTACAACTTCGTCTGCAAGGCGGACCTCAAGCAACTTCCGGGCAAGACTGCCAACAACGCCTACTTTGAACGCGTGGCGTCCGTGCAAAAAAACTACGAAGTGGACGTGATGAACAGTTGTCGGAATTCGCTCGATGACCTCAGCATCGACTGGTGCGCCTTCATGCTGAATAAAGTTTCCCTCAGCTCCTTGGGCGGTTCCTCTTATTCCTTCAGCAGCTCCAGCGCCAACCCTCAAGGCGAACTCCGCGTGAAACGGGGCTCCGAATTTGTCTCTAAATTAGAGCCCAGCCGCAGCACCCGCTTCACCACTCCAGCCTTCACTTTGGAGAGCGTGATCGACAAATATTACACGGGCCAGAAGTCCCAAGATCGGCTGCAAGGTGTGTGGCTGCGTTTCTACCGAGGAGATGTGATGGTAGGTGAATGGAAATCCCCCGAGGCACCCCGCACCGAGTGGCCCGGCGGTGCGCATAAGAGCACTAAGAAAGTGGAAATCGCCAAGACTGATGGTGAGAAAAAGAATCAGACCTCCACCAAGACGAATACTACCAAAGATGGCACCGCCTCCATGAAGGACGACGATGTGGGCGACATCGTAAAAATCTTCCAACTGGACGATAAGAAATAGCGTTCGGCCTAGTGCACGCTTAGCTCCGTTAGAAAACCAGTTGCCCTGGTGGCTAGGCGCGGTATGCGGAGCGCCATGCAAGTCACCTTAGGAGTTCTGTTTGAAGGAATGCCGTTGGTTTCCTTTCTGGGAATCTGGCTGGGGGCGCTGGTGTTGCTTGTGGTGGTGTTCGTGGGGTATCGGAAATGGCGGGGATTGCCGATTGGCAGCCGGGCGCTGAGTTGGACGTTTCTGGGGCTGGCGGCCCTGGTTGGTGGCTTAGGGTATCTGGTTTGGTGGATGGATTGTGATCCGCCGCTGCCCTTGCCCGCTGGGGCGCAGCAGGTGCGGATCGCTCGGGATTTTCCGTTGTTAGGACAAGCTGAGCGCATGACTTTCCGCATCCCGGAGCGGGAGTTCATTGATTGGGTCGAGGCTACCGCCAAGGTGAAGTGGACGGACCTCAGCGCGGACGCGCGTCGCGTGCATTTCATCGTCACGCAGAATGGTAAGCTGGTGCTGGAGGACGGCACCTTCACGCCCGAGCAGCAACTGGCCCAGATCCGCCATTTTGATCCCTCTGGCTGGCAGGACACTAGCCAAGTCCGTAGTGGCTACCGCATCAATTCTGTCATTGGGAAAATCTTCCTCAATCGCCTGCTCTATGATTCGGAATTAGAAACGGTCTATTTTTACCGGGAGCGCTGAGCCTGGTGCGAGCCTTGGCAAGGCGCAGCGATGCATGAACCACAAATCGCCTAGCACGTCGCAGCGCCTTGCCAAGGCCCAGCAACATCGGAGATGACTTGCGGATTGATAGATGTGTGTTCTCTAGGTGCCAACCCTTCTCCCCTTTTCTCACCACCACCGTGAATCGTTCCTCTCCTTCGGGCGCTAGTGCGGCCCCCATCCTGGTTTTCCTGGGCATCGTGGCGCTCAGCGTGATCTTCTTTTTTGTTTTCACCTTGCCGCAGTGCAGTGGGCGGCAGACCACAGTTACGAGTTTGCCCGCGTCGCCTAGCACGCCCGCCGTGCCGGTGACGCCAGTTCCACCACCAGCCCTGGAAACCACGCCCCCACCGCCCACCGTGGTCACGCCGCCGAAGCCATTTTACATGAAATCCAGCCAATTTCTGGCGGCTCTTTTTGAACAACTGCGCACCGGGAAAATCGACGAAGCCCGGGAACTGATGGTCAGCAGCGTGCCGCAGCCGAAGCAAGATTTCTTCCAAAAACTCTTCACCACCGCAGGCTACCATCCGGCTAGTGAGGGTGGTGGTTGGCAAGAAGTGGGCCGCATCAGCGGGCAAGAGCGCTGGCTGCTTCCGCTGGCTAAGAGCGCAGTGAGTCCAGCCCCGCTGGCTGATCCCACCCTCACGGGCATCGGCCTTACGATTGGCGCTCCTACGCCTATTCCCGCCGCCGCCGCCGCTGCCGCTGCCTCCCCAGAAATATCCATCGACCTCAAGCTCACGCGCGATGAAGGCTACCAGATCACCGGACTCCATTTCTCCCCCAGCTTGCTAGCCGCTGAGAGCGCCACCGCAGACCGCTCCCTGGTGGACCCGCCGGATCCACTGTCCATTTCCCATGACTTCGTGGCGCAGGTGCTAGGGAAAAATTTCAAAGGAGCCCGTGGCATCACGGATGGCACTAAGGTCACGCATGAGAAGCTGGCGGGCCTGTGCATCGTCTTTGAAGAAGGGGACTACCACATGGTGCCGGGCAGTTCGCTAAATGTGACCGCTGCCAACAACGAACGCGCCTGGGCGCTGGTGCGCGTGAAAAGTCCGACGCAAAATGTGGCTAGTGAGTTCGGCGTGGAGATGGCGAAGAATGCGCAGAACGAGTGGAAAGTGGACTCGCTGGACTTCAGCAAGCTGCTGCAAAACTATGTGCAAGCGACCGGAGCCGGAAACGTCTATTACACCCCCATCGTGAAAAACCCCAACGGTGGGGAGTCGCTGGTGGTCTATTTTGAATACGATAAATCTGAGCTAACTGGGCGTGGCCTGCGGCAAATGGAAATCGTGGCGGATCTGCTCAAGAGTGATCCCGCCCGCAAGATGCGCCTGGGAGGCTACACCGACTCGTTAGGCACGGATGACTACAATGCCAAACTTTCCAAGAAACGTGCGGAAGCCGTGCGCAATAAACTGGCAGAACTGGGCGTGCCCGCCGCGCAGATCGTCACCCACGCCTATGGTGCGGAAGCCCCACTGGACCCCAATAAGAAAGACGATGGCACGGACAATCCCGAGGGCCGCTCGCGCAATCGTCGCACGGAAATTTACCTCGACTTCTAGCCGCTATGCGATTGCTCATTTTCCTCACCTCCCTGCTCCTAGCCTCGTGTCGCCGCGAGCCCGGCTTCGATCCTCGCACTGTGGAAACGGATGCCGGAGCCGCCGTGGTGCGGCAGTTACTAGCCGACTGTCCGCACTACACTGCGGAGCGTCCGCTCTGTCTGACCATCGGGCCTGCGCAGGAGCAAATTTCTCCAGAGTTCAAAGCGCGATTTCCCGAGCTGAAAGATCACTTGCTAGAGCACAAGGAAGTGACCGTGACGGTATTGAATAACAAGCAGCGGGTGCAGCAGAGATCCAGCACCACCACGGCCGGGGCCTTGGTATTGTTGCTGCAACTAGCCGAACTGAAATCTGCGGGCGGCAGCTACGAGGCCACCGCTGCTTGGTCCTATAAAGATGATCTGCGGCGGCGGAAATATACTGCCACGGCTCAGCCAGATGGCCGCTTTGTCGTCACGCCAGGGGCCGTTTTAGAAGAGAAAATAGCGGCTAGTGAAGAGCCGCTTCACCGCTATCTCTACGCCGCCACGCCGGACGGGGCGCAGCCGGAGAGCGGCTCTGGAGAAGGCTTGCTGGTGTTTGATATAGATGCGGGCTTCAAGCTGGTGCGGAGGATCACTGGCTTGGCCTTGAGCAAAGGCACGCGGGGTCTCACGGGCTGTGCGGCCACCCATGCACTCTATTTTTCCACCACCGATCAAGGGCTCGGCTGCATGGATCTGGAGACGGACAAGATCGTCTGGGAAAAGCATCTTGCCTTCGGCTGTGATCGTTCGTCCGTCACGTTAGACGGTCGTAAGATCTTTTCCCCCACGGGCTGGTGGAATCATACGGAAACCTCCGGCATGATGGTTGTGGACGGCAACACTGGGCAAGAACTGCGGAACCTTCCCGTGGGGATTGGGGCGCATAACAGCATCATCAGTTTGGACGGCAAAAATCTCTACCTGGGCACGGAGACCACGCTCACGGTGTTCGATGCCCAGACGGAAGCGGTGGTCAAAACGATTCCTAACGTGGGGGAAGCGGGCGTCTTTCCCTTTACCATCAACCATGCGCAGACGCTGGCCTACGTTTGCCTGGGGAAACATGTCGGCTTTGATGTCGTGGACCTAGCCGCTGGGCAGCCGATCCATCGCGTTTTAGCAGGCGCAGAGCCCATCGCGCATCGCACCCATGGCGCGGCTCTCACGCCGGATGAAACGGAACTCTGGATCAGCGACCAAGAGGGGAAGACGCTCTTTATCTACGATGCCACGCAGACGCCACCCCTGGCCAAAGGCTCCGTGCCGCTGAGCGTGGGCGGACATGGTTGGGTGAATTTTAGCCTGGATGGAAACTACGTTTGGACCCACACGCCGGACGTTTTCGATGCCCATAGCCACCAACGCATCGCCACGCTGCAAGACGAGCAAGGCAAGCCGTTTGGAAGTTCCAAGTTGATCGAGGTCCACCTGCGTGGCGGCAAGGTTGTGGCCGTGAGCAGTGAATTCGGCCTGGGCCGTAAACTCTAAGCCCCAGGCTCGATGCGCGCGATTTTCCTGCTGCTCATCAGCCTCGCCATCACGGCCTGTGCGCCACCGAGCAGTCCCCGTCCGAGCACGGAAATCGAGGTTCACGCGGATGGCCTAGCCTATCTCAAAGGCACCGCCAAACTCTACGCAGGCAGCTACCTGCGGCGGGCGCATAATGGCAACGTGCTGGAAGAATCCACCTACCTAGCAGGTCAACTCCACGGCCCCGTGATCCGCTATAACGATGCCAATGGCACCGTGCGCAGACGGACGGATTACGATCATGGCACCCGGATCCGCAAGCGCGCGTGGTTCCCTAACGGGCAGATCCGCGCAGACGAAACGTGGCTAGGAGATAACCTCCACGGCAGTTGCAGCTATTGGTTTGAAGACGGGCGGCTGCGCAAACAGGCGACGTTTACGGATGGCTTTAAACTCCATGGCCAAGTGCTGGAATACGCCGAGGACGGCTCGCTCATTTTCGATGTCATCATGGTCAATGATCGCTTCCAATCCGGCTACCACCGCCCCGAGTATGATTCCCAAGTGCATCGACGCTTTTTCTCTGATTCGCCTAACGATACGGACAAAGACGAGCCTAAATCCTAACCTATGCGCCTCCTCATCCAACGCGTCCGCCACGCCTCCGTCACCATCGGTGACAGCGTGACCGCCGCCATCCAGCAGGGCTTGCTGATCCTCATTGGCGTGGAAGCAGCGGACACTGAGGCTGATGCGGATTGGCTAGCAGTGAAGGTGGCCAAGCTGCGCATCTTCTCAGATGTGCAGGGAAATATGAACCTCAGCGTCCAGGACGTGGCGGGAGAACTCCTCGTGGTGAGCCAGTTCACGTTGCACGCGAGCACGCAAAAGGGCAACCGCCCCAGCTTTATCCGCGCGGCTCGCCCCCCCCAGGCGGTGCCATTGTATGAGCACTTCCTAGCCGCCCTCAGCCGGGAAGCCAGCCGCCCCGTGCAGCGCGGCACCTTTGGCGCAGACATGCAAGTGACCCTCTGCAATGACGGCCCGGTGACGATCTGGATGGATTCCCGCGCGAAGGAATAGGGCATAGCGGCCTCTCTGCGGCATCTCGGGCGTAAGGAAAAAGTGCGCTTGGAGGAGTCGGGCCGCCCCGCCCAATACTGTTTCCTTAAGGGCCGCAGGCCCGCAAAACGTGGCACGGGCTTGCAGCCCGTCAGCGTGCGCTATCGAGCCACACAACCCCGCTGGG
>JAYVOP010000158.1:0-6371 GCA_043757865.1 Verrucomicrobiales bacterium | reverse complement strand
CGCGCAGCAAAGGTGCGGATGACCTCACAACTGATCCCCGCCTCCAGCGGTGTGCAGGGCCCGGGGGAAATGCAGATGCGCTCGGGGGCCAGCCTAGTGATCTCCTCCAGCGTGATCTCATCATTCCGACGGATCAGCATCTCCGCCCCTAACTCGCCAAAATATTGCACGAGGTTATAGGTGAAAGAGTCGTAGTTATCAATGACAAGCAGCATAGCAGGAGGTGTGGGAGATGAACTCCTAAGATGCCTAGTGGCCGTGGGTGGGCAACAAGGGAATTCTGAAATTCAGGTTACCGAGCTTAGTCGTCCCGCCTGTTCTAGAGTGTGTTTTAATCGGCTGAAGCGCGAGGAGTCGGAGCCGCTGGCTTCGACTCCTCGGTCCTGCACTCACTTCACCCGATGCGTCGGCGTAGGTGGCGAGGGCCGGAACGTCTCTAGCATGAGCGGGGTAAATTGATAGCCCTTCATAGCCGTTAGCGCTTGCTGCACGGCGGACGTCAGCGCTTTGGGATCGCCCTCGGCTCGTAAATTGAGCACCAGCCGCCCCTGCGGCACCTCCGCATCCAACGTCCGCTGCGCTTCTACCGGGCCAGCGCTGGATACCACACTCACCGCTGCCCCGACGCCCCAGACACCACCCCTGGTGACCATAGCACAGTGAACCCGCCCGTTCCCATCCCGAACACGGCAGTGAAACGCTGCAGCGCCAATGGTAGTAGGGCGATAGGTTCTGTGAGAGTAGGACGTTGCCAGAATCTATGACCCGCTTTGATCGCACCAAAGCAGGTCTTTTTGTGCTCTTGGCTGGCTGGACGCAATGGCGGTGGCTACTTATTTATCTGCCGACAAAAACAAACGCCGCCAGAGAGCGACTCCGGCGGCGTTTGTATTAAAAGGAAACGCTTTTGACCACGGTGTGTGCGCTTGGCGCACAGGGAAGCGGGTTGCGTTATCTAACTTTGTCTTGATTCCGTAGCCATTTTATTATTTGTTGAGTGGTATGCAAATAAAATCTCCGCTCCACCTCAGTTTCGATGTTGGCCATAGTTCCATTGGCTGGGCCATCATATGCGAGCCACAGGGGCGGGAGGGCTTGCCGGAAATTCTGGGCTGTGGCTCGGTCATATTTGGCGCGGATGATTGTCTAGCCAGCGCACGTCGTGCCTTCCGGCGGCAGCGGCGGCATATCCGCTCCACCCGGCAGCGGATTCGGAATTTGAAAAATTTCTTCATCGCGCGGGGCATCCTGACTGAGACTCAACTGAATGGTGTGGCCTCGTGGAATCCATTTCAATTGGCCACCGATGCCTTGGCGCGCGGTCGCATCCTAACTTGGCCAGAACTCTGGGATGTGCTGCGGTGGTATGCGCATAACCGCGGCTACGATGGCAACCGCCGATGGAGTTCCGCTGACGATGCGGATCAAGCCGAGGACACGGAGAAAGTGACCAATGCACGGGGTTTGATGGCCGAGCACAAAAAATCCACCATGGCTGAAACCATGGCAGCACATGTAGCTAAATTTGAAGCTGCGGCCGCCGAACATCGAGAGCAGGGAACCGCACGCCCTATGCGCTTCAAAGGTCTCAACGCTGCCTTTCCCCGAGACACCGTAGAAGCCGAGTGCCAGCGCATTTTGGAAAAGCACGCAGGCAATCTCCCCGGACTCACGCAGGAGGTCATCACCATCATCATGTCCGATGCTGCCGAAGCCAAGCTAGAGAAGCTACCAAAGCGTTACCAAGGTGGCCTGCTCTTCGGCCAAATGGTGCCTCGTTTCGACAACCGGATCATTGCCAACTGCCCCATCACCAGCGGCAAGGTTCCCACGCGGGAGTGTGTGGAATTTTACCGTTTCCGTTGGGCCATGATGCTGGCTAACATCCGTGTGGCGGAGGATGCCAAGGGCGACCTGCGACCGCTCTCCGTGGCAGAACGCAGCACGCTGAATACGGCCATGCAGGCCCAGGGCAAACTAACGCCCACTGAACTCGGGGCCGCTGTCAAAGCCCTGCCGGGCATCGTGCGGCATAATTTAGACACCATGCTGATGCATCCTGACATGAAGGAGGCGCTGATCCTCGATCCCGTGCAGGACATCATTTCCAGCGGCACCGTGGCCGTGGTCTGGCCGCACGTTCCTGTGCAAATTCAGCAGCGTTTCAAAGGCCAACTGCGACGGGGGAAATCCTGGACCATGAGCCAACTCTTGGCCGACAACGCACCCGCCCTCGAAGCCCTGCGGGACCACCTAGCCACCAAACCCTCTAAGGCCAAGAAAGCCGTCGGCCACACAATCGAGGAGGAATTGCAGCGCAAGCTGGATTTCAAGCCGCTGTCAATGCGTGCTCCATACAGTCGGGAAATTTTAGCCAAAGTTTATCAAGAAGTCATCAGCACCAACACCCATCCCAAGGAGAAAGGCGGCGTCCTCTACATCACGGAAGAAATGCGGGCCGCACAGGTTACCAAACCCATCGAGAACCAGACGAATAACCATTTAGTGAGGCATCGTTTGAAAATCTTCGCAGGCGATCCTAAAGCCAAGCCCGCCCCCAAGCCCGGCTTGCTCCAAGACCTCATCAAAGCCTACGCTGACAACGATCCCGAGCGCATCTCCCGCGTCACCATCGAAGTCGCCACAGACCTACGCACCATGTCTGGCATGAGCAATAAGGAGAAGGCCAAGGAGCTTGGTTCCAAGTTGTCTAACTTCAAATCGGTGGTCGAGAAATTGGAGAAAATTTACCCGCCTAACCTCATTAAACCCGGGCTCATCCGCAAAGCCCGCATCCTAGAAGACCTGGGTGGAAAGTGTCCTTATACTGGGATGGAAATTGATCTCAAGGATCTGTCCAACCCGGAATATGTGGACAAGGATCACGTCATCCCACGTTCTGAACGCCAGAGCGATAGCCTAGATTCCCTCGTTATCACCTTCAAAGCCATCAACGCTTGGAAGGGCAAACGCACGGCCTACCGCTTTGTGGAACAGGAACAGGGGAATCCGCTGCCGGGGCATCCTGGCATCACCATTTTGCCACTCAGCAAATATGAGGAGAACGTCAAGAAACTGGATTCCTTCCGTGGTCACGACGATGACAAACGCCGCAAGAAAAAGCGCAAGGAACTGCTCTTGCTGCCGGACTACGAGGAAAAAGAATTTACCCCAGGGGATCTCACTAAGACCTCCCAGCTAGTGCGCTTAGCGGCGGATGCCATGAAGCGAGAATTTGCCAGTGTGAAAAAAATGCCCGTCCTAACCTCTCTCCCCGGTGCAGTCACAGGCACTGTGCGCAAGAGTTGGCGGCTGATGGGCGCGCTAGCCCAAGCGAACCCGCAAGTGCTGGACGAATCCGGTGCCGTGCGGACCAAGACGGAGATCCGGGACATCACTCACCTGCACCATGCGCTGGACGCCTGCGTCATCGGCTTGGCGGAATTTTACATTGGGCGAGATGGTTCCGTGTGGGAGTTGCTAGTCAAACGCAAACCCACCCCCGCTGAGCAACAAACGCTGAAAGCCAAAACCCACGGCTTGTATATTCCCGGCACCGAGGGCCGGGGCGGCATGTTGCAAGATCTGCCAAATGAACTCAAAGCCCAGATCGGCAAACGCCTCGCAGAATGCCGCGTGGTGCAACACCTGCCCAAAAGCATCGATGGCCTACGCGTGGAGCAAAACGCCTGGCGTGTGCGCAAGATCGAAGGGGAAAACGTCCACCTAGAGCAATCCATCCGCCAACCCGACGGCAGCCGCGTGAAGAAAACGGCCATCGAAAAACCCGGCAAACTTCTCGGCCTGAACCCCGACGGCACCGATGCCGGAAAACTCCAGCCCCGCCAATCCGTCCTCGTCATCCCCGAGAACTATGGCGTCGCCCTAGACCCCACCCCCACTATCATTCCCTACCACAAAGTCTGGAACCGCCTGCGGGATCTGCAAAAGGCCAACGGAGGGAAGCGGCCACGAGTGATTCGGAATGGAAATCTAATAAAGATTGCTTCCGGAAATTATGCGGGCGTCTGGAGGGTCTTCTCCGCCAAGAACAACGCCTCAGGCATGGCTCTCGACATCGGCCGGCCAGACGTCGTGCGCCTGAAAAACAAAACTGAGGGGCACAAGATCAATGTGCTCCTCAGCAGTTTGCTGAAAGCTGGCTTGTCCCTGCACAGCGGAGGCTTGGTCGGATAATCAAACTTTAACCCGCTATTTCAGGTGGGAGTAATCTTTTTAGTTGCGATGCTTTGAATTCTGGTTCATTGTGCCGTTCACCTGACGCTCATAACCAATGATTTCAGGTGGCTTTGCCTTAATTCCTAACAAAAAGCCCGCCTGCGCCTTCAAATGCAGGCGGGCATGTCGGGGAAATTGGCGATCCAACAACCAAACCAAACTAAAACCATGGCACAACAAGTTCAAATCCACTGCATCAACAAAAGCGACCGTCCCAACCCACACGAGCGAATCCTCTACATCGGCGGTGTAAATCCAGATCAAAGCCGGTGGAAGCGCAGCCAACAGCAAGCAGTCACTGACATCGAAACCGGGACCTACCGTTACTTCGTCCATGTCGGCGGGCATGTTGTATGGGGCGTCGTGGGCACTAGCCAATACGGCAATAAATACCTCAAAACCCAGAATGACGGAGCGCAGCCAAATAACCTGCTCAGCCTGCCTGAGTGCCCTGCTTAGGCAAAAATAAGGCCCTCTTATAAGTTCTTGTTTGAGGACGTAAAACTTATAGAGAGCCTCAGATTGACGGAATCAATCTAAATTGAAACTGGCGGCCAGCGTTCCAAAGTCAAGAACGCAGCCGTTAATTTTTATATTTATGATAAAAATTATGGAAATTTGAAAAACATGCTATATTGAGCGTGTGTCCTACCACATCATCAACATCGATTCCCCGCAATGCTCGCTGACTTGTCGCGATGGGCAGTTGTCGTGTCGCCTTTCCGATGGTGCCCAGCGCAGCCTGCCCATGGAGGACGTGGGGGCGATCATTATTTCAAGTTTTTCCGCGCAGATTCACGGGCAAGTTTTCTTGGCAGCGGCCAAGCAAGGCGTCTCCATAGTGATGTGCGAGAACTACAAACCCACCAGCGTGATGCTGCCCGCTAACCGGGCTACTGACACCACGCTGTGCCGGGCCGTTATTTCCCTGCCTGAAAAAGTCCGTTCCGTGCTGTGGCAGAAAACCGTGGATGCCAAATGCCGGAATCAGTTGCTGTTGGCACGACATTTAGCCCCGGATCATCCTAGTCTGCCAGCCATAGAATCCTGTGCCCTGGGTAAAAAGCCGCACAAGGAAGCCATCTGCGCCAAGCTCTACTGGCCCGTGTGGGGCCGGATTCTAGACCGCTGGGCACCGCAGAAAAATTTCACCCGCGAGCAAAAGCCGCGTGGCACTGGCGGCTTCAACTCGCTGCTGAATTTCGGTTATGCAGTCTTACTCACCTCCGTCCTGCACAAGCTCTTCGGCATCGGCCTAGATCCCACCTTTGGGCTGAACCACGCCATCCGCGAGCGCTGCACTCCGCTGGCTTACGATCTCATGGAGCCCTTCCGCCCGGTGGTGGACCACCAAGCCTACCTGTGGTTGCAACAACTGCCTGCCGACGCCCCGCTCGAGGTCACCAAGGAATACAAGCGCTGGATCATCCAGACCACGCTCCGCCGCATCCCCTACTTGGACTCACACATGGACCTCAACAGCGTGGTAGAAGCTACCTCCCGCGGCTTCCGTCGGGCCATCATCACCAGCCAAGTGGGAAATTACAAACCATGGACACCGAAAAATTCAAAATGGGATGGTTAATCGTCGCCTTTGATCTGCCCGTCCTCAGCAAGAAACAACGGAAAGCTGCCACGGACTTCCGCCACTTCTTGATTGATGACGGATTCACCATGATGCAGTTCAGCGTCTATATCCGCTCCTGTGTCACTTTCGCCCGACAAGAAACCCACATCGATCGGGTCAAAAAGCACCTCCCGCCAGAAGGAAGCGTCCGCGCCATCTTCGTAACCCGAGCGCAATGGGAACGTTCCTTCGTAATCCACGGAGCCCCTGCCAGAGCAGGGACTCCAGAAGGAATGCCAGAACAATTACAGTTTTGGTAGCTGCAACAATGGAGGCTCTGACGATACTACAGGGGGACACAACCCACTGTAAGTCGCTGATAATCAACGACTTACTAAAGAGGGTTATAGCCCCCCCGGTTTTGGAATCAAGGCAAAGCATGTGACCTTGGCTCCGGGCAAAACAATCCGTTATAGCCCCCCCGGTTTTGGAATCAAGGCAAAGCCGCAATACAAGACCACCCTCCCGAAGCCGGTTATAGCCCCCCCGGTTTTGGAATCAAGGC
>JAYVOP010000157.1:0-1763 GCA_043757865.1 Verrucomicrobiales bacterium | reverse complement strand
GCGGCTAGTGCGTGCGTGCTGACAGGCGTGGGATTCATGGCCATCAATGATGCTGCGCGCAATGCCCTAACGCGGTGGTTGATGCCCTGGCGGGCCACAGAGCGCTTCACGTTTGCCCGCGTGGAAACATTGCCAGATCCGCTGGTGGTGCCGTTGGCAGAACCCTTCACCTTGCCCGTGCAGTTAGCGGAGACTGCGCAGTGGCGGCCTGCGGCGGCCACGGGCCTCATCGCAGGCCAGCCAGAGATCCGCGCGGCTCAAGCAGCGGGCGGCTATGCGCTGAATTTCCCACCGCAGCAGCAGGACGCGGAGATGTTCGTGAAAGTGGGGGATGTCCGCCAGTCGTTGCGGCTAGAGCCCCGGCCCCGGCCAGAGCTGACGGATCTGAAGGTGCGGGTGCAGTTGCCGGACTATTTAAAATATGCCACGCAGCCAGAGATCGCGATTCGGGGCGGGGCCGTGAGTGTGCTGCGGGGTGCGCAGGTGACGTTTGCAGCTACGGCTAGTCGGTCGTTAGTGACAGCGGTGATTGATGGTCAGCCCGCCCGGTTAGTGGGGGCGCAGATCGTCAGTGAGCCGCAGGCGTTGGCGGCGGATCGGGCCGTGACGTTTACCTGGAAGGATGGGCTGGGGCTGAGCGCGCGGGTGCCGTTAGTATTGCAAATGCAGGCGGCGGAAGATCAAGCGCCTAAGATCGTGGCGCGTCGGGAATCACTAGAGCAGGTGGTGTTAGACTCGGAGGTGGTGATGTTTGAAGTTTCCTCCACGGATGATTTTGGCCTGCGGGAAGTGGGCCTGCGTTGGCGTGGGCTGGACGATGGAAAGTCCGCCACGGGCTCGAAGGTGGCCGCAGCAGGCGCGCCTGAGCAGAAGGAAATGGCCACACGGGCGACGTTCTGCGCGCAGCGCGAGGGCGTGGCTCCGCAGACGTTAGAAGTGCGCGCGTGGGCGGCGGATTACCTCACTGAGCGGGAGCCGAGCCAGAGTGCGGCGTTCGTGCTGCATGTTTTAAATAAAGAAGATCATGCGCTCTGGGTCACGCAGCAGATGGGCAAATGGCTGGAGGCCGCACGCGAAACGTATGAACGTGAGCAACAACTGCATCAGACGAATCACGAGTTGAGGGCGATGGCGGCCACGGAGTTGGATCGGCCAGAAAATAGGCGCAAAGTTTCCCAACAAGCGGCGGCAGAAGGAGCCAATGCGGAGCGGCTAGCCGCACTGAATCGCTCTGGTCGCAGCATGGTGGAGCAGGCGACGAAGAACCCAGAGTTCGATGCTGCGCGCTTGGAATCGTGGGCCACGATGCTGAAATCCCTAGCGGAAATAGCCGCCGAGCGGATGCCCTCGGTGGCGGATCTTTTAAAGCAATCGGCAGCCGCCAAGGCCGATGCTAAACCGGGTCAAGCACAGCCTGCCGCCGACACCAAGAGCGCTCCGCAGCTTACCCTAGGCGAGCCACCACCTGCCGCTCCTGGCGCGCCCAAGCCCGTGGATCCTACCGCCAAGCCGCCAGAGCCTGCGCCTTCTATCAAGATCACGGAGAGCACCATGAATAAGCCAGAAGCCAAGGAAGAAACGCCCGCTGGTCCGCCCAAGCCGCCAAGCAAGGGAAAGTTAGGCTTGCCCTCGAACTCGTTAGCCGCCGCCCCGGGGGCCAAGCCTGCGGAGCCGCCGCCGCCTGCGGATTCCAGTGCGCAGCAAGCGCTGGAACAAGGGCTGGGCGAGCAGCGGGACTTGCTGGCGGAGTTCGCCAAAGTGTC
>JAYVOP010000156.1:0-24264 GCA_043757865.1 Verrucomicrobiales bacterium | reverse complement strand
ATCAGAAAGGTCATGTCGATGGTAATCTGCTCTCATGCCTCCAGCTTTGACACGGCCTTACTTCCAAGTCAACTTAATCTTGTGACGACACAATCTAGCACCTTTCCACTACCATGGAGGAGCGGTTCTGTATCGATGTGCTCAAGCAAGCCCTTGCGACAGGCCGCAAGCCGCAGATCCTCAATCTGGATTAGGGCCGCCAGTTCCCGTGCGGGGATTATATTGATCACTTGTTAAGGGTCGGCATCAAACCCTCCTGGGACGGCAGTGGAGGTGGGTACGACAATGTTTCATTGAGCGCTTGTGGCGCAGCGTGAAATACGGATGCTTCTCTCTTAGCGCCTGGGATAAGCCTGCGGAGGCTACCTGGAATTCTACAACACCCAGCGCCCGCACACCGCACTGGACAAAGTGCCGCCTGCGGCAGTATATTTCAAACACCCAAAAAAGTAGGCCGCCACGAGGCCGCGGCCCAACCCACCGGATTACGCCTCGCCTCGTTCCGTTGAAATAATGGATTCATCCATAACATGAATCCCAAAATCGAACACCATTTACTAGCTTGCCTAGCAAATTTCAGGTCCTGTTAGAGGGAAGCAGATCTATAACTAACACGAAATGCACTAGGAAACCCCTTTCAAAAAGATGCTAAAAGCATGTTGCAAAGTATTTAAGAGATCTTAATAATCAACTAAGCATGGACAGCTTTGTCTGTTCGTGTGTTGAGGGGATTGAGGTGGTGCCAGTGCTTGGGTTGAGGTTTACTTGGCACCACCTCATATCCACCCGTCAGGAAACAGGTGGGAATCTAGCTAAGCAAGCAATCGCAGCGGCCCCTCAGTGCTGGATTAATTTAATCCGCAAAAAATAGTGTTGATTACGTGAATTCAGTGAATCTAGGCATCGCTCCGTCACGGCCTCGTAGCCGGAGAGCGTGTCTGGGACTACGCTGCGGACTTCAAAATGGCCGAGGCTTTGGGTCCAGTCCCCCAAGCCATTGCTGCCTTGGCAGATGTATTCGAGCGAGGGATCGTCCAGGCGACGGCGGTAGGTGATCTCTAGGAAGTAGTCGTTGCCGTCGGCCACGTAGTTCACTTTGACGGCGGTGGAGAGGTCGTTAGGGACATTGGGATCGGTGCCTAGGGCGTATTCCAGATTGTTGGGAATGCCGTCGCCATCTTTATCCGCAGACCAGCCCCAGGTGGTGCGTTCGAGCGCAGTATTGCCGTAACTGGCAGGGAAATTGGTAGCTTGCCAGTTGGAGCGGACGTGGAGGTTGATGGAACAGGTGGAGGTGTTCTGCACGCAATCCGTGGCGGTCACCGTCACTTTGTAGTCTCCTTCTGGGAGCGCAGTGCCCACTGCGATGCTTTGGCGCAGCGTTAGGCTAGCGTAGGAGCAGCAGTTGTCTGTGATGCCGAGTCCAGGGATGAGATCGGGCATGGGGGCCGTGCATTGAGCCACGTTGCCAGTGCAGTAGATCGTCATATCGCTCGGGCAGGTGGCGAAGACGGGGGGAAAGAAATCTTGGAAGCCCATGCCGCCGCTGTTGCCGTAGCCGTCATACTCATCGAAGCCATACTGGGTGAGACCGAAGTATTTTCCGCTGAAGGTGTAGGTGCTATTGGGTGTAACTTCATAACGGGCGTAGGCTTTGCCACCGAACATGGCGATGGGGCCTTCCGTGGAAATAACGGCGGGAGAAATGATGATGCTAGCAATGTCTGATGTGGAATTGGCCACTACGTTCACATAGCTGTGAGTGAACTCCGAAGCAGGCGGCACGCACACTTTATAACTTCCCAGCCAACTGCGAGTGGGCTGGAGGTTGATCTGGAAGGGATCGGAGGTGGTCACGCCATCGTAATCTGAGCTGTTAGAATACTGCCCTACTAACACCGGTGCATTGGCCGTGATGATGCGTCCCACACTTTCCACCGTTTCAAATATTTCCCCACGATTCAAAAATGCCTTGGCCACACCATCGAAGAACACCAGCGTGGAGTTCTTACTAGCCAACACGCGGTAGGTGTCATTGGTGCGAGTTTTTAGCGGCGTGCTGACATATTCCGTGCTCCAGAGTGGGATGGGCAGCAGTTGCTCCACAAGGTGGTTACAGAAGAACGTGAGCCCGTTCACGTTAGCACAACGATGTCCGCTCATGACGGCCACGGGTTTGTCACTGAGAATTTCCGAGCCGCTGAGATCATCTAAGTCCGGTAACAGATCCGCGTCGGTGTTGCGTAGGAAATACGTCTGACCTTGGTTCAGCGTGAAACTATACGCCACGCCAGCGTTGTGGCCGTTGGTCTTTTTAGTGGGCTTCACGGTCACGCGGGTGTTGTCCGCCTGGGCCACGATTCCGAACTCTGATCCATTTAGATCAGGCGATCCGATCCACAGATTCCTATACCCTAGCACCAGATACTCGCTGCCCAAGCACGTGGTAGGAATGGCTAGGTAGCTGTCCGTGGTGTAGTCTTCCCGGCTGCGCGCATACACCGCCACATCCAGACTGGAGACGATGTGGATGCCCTTGGTTTCAATGGTATCGCTCTTTTCCAAGCTCAGCTTCTTGTCGATAGGAATCTGCACCGAGCCACTAGCCGGAATGGTGAACGGCGTGCTGATGCCATAGAATGGAGCCGTCAGCACACCCGTGGTGCCCGTGACGCCCGTGATGCAAACGCTGAGAGCCAATGGATTCGTCGTTTCATCCGGTTCATTACCAGGGAAGGCGAGCCAGAAATTCCGCCCATTAGTGGAGCAGAAACAAGCGTTGGCGGTGTCTTCCTCATAACACAATTCGGGGCAGATAAGGAAACGAGGATCCGCCACGCCAAAGTTCAATCCGTGGATGGCTAACACGTTGCCCGCGCCTGTCACTAACGAGCTCTTGAAGGCCGTGAGGTCTATCACTTCTGCTGTTAGTGCGTCTGTGTCAGGACGCTCAAGCGTGGCGGAGGAAGTATAGGTGGGCGAGCTTGGCGCATTGCGCTCAGCTACTTTAATGCCGTTAATGTAAGCGATGAAACCGTCATCGTAGTTGATGCTGAGCTGAAGTTTGGAAACCAGCGAAACATCCGGGATGGTAAAGGGGATGCGCTCATAGGCGCTGGTGTTCACCCCTTTCATGGCAGCCTTCACATCCGTGGTGATGAGGGTGTTATACGGCGGGCTAGAGGTCTGGCCAGTGGGCGCTACTTTGAAGGAAAGGCCCGCCACGCCTTGGGTTACCACGGTTTGCACCTCCGTGCTCGGCAAGGCGCGCCCCCAGATGGCGAACTCGTCCATTTTCCCGTTGAAGGAAATTTGCGTGGCTGCGGAGAACGGCTGCGCGAGTTGCAGCGGCTTGGTGTTAGCCACATTGATGATGACGGATGATGGCAAGAAGGTCGTATTGACGAGCACGCCCGCACGATAGAGTTGCAGTTGCCCCAGATCCCGATTCACCACTACCGTGAGTTGCAGCCAAGCTTGGGCGGGAATGTTTTGCGGCGTGCGCACCGTGAACAGATAGTTGCCACCAGCGTATAAACCGAAGGTAGCCCCGGCATCGCCATCGCGGGTGAGGAAATAGCCCATGGAGGTCTGGGTATCCATCTTCTGATAGATTAATTCTGTCTGCCCCGTGCTAGCCGTAGGATAAATCCAGATGGCAAAGGTGTAGTTCTGATTCGTCGGATTCAGCTCCGAGTGGTGGATATAGTTCACTAGGGAGGCGGTGGCGACGGTGCCCGAACCGGGAAACGAGACGGCTTGACCTACCTTTCCAGCCACCGGAACCGTGGCCCCGGTCGGCACATAGGTGCCGGGATGCAGGATGGGCCCGCTCATGTCGAAGATGATGTGATTCGTGGTGTCCACATCAGCGGTGTTGAAAGTGCTATAAAGAATCAGGTTATCGCAAATC
Organism: Verrucomicrobiales bacterium; assembly: GCA_043757865.1. Taxonomy (GTDB): domain Bacteria; phylum Verrucomicrobiota; class Verrucomicrobiia; order Verrucomicrobiales; family V1-33; genus JAGNEJ01. Next base: position 20,351 of record JAYVOP010000156.1, on the reverse strand, counting down.
GGATCGCCATCATAGCCGATGCAGTTGGACCCACGGCTCCATTGGCCATCATTGTAACTGGGGACCGTCCAGGTGGTGCCCGTGGTGGAAAATTTACTATCAGGAATCACATAGTTCAGCGGCGTGCCTTTCTGAATGGCGACATTGCAGGGTTTACACGCGCCTCCACGCACCACGAAAGTGGAGCGCAACGCCAGCTTCTGATACAAACAAGCGGTGGGCGCAGGCGGACAAACGAGGCGGAAATTTGTAGCATACGGTTCGGCGGTGATGCGGTTCTTGGCAGAAGCGAAGATCAGTTTCGTATCTCCGCCGGCAATGCTAGTGGCGCTAGGAAATTGCCACATATTCGGCTGCTGCGGATCATTGGAAAGCGTCCAGTCACTGAGGGAAACAGTGGTGTTCCCGTTGTTCTTGATGACGATGTATTCGGGCGTTTCCCCTTGATGATCAAAGACGTTATTGTTGTCCTCATCCAGCACGGCGGTCTGGATGATGACGTTAGCCGCTGGGGTGGGAGCCGTGATGGTGGCGGTAGTATTGCATTGTCCATCAACTCGGTCTTTGACGGTCAATGCCAGCACATTAGAGGTAAAGGTGGCGTAAGGCACGGAAAACTGTTTACCCACGCCATAGTTGCCGGAGCCGGACAGTCCGGCAGGCGCGGCCACATCCCAGGTGGTGGAAATGATAGTGCCAGAAAGGGTGATGGTCAGGAGGAAATCAATCGTATCATCAGACGTGGCGGTGGTCCCTTGGTCATTGTAAACCAGATTACTCACGCTGTTAGCCAGCGAGCAGGTAGGCGCAGCGGCTTTGGGTACTAGCTCATTGCCAATCACCATCGCGCCTTGGCCCAGGGCGGTTCCAGCGGCATCGTAGAACTGCACATTGGCTAGCTGACCAGTGCTGAGGCTAGTGGCTCCTTGGAGAATTTTGACCTGATCCGTCCCGCCCGCAGTGGCGATGGTTCCGGTCCAGTTCTGCACGGTCAGCGTAGCGGTGGGCGACCAATCGGAAATGCTAGCGAACGAAATCACAGAGGCCTTGCTGCCCATGTCGATGATCGAATTGGAGAGCAACGAGAACGCTCCCATGGCCTCGCCATTGCCGTTAGTGGAAAATTTACCGCCATTTAAAATGAGTGCTCCCGTATCTGCCAAAAGATTATTTCCCCCCAACGCAAAGTTTCCGCCCAGGATGGATACCCCGCCCGTGAAGGTATTGACGGCATTCACCGTAGCGGTGCCTGCACCTGTTTTGACCAGCCCACCAACGCCACTGATGATGCCTGACAGCGCCAAGCTGCCTGTGCCAGCCACGGTCCGCTGCCCAGCGAAGCCTAGAGGCAACGCAATGGTCTGCACTGAGGCGCTATTCTGGACGATACTATTCGTTAAAAAAACACCATTCCCCGTCAACGCATGCGATACCCCGCCCGCACTAAAGATAATGTCCACCAAGGAGAGGCCCGTGAGACTATTGGTGGAAGAATTCGCAGTGGCGCTGGCAAACACCGCAGAATCTCCAGCGACAATGGCCACACCACCGGACCAGTTAGCCGCCGTGGCCCAAGCACCACCCGTGGCTCCGATCCAGGTCTTGGTGGCGGCTGGTAATACTCCGGTTAGAACGAGCAACATGCAGAGCGCGCTCATCCACGGAGACGGGACAGCTTTGTCCCGTCTAGTTCCATTCTTGAGGAGCGTCAGCGCAGAGACAGAAGTGTTCCTGCTCCAATCTGAGGGTGCGGCTAGGGTGTTAGAGGTGGACGTTTTCATAGGGAATGCTCCACGGTTGAGGCGTTAGTAAATTTAATGCGGAAGGATGGATATGCGACGTCAGGGGCGTTGAAGGTGGTCCAACTAAAGTCCACCAATCCCCCACCCGCACCGTCCAGGGTGTCATCCCCTTCGCCTGCGAGTTCTGTGATGGTGTTATCGCCAGCTAGAGCGACATCGAAGAGGTAAGTGTCATCGCCCGTGCTACCGATGAGCGTGTTATTGCCAGCGCGACCGTCGATGGTGTCATCTCCTGCGCCACCTTGGATGTTATTAGCGCTAGCATTGCCGATCAACGTGTCATTGCCACTGCCGCCCTTGAGATTCTCCAAGGTCACAGTGCTGGCCCAACGCAGCGTGAGGCGCGCGTTCACCACATTAGTCACAGTGCCTAGCACGGCGGCTTGATCCAGATTCACACTCACTGCGGTGGTGCTAGCAGAGAAGTCTAGCACGTCGGTGCCAGCGTTATCGGAAATGGTATCCGTACCTAAAGCGGTATCGGTGTTGAAGGCGTAGGTATCGTTGCCGCTGCGTCCGTTCAGCGCATCATTGCCCGCGCCACCCGTGAGGACGTTGGCAGAACTATTGCCACTCAGCGTGTCGTTACCACTGCCGCCGATGACATTTTCCAACGTCACGCCAGCCAGCCAGTTGAGTGTGAGATTGGCATTCACCACGTTGCTAGTGCTGTTCAGATCTACGCTCACCGCCAACGCGCTGGCGCTGAAATCCAAAGTATCCGTGCCGCTGACATCAGCAATGGTGTCCGTCCCTAACGCGGTGTCCGTGTCGAAGAGATAGGTGTCATCCCCTGCTCCACCATCCAGCGAGTCCGTGCCTGCACCGCCGGTGAGTTGGTTATTTCCAACTCCGCCCGTCAGGAAGTCATTACCCGAACCACCGATCACATTGTCGATGGTGCCGAAGTAGTTGATCGTCAGATTCGCATTCACCACGTTGGTGGCATTGGCCAAATTCACTGTGATCGTGCTCGTGCTAGCAGAGAAATCCAACGTATCCGTGCCACCCGTGTCGGTCACGCTGTCCGTGCCCAGCGCGGTGTCGGTGTTGTAAATGTAGGTATCATCGCCCGCTCCGCCGTTGAGTTGATCGTTGCCTGCTCCGCCCGTCAGCTTGTTATCGCCCGTGGTGCCCGTGAGATTATCCGCCCCATTGCCGCCGATGATATTTTCCACGCTCACCCCCGCCGCCCACGTCAGCGTCAGATTCGCATTCACATTGCTAATCAACGTTAAGTTTACCGTCACGCCTGCCGTGCTGCCGCTGAAGTCCAGCGTGTCCGTGCCGCTAGCATCCACAATGCTATCAGTGCCCAGGGCGGTGTTCGTATTAAATTTGTAGGTATCATCCCCCGCCCCACCATCCAGCGTGTCATTGCCGCTGCCGCCGCTCAGCGTGTCATTGCCCGCTCCGCCGCTCAGCGTCACGGTGCCGCTGAAGCCTCCAGCGTTCAGTACATTAGCCCCAGCGCTGCCGTAGAGTTCACCTAGCTCCATGTTAGACAACGTGATCGTCACCAGTGGCAGATTACTCAACGCCAAAGAGCTATTGGTCAGCGTGGCGTTGTAGCTCGTATCCACATGCAGCTTATCCCCCACCCCGCCGCCGCCATTGAGCGCCACATTCGTAGAAGGCGATCCCGAAACAGTGAACGTATCATTGCCCGCCGTGCCCACGATGCTCAGATTCTCGATGCTAGTTAGGCTGTCTGTGCCACCGTTGATGGTGTAGCCGCTGTTGGTCAAGGTTACCGTGCTCGCGTTCAGTTCCAGCAGCGTGTCCGTGCCCGTGCCACCGTCTATGTAATCATAGCTAGCCCCGCCGGAAATGATGTCGTTCCCGCTCCCGCCCCGGAGCGTGTCCGTGCCAGCACTGCCGACCAGCGTATCATTCCCCGCCGCGCCATCCAATGTCACTGATCCGCCGCTGGTATAACCATTAGCATTCAAAGTATTGGCACTGACCCCGCCAGTTAAAATGTAACTTTCCACACTCGTCATGCTGAATGTGTAGGCCCCGCCATTCAGGCTCAGCATGTCCGTGCCCGCCGCACCAGTTAGTGTCATGTTGATGTCTGCTGTGTAAATGAGCGTGTCATTGCCCCCCGCACCGTTGAGGGTGGCAAAGCCCGTCCAGCCCGTCAGTGTAAAGATATTCGCACTAACCCCACCCGTCAGCGTCGCGCGCTCGATCAGATTGAGGTAATCCACATCGCCACCATTGCGGCTCAGCAGCGTATTCGTGAGTTGGAAAGCGCTATCTGCATTGGCGCTGATACTGTCCGTGCCCTCGCCACCGTCCAGCGTATCCGTGCCATCGCCACCGTCCAGATAGTCATCACCTTGAGCCCCGAAGAGCTTGTCATCGCCACCCATACCGTAGAGTTTGTTGGCTAGGGAGTTTCCTTTCAGATCATCGTTGAGCGCCCCGCCCATGGCATTCTCGAATCCACCGCCCGTGAGGATGATGGAAAGATTACCATTAATCACCTGAGCGGTCGTCAGCGCCATGTCCAAATTGATCGTGAACAACGTAGTCAGAGAGAAATCGAGCGTGTCCTCACCAGCATCCGCGCTGTTTTCAATAATGGTGTCTGTGCCCAGAGCGGTGTCGGCATTGAAACGATACGTGTCAGATCCCGTGCCGCCAGTGAGCGTGTCGTTGCTGGCTCCGCCAATGATCACATTGTCCAAACTATTGCCCGTCAGCGCATCCACGCCTGCGCCACCAGTGACATTTTCAATGTCCAGCGCACTCAGCACTAACTTCAAATTCCCATTCACCGTTTGGCTAGCGCCCACTGTGGCCAGATTCACCGTCACGCCCGCCAGCGTGGCGGAAAAGTCCAGCGTATCCTTGCCGCCATTGCCCGTGATGGTGTCCGTGCCCAACGCAGTGTCCGCAACAAAGAAGAACGTATCATTGCCACTACCGCCAATCAGCGTGTCGTCCCCGGCCCCGCCGCTCAGCGTCACATCGTGTGAGTAACCACTGGCGTCGATGATGTTATTCGACGCACCACCTGTGAGCGACACCGTTTCAAATTCACCGATATGGTAAGCCGTGCCAGTCGTGATCAGCGTCAGATTCGCCTCCACATTCATGCCCCGCAGCAGCGCGTAGAGCAGCTTTTGCAGCGCAGGACTATCAGCTAGCGTCATGTCCATGTCGTTAGTCACTTGCAGCGCATCCGTGCCGCCACCGCCAAAGAGGAACGCCTCGCCCGCCCAGCCATTGACGATAAACGAATTCGTGCCCGCTCCGCCATACAGTTCCAGCGACTCAATGCCAGTGAGCGTAAACTCGCTATCACCCGCATTCACCGTCGTATCCAGGCTGAACCATACTTTAGCCGCATCGATCTGAATCACCGCGCCATCATACGTGCCGAACACTGTGTCTGTGCCGTTGCCACCGGAAATCGTATCGTCATCCAAGGTCACTTCGATACGATCATCACCATAACCACCGACCACGATGTCATCGCCCTCGCCACCAGAGATCACATCATTGCCAAGCTGACCATTCAGATAGTCCGGCCCATCATCTCCGTAAATGGTGTCATGCCCCAGACCTCCGGTGTCGTGGATCTTGGTGGAGGCCGTGTTGGGCAGGGCAATCGCGTCGATGTAGCCAGAATCTCCTAACACCACATCCCAGTCTTCACCAGCATAGATCGTATCGTCATCCGTGTTCGACGCGGCCGCCGCACCATGGATATAAATCGTCGTTTCCCCGCCCCGGATCGGCTGGCCCGTAGGCTTGCGCGTGCTCAGGGAGAAGTCTTTGGCATCACAAATATTCTGGCCCGTGCTGATGAGTTCGATATCAAAGCTCTTCAACGTTTCTCCAATCCCAAACGTCACCACGCCCTGCGTCTTCACATAGTTCGTGCTCGCCAGAGCCGTGCCATCATGCATGAACCAGGCCACCGCTTCCACACTAGCCGCATTGCTCCGCACCATGGTGATGGTGATAAACGTATGCCCGCCCACCGTGGCGCTTTCCACCGCGTGGTAGCTGCTTTGGCTAAATTGGATGGTGCTACCACTAGCCACGGGCAACGTGCCGCTAGCCTCAAGCCCAGCGTCGATGTTAGTAGCCGTGCTGGTATCCGTGGCCAAGGACAACTTAGCCGTGCGCCCCGCCACCACCGCATCGCTATTCACCGCTGCACCGCCGATGCCTGGAGTCACAAACTGCTGACCGCTAGGCAGATCCCATTGCACGATGTAAGTGCCCTTATACAAGCCCGTGAAACTATACGTCCCCGTCGTCGTGGCTAGCACGTTGACTACGTTGCCCGCTCCATCCAGCAGCGTCACATAGACTTCACCTGTATAGAGGCCTTCGTCCTGCACGTTCGAGTTATTGGTATCCACCCAGGCTTGGCCAGAAATGTTACCTCCACCAAGACCCGCCGTGCTGATGCTCCAGATCGGAGCGGTTTGTGGATTGGTAATCGAGCCACCGACGTTCGCCACGATAATGGCATCATACGTGCCTTGGTTGATAGGCGAGTTCGTGCTGGTGGCTGTCTGCCAATGGCCGCCGACCACATGGTCATCGCCCGCGCCCGCGTCGATGTAGTCATTCCCTGGACCACCGAAGATCGTGTCATCTGTGCCACCTCTACCCGTGGTTTCCGCCGTCTTCGGCAAGCTGAGCGTGAAGCCAATGAGATAGCCAATGTTAGTGATCGGAGCCGAGCCAGCTGTAAACGTCACGTCTTGGTTATCATTGGCCGTCGTCACCTCATAACCTTCCAGCACCCCCGTGCCATCCACCGCCACATGAACCGTGCCATAGAGCACATTGGCAGAGAAATAGCCGCTAGCATTTGTGGTTAGCGGATAGGCCGTGTTGCTAGAATCCGTCAGCGTCACGGTGGCTCCAGAGACGCCCGCTTCACCCACGTCCTTGTAGCCGTTGTTATTGGCGTCCACATAAACGTAAGCGCCCACCGCCTTGGTGTCGTTATCCGTAATGTTTCCATCCACGAACGCCTGCACCGTAAAGACGCCGCTAGTGGTAGGGGCAATGCTGAAACGGAACTGCTCCGTGGCCTCAGCAGTGGCGTCATTCACCGTAATCACATTTTTCACAAAGCCCACCGCAGCAAACAACGATACTGGGAAAGTATAAGTCCCCGCCACATTCGTATAGTCCACACCACCCGCCGTAGCCGTTAGCGCAGTGGTGCCGTAGGCCACCGTCACAGGCACAGAGGTCACGATGTCTGGATGCAGCGGATCATTGTAGTCCACCAAGCGGATGCGGAACTGATACGTCGTCCCCTCCACCACACTGTTAGGCACAGGCACCGTTTCCACTATCACGGCCACGTCGTCGTCATCTTCGATGGTCATCGTAGCCGCGCCTGGATAGCCCTTCACGGGCTCGCCCGTGGGCTTGCGGAGATTGAAGAAGATCGTTTCATCTGCCTCGTGGATGTTATCTCCCACCACATAGATCGGCACTAACTTCACGGCCTCACCAATCGTAAAGGTAATCAACTGCCGCACCAACGGAGCCCCAGTGGTGAAGTCCGTGCCAAATGTAGCCGTGCCTCCGCCAATATCTAACACCGTGTAAGCCACCGTGCTCGTGAGCGAACGAATCAACGTCACATAACCCGTCGTGGCGCTATCCCCCTCCGCCACATGGAAATCAGGACGGCTGAAACGCACATCAAATGGATTCCCCACGCCCGCTGGGCCCACATCATCATCCACGATCTTCACGATCACGTGGTTGTTAGCAATCTCGGCATTTTCTGCGTTCAGCAGATTCGTATAGAAGAACTCATCGCCCTCTGCCTTGTCGTCAGGCTGCACCCAGACCGTGAACGTCTGCGTAGTGGAAGAGCCCGGCACGAAGGTCAACGTGGTATCGCTATCCGCACTGGAAGCGAAGTCCAGAGCCGTGGCATTGTTGGTAAAATCAATCGGCTCCGTCAGCTCATCATACGAATCTGAAATGGCCGTGCCGCGTGCCGTATCATAGCGCACCGTGATCGTCTTTTCCGTAAGGCCAATGATACTGACATTGAACTGCACACCCACCGCCACGGTGTCCGTTTCATAAGCCGTGGTGCGGAAATTCAGCGGAGCCGCGCCACCATCTGGCGTCACCGGCGTCAGTGTAATTTTCGGTGCCACATCATCATCGCGGATCAGGATGCTGCCCGTGTCATCACTGACGGTGGCGTTGCTAGGATTCACTAACTTCAGGAAGAACGTCTCATCATACTCGTCTATCAGATCGCCAAAGACCTTCACATACACATCCTTTTGCACATCACCGGGCAGGAACGTGGCCACCCCAGTCAGCACTTGGTAATCATTGACCGCCGTGGCGGAGCGCTGCGTGCGCAGGCCCATGGAATCGAACTCATCACTCGTTTGATAACCCACAGTCACAGTTTGGTAGCTCGGATTCGTCAGCTTGATGCTGATCTTCACTAACTGGGAAACGCCGGGCTCCGTCACTATGGCATCCGTGATCGTAAAGGCCGGACGCGCATCATCATTGACGATATAAACTTGGTTACTGAAACTAGCCGGACTGCCAGACAGGAGCACTGGGCTGGTAGGCACGCTCACCAGCGTAAAGTCTTCATCCAATTCGTAAGTGTCATCCCCCGTCACGAAGACGGTCACAGTCTTGCCCGTTTCCCCTGGGTTAAACGTCAGCAGCGTAGAGGCCACCGTGGTGAAATCTTTCCCGCCCGTGGCCAGACCGTTGGTCGTGTAGTAGTTCAGGGAAATAGTGCTGAGGGATGGGCCGCTCAGCGTGTAGGTAAAGGTCACGGACGTTTGCGCTCCCTTGGCACCTTCATTGACTGCCGCAGAAGTGATCGTCAATTTCGGCACGCCCGTGAAGCCCGCACCGATCGTCGTCTCAGCTTCATTGTAGTCCATTTGGAAGACCGCAGTCTTGCCTGTGGCATCGATGTCGCTATCCGTGCCCAACTCCGCTGCGGAATCCAGATCCGTGGATGGCAGCCCATCTCCCACGTTGATCAGCGTCGGCGTGAAGCCCGCTGGGATGCTGAATTTCAAATAGTAATCCAGTGGGTCCAGCCCTGTTAGGCTAAACTTCCCACTCGCATCTGTCTTGGTAGAACTGAAGAGCGAGTTGTCGCTAGATTTATAGAGATAGACATTCACGTTAGCCAGCCCAGGCTCCGTGGCGTCCTTCACGCCATCCAGATCCAGATCATGCCAGACGTAGCTGGTGATGGAAATGCCCGTGTCGCGATCCCCTTCTTTGCCATTGGCATCATCGCCAAAGAGTTGGTCATCACCCCGGCCACCGTCGATGAAATCATTGTCGTCATCCTCCACCACTTGCGTGCTGCCATCCGCAAAGTAGTTGCCGCCGAAGACGAAATCATTGCCGTCTCCACCGAAGAGCACATCGTAGCTGCCACCACCCACAATGAAATCATTGCCCGTGCCCGTGATCGTAGAAATGGTGAACGTCCCACCCGCCGTGGCCGCCGTGCTGAGGTCATAAGTAAACAGCGTTAGGTTAAACTCATCCCCCACGATCAAATCCGCCCCGCCATTGCCATACAGCTTATCATCGCCACTGCCACCTGCGATCTTGTCGTTGCCGTCATCGCCATAGACCTCATCGCTGCCGCTGCCACCGTTGATGCTGTCATTTCCACTGCCGCCTTCTACAAAGTCAGCACCCGCACCGGCATCGATGATGTCATTGCCGTCGTTACCGTAAATTTTATCGTTGCCCGCTCCGCCAGTGATCGTGTCATCCCCACTGCCGCCCGTAATGGTATCCGCGCCATCGCCACCGTCCAGAATATCATTCATGCTAGACCCCGTGATGATGTCCGTGCCCCCGCCGCCGTAGATCGTCACGCTGGTATTGCCGGGGCCAGTGAGGGTATCATTGCCGTCGTCGCCATAGATGATGTTGCCTGTGTTGCGGATAGGCGTTTGGTCATCGGTAGGAGCGGTAATTTTATCATTGCCAGTGCCACCGCGCACCGTGCTGCCCGCACCCCAACCCAGGATCAGCGTGTCATCTCCACTGCCCATATCCACATCCGCTTTGGCCAGCGTGCCCGTGAGGTCCAGGTAATCATTGCCCACGCCAGCGCGTGCATAGATCGTCTTCACGCCTTCAAACTCTTGCGTGTAGTTCCGCCAAGTCACGGAAACCTTTTCCCCACTCACCGCATCACCAGAAATGTGCGTCACGGTAAATGTCTCCGCGCTGTCCGTGGTATCGATCTCTAGGCGGTCACCCGCATTCTCACCCATGTTCAGCGTCAGCACCCCCGTGCCCGCATTCACCTCAGCCAGCGTGGGCACAGGGCAGGTGATGTCGAAGCTGAATAACAGGAAATCTCCAAAGCGCCATGTCTTGTCGATCTTAAAGAAGAGCAGGTTCACTTTCAGGAACGCTTCTAAGAAGACCCGCAGCTCACCATGAATATCGAAAATGCAGCGGATGTCTTGTTGCGCCTCAGCGATCAGCTCACTCACATGCACATAGCCGTCTTTCGTAATGTCATTCAGATCAAACGTGATCACAGCTTCAATCCCGCCATTCACGCCCACTTCAGCGATACCCAAGTTCAGACTCACGCCTGCAAAGATGGATCCTTTCAACGTCACCTCTGGCCGTTCATGGCCATTGGCATCATAGTCAGCAAGGTAGAAACCATCGAAAATCTGCGCCACATCCTTGGCTCCACCTTCGATAAATTTCTGAATCCCGCTGGTGTCATAGCCGATGCCAATATCAAACTGCGCTCCAATCGTGCCGCCGAACTGTGCGTAGAGCGGTGGATAGATCGGAATTTTTTGAGTGTAGGTGAATTCAAATTTAAACGTCGGCATCTGCCATTCCACTAAGCGCACGGAGCCACCAGTGAAGAGATTGAACAGCTCCGAGGGGTTTTGGATAAACGGAATCTTGAAGTTGTCCAAGCTGCCAATCCCTTGATCGCCCACGAAGCCGGACGTTTGCGAGACCTGCGTGGAGCCCGCCGTGGAGGTGCTATCAATACCTGCCGAAATCCGCTCAGCCAGATCACTCGCATCTAGGCTACCCAGCGGATTCACGCTTGTATAGTTTCCATCGCTGGCTTGGCCGAGGTGGAAACTGCCAATCGGAATAATCACGCTGCCGCCGCCCGTGGGCACGGAGTTAATGAGGTCCACGATCTTGATGACTTGCTCAATAAATTTCCGGGTGCCTGGGTCCAGGTAACCAAAGGCCTCTGCGAGATCCAGGAACGTGATATCCTTGCCCGCCAGATCACTGATGATTGGGATGCGGGCGACTGCGATGTCGATGATCGGCTGGATGGGGCCAGTGATTTCTTGGATCTTCGCGAGCACTGGGCCTAGCACGTTGCTAATAAACGTGCCCAAGTCCAGCCGCACATTATTGAAGGCCAGATCTGGCGTGGTGGAGCCACCACTCAGCGTCCAGCTCCAGTCCAAATTGAAATCTGCTAACACCGTCGGGAAATTGGTATTGCCGCCGAAGCTGGCCACCAAATTCAGATTCACATCCGCAATCGCTTCCAAGTCAGCATGAACAATATCACCAAAGGAAGTGCCGCTGCTGGTGATCTCTGCCCAAGTCAGCTTCCCGTCGCTGTTAGGATCCCGCAGGTCCACCATGAAGTGGCCCACGAAGCTGGATGGCGCGGTAGGATCATCATTTACATCCAGTTGCAGGAAGAAGAGCGCGCCCTTGGCATGGAGCCCTGGGATGGTGGCAGAAAAGCCGATGTCCAACTCAGGATCGCCCGAGCCATCGCTCGTCACAATGTAGAATCCATCGCTCTTGTTAAAGCCGAAGCCTAACTTCAAATCAAAGCCCAGCGAGAGAATCACATTGCCATCCACGCTCAGCCCGAAACCGTCCACGCCAAGATCGAAATCGATGGGGTTCTGCGTGGTATCCAAGAGCGCTAGGGATTTCTTCAAACGAATGTTGACCGCCAACCCATCGCACGATAACACCACATCCAGTTGGGAAGAACCCGCGCTAGCATCCAGTGCCTCGCCCGTGGTGTAATTCACTAGCAGATCCAACCCGGCAGGCCCCAGTGAATTCCAGATCGCATTTTTAATTGCATCCTGCAGCGCACCTATCGCGCCTCCTGATTCCGCTACCCTCGCCCGCAACTCCGCCAATAGCCCCTCCCGGAAATTTTGAATAAACGTCGCCACTCCTGCTAACCCATCGCCAATCAATGGCAGATTAGTGCTTCCCACCGCCTCCGTCAGGCCATCTTGTATATGCTTCAGCGCCCCATCCAAGCCAGTGAGGAACGGACCTGTCGCACTGTCGATCAAGGCGCAGAGATCGAGATTCGCGAACAGGCCGTTGAGATCCGGTGCATATAAAGTGAACTTCCGTAGTTTACCAGTATCCGCCGCATACACCACCGTGTCCGGCACCGCCGCACCCGCCGTGGCCGTGAATCCATTGGCCGCCCACCATGCTAGTCCCGTCAACTGCGCCCGCGTGGTCACGCCACTGTTGATCGTGATCGACAGCGCATTTCCACTTAACGCCACCGTGGGCGAACCCAAGCCTAACGCCGCATCGTGATGGAATTCAATCGTCAACGCACTGCCTCCCGTGGCCACCTTCGTGATCGTCAGATCATTGGCCGAGCCCCGGAAGATCAGCCTCGCCTCTTGATGATTCGTGGCATTCAGGCTGGTGGTGTCATTGACTAGCAGACGGATAAGATCCGGCACATCCAGCACCAGCGCATTGTCAGGGTAGCCATCGCCATTGGCATCCGTGGTAGAGCCTACCGCAATCGTGGCCGTAGGCGCGAAGAGCGGCAGCACCGCTGTGATGCCTACATGGGCTACTAGGGCAATATTGTCAAAGCTGAGCAGCGTCGCGTCGATGCTGTGGCGGCCATCGCCATCCACATCTTTCAGTGTTAGGGAAATGATCGCTGGGTTGGTGCTCCCTCCCTTGCCATCATAGTCGAAGGTCACGGTGCCATTCTTAATGTAGATTCCCAGCGCGCCAATGGAGGCATCAAAGTTCAGAGCCGTAGCCGTGACCTTAGCCGTTAGGCTGACGCCCGTGGTGTCATAGATAAACAACGAGGGCGAGCAAGGACTCGTGAGGTCCAGTCCGAAATCCAACGTAGCCGCTGCACTTGCCGAGACATTTAGCATCCCAGAGCCACCCACATGGATCAAGCTCGTAGCGGCCTGGAGGAATTGTTTGATCGTCGGATTATCATTCCCCATGGCATTCACGAGGTCCGCTAGGTCTAACTGCAGCGGCAGTTGGTTTGCGTAAGCCGCCGTGTAGTGAAAGCTGAATTTAATCGCATTCGTCTTGATCTTGCCAGTGCCGTTGTTGGCCACCGCCGTGTCCATCGCCACCAGGGCCGCCGTCCACACCGCATTAACTGTGGCAGTACCATTGATGGCGGTCACGATAGCGTTAGCCGTAGTGTTATTGGCATCAATCAAGATCGTGAGGATCTTCGTCACGCTATCCCAAGTAGCTGTCGCAGTATTTCCCGTGACATGTGGATCGCCCATCAGCACGAGCTGGGAGGTATTAAATGTTGTGCCCACCGTGCTCGTGATCGTAAAGCCATTGTTGAGACCGTTAGGATTGAAGGTAAACTTAGATCCGGTGCCAGCCGTGCCTCCCGTACTCACCGTCACGCCATTTCCATAAACGATCCCGTTGGTATCCAGATCAATATCGAAAGCCGTTGGATCAATGTGGAAGAGCGTCACCACGTTGGCCTTCAGCGTGGTCAGCATGTCTTGGATATTGCCAGAACCGGAGCTGGAAATGGAGTCGATCAGATCCGCAAACTGCCCGGCGTAATCCACCAGATCATGCACGCTGATGTTGATGAGCGGAATCTTTTCATTCAGGAAAGAGAACGCACTGAAATCCGAAATGGTGTCCACTGCCGTTTGTAAGCCGTGCAGGACATCTGTGAAACTGATCTTCTGGAAAGCCGCGCCACCCCCAAGTCCGAAGTGAGGGAAGGTGAGGAACGTGCCTTCATCGTTCGTCGTCAGGAGGTCCGTGATGTTATATGTGGCCGCGTTATACGTCAGCACCATGATCTTCGGAATCCAGATGGAGATCTCTCCGGTATTAAATAACGTGTGGCTGCCGATCTTAGCCGTCACGTTAGCAAAGCCTGCATAAAGCGCGCCCGTGAGGTCTGGGCCTTGGATGTAAGTGCCGATGTTCGTCAGCACATCCATTAACTCTGGCAGGTAGAAGCGCTTGCTACCCGTGGTCGGATTTTGTGCACTGAGCGCTAGGCGAATGTCCTTGGCCACATGCGTGTAAGGATCCGTAGTGGTGACTTGACCGCCACTGACCGTCACTTTCAAGAATCCAAAATTCAGCGAGCCCGTGATCAACGTCGGGGTGGTGATCTTCAGTGTGGCACTAAGGTCCAGGTTATCAATGAAGATGCCTTTCATCGCGCTATTCACCACGCTCTGGAAGTAGCCATGGATATAGCCGAGGAGCACGCTTGGATCCTTGATTTCATCACCAAAACCCAGCTCTGTGGCAAAGGGGTTGTCTTTATCCACCGTCATCTTCAACTGATTCAGCAGGCCTAAGTAGTCGTCTAGCATGTCGCCATCGCTGTTGAGATCCTCTTTAATATCCAAGTTTCCATCGCCATCAATATCCTCACCGGCATCCAGCACGCCATTCCGATTCACGTCCTCTTGCACGTCGATGTGGCCATCGCCATCCAGGTCATCTTCTTGCAGCACGCTCAGCGCGATCACTGGCCCAGCCTTTTGGAAGACCACAATCTGCGCCAGATCCACCGTGCCACCGCCGGGCAAGGTGTAATCCGCCGCCGCAGTCAGCGCAGCATTCAGATCCGCCACTAGGTCATTGGCCGTGGTATTATTATCCGTGGTCGCCTTCAGCAGAGTAATCGTGATCGGAGCTACCGAGCCATTGACGTAAAGTTTAAAGATCACATCTGCCGACACCCGCCCGTTGGTTGGCGTAGGCAAGGCTTGGCTGGAAATGATGCGCGGCACCTCCTTGGAGTTCAGATCCAACCCCAGATCGAATCCAAAATGCAGGCTTGGCTCAAACTTAATTTTCCCGGACAACGTCGCGCTGCCCAGTGGCCCAATGTCCGTGGCCCAATGGAAATCCACGTCTGGCAAGACGGGAGCATAAGTGAAATTGACTGGGAACACATACACTTTCCGATGCGCATCATACGTGATCGGAGCATACGGCAGCAATGTGGCCGGAGCCGATGGCAAGGCCGTGGTCCACGTCCAAGCGGGCAGGGAAACGGCATTGCCCGCAATGCCCAAAATGCGGCTGAGGGCCAGTGGGAATTGCGCTAACAAGTAGCGGGAAATCGTGGCACTACCCGTGGAAACAGGGAAGCCCATCGTCAACATCCCGCCCGTGACATTGGCAATATTGAACTGCAACGTGCCCGCGCTCATTTCGGATTCCGTGAGCGCCAGCGCGATGCTGCCATTCCGATTTAACCGCGCTTCGATCTTACCGGCCAGCCCCACGGTGGCCGCAATGCGCGCATTGAGCGTCGCCAAGATCGGCACGAACGTGCCATTGAACGTCCCGCTGAGGCCGCTCACCGAGTAAGTCGTGGTACCGATCGTGATGGAAAAGCCACCCGTGATCGCCCCGGATGCGGGAAATATCGCCACGCCAGCAGCAGGCAGCGTAACCGCAATTTCTGCACTGACTAGCTTGTTATAAAAACTGTCGATAAAGCCCTTCGCAAAGTCCACCGCATCCCCCAGTGTCTTGTCCGTGAACGGAATCATGGTGTCGAAAATGCTGCTGCCGCTAAACAGCGAAAACCAGTTCGCCAGCGTTTGTAGGAACGTCAGGATATCCTCTGGGCTTGGGTTGGCGAAATCAATCGTGGCTGGGAAACTGATAAAGGTGCCCGCATGGAACGTGCCATCGGAATCTAGGTGGAATATTTCCACCAGCGCAGGCTTCGTTTCAAAAAACAGGCCCGCCGCTGTCTGACGAATTTGGAAATTCACCGGCACATCAAACGAGCCCACCGTCACATGGCCATTCACGCAGACGAGCACATAGTTCGGATTAGTCAGTGCAATGGTAAACGTCGCTCCCGCCGGGTCCGTCCATGTGTAGTTAGCCGCCAACGCCGTGGTATTGATTTCTAGTTTGATGGTCCCGCTCACCGTCACGAAACCCGTTTGGAAACTTAACATTGCCGTGCCTGCCACGCCTGCGGAGCTAATCACAAACGCGCCCGAGCCATTGTTAAAGCTCATCAGCGCAGGATTGGACCCGATCTTCAGGTCCGCAGAGACATTGCTAGCCGCTAGCCGGATCACATTTCCCCCCACCGTGTGGTAGAGTTCAAACGAGAAATCGCCATCAACCTCAAACGTTATCGGCACCGTCAACTTCACTTTCACCGCGCCAGTGATGCCGATGTAGTTTCGGTAATAAGCGCCCGTGTAACTGAACGTCACATTTTCCGTAGGAGACACCACCACCGTCGTGCTCGAGACATCGGCATTGGTGTTGTTGATTTTGAAAATCACATTCGTCGCTTCCAACGTCAGCCCCACCACCGCCGAGAACGTAATCGTGCTCGCACTCGCCTGCCCTGCGATCCCCGCCGTCGTCAGCCGGAAACCGCCCACGCCATTCATGATGGCCACCGTAA
Organism: Verrucomicrobiales bacterium; assembly: GCA_043757865.1. Classification (GTDB taxonomy): domain Bacteria; phylum Verrucomicrobiota; class Verrucomicrobiia; order Verrucomicrobiales; family V1-33; genus JAGNEJ01. Next base: position 3,824 of record JAYVOP010000156.1, on the reverse strand, counting down.
AGCCCACTGCGCTCAAGTTCACAGAGATCGCAGATCCACCCACCGCAATGTAGTCCAGCGCGTGAGTCACGCTGTCCTTCTTCTGTTCGAAGACAAAATTCCCATTCACAACCACACTCCCCGCCGCCCCTAAATTCACTGTCATGGCGACGCCAGTGCCGTAAATTTTCACATACGGCCCGGCCCGCGCTTCGACGTGTTCCGTAGCTGCATTGATCGTGAAATCTTCGGACACATCCGTCGGCGTGGTGTTAATCACGATGGAGAACACTCCCGTTAAGCTTACCAGCGGACTCAACGCACCCGCCACCGTCACGGTTCCCATGGCCTTGCCAGCGATGCCATTGGTATTAATCAGGAAATAGCCGCTGGCATTCGCCACTTGGATCAGATTCACATTGCCCACCGCACCCAACTGCAGGTTGGCATTCGTGGCCGCCAATTTCACCACCACATCGCCATCCACCGTGGTGTACCGCTCATAAGCAAAATTCCCAGAGACCGTCACGCCATTCGCACCTAACAGCGAGAGCACCGCGCCCGTTGTCTCCACTTTCACATAGGGCCCGGCTTGGACGATGATGGGAGCATTAGCCGTTAGCCCGACATCCACCGTCGTATTCACCGCCGTGCCTGTTTGATTGATCGTCAGCGTAGCCGTGCCCGCCGTGGAGACGCTCACCTGCGGCACCGCCAGCGCATACGTCACCGTGGCCGTGCCAGCTAGGCCGTCATTGGTAATCAGAAACGCCCCGCTGCCGTTCGTCAACGTCACCAGATTCGTCGCGCCCACCGTCAGACTGCCCGTCACGTTGGAAGCACCCACTGCGATGACCTTAGGCCCCAGGTGCGTGGCCAGCGTGTTGTAGTTTTCGTAAGTGAAATTTCCCGTCAACGTCACCCCCGCCACCGTAACCGTTGTCCCCGTGCCCACAATTTTGAGATAGCTGCCCGTGCCCGCAATCCCCGCAGGTGCATTCACCGTCTGCGTTACGCCACCCACCGTTACGCTCTGCACCATCGCTGCGCCCGTGTCATTCATAATCACCGTGAACGTCCCCGCCAGATCCACGCCTGGGATCGTCTCTGTCAGTGTGCCCGTGAGCGATCCCGCTATGCCGCTGCTCTTCATCACCAGAATCCCTGCGCCATTGGTGATGGAAATCAGATTCGGATGCGTGTCATCGCCAAAGCTGAAACTCACATTGCTAGCACCAATGGCCGTCACCGCCGCTGCGCCCACACCATTTTGCTCAAACACGAAATTTCCCGCTAGGGTAAAGGTCGGATTGATGGTGAAACTCAGTGTCCCATTTTCCAATTCCACCCGCACATAATGCCCGCCCGCCACGCTCACCGTGCCGCCTGCATACGGCACATTCACCGCATCCGCGCTGGTATTGATTTCCAAATGCCACGTGCCCGTCATCGTCAGATCGATCCCCGCCACCGGCCCCAGCGCCAGCGTGAGGTCCGCCTTGCCCGCCACTTCACCATTAGCCAGCACAAATGAAGCTGTGCCCGTCATGTCCAAGAGCCGATTCGTCCCCACCATCAACCGCAGCCGCGTGATCGTCGCCTCTATATAAGTCGTGGTGCCATCCGAGTTCAGATTAAACGTCCCCTCGATCCCCGGATAACTGACCCCCAGGCCCAGCGTCCCATTTACAAAATGGAAATCCACATCAGGCGCAGCCGTAAACACATTCGCCCCCACGATGGTGAGATGCGCATTCGCCCCACCACTGATCGTAATCCCACCGCCCAAGTTAATCGCAGAAGATGCGGCCAGCGTCAGATCCACATTCAGATCCCCCGTAGGAGTGAAGGTAAAATTCGTCACTGCCGAAGTCCCGCCGCTGCCGATACTCGTCAACGTGCTCAGGTAGATTTTCACCCCGGACAGAATCCCCGGATTCGGCATCACGGAGACATTCCCATTAAATACCGCAGGCCCTGTGGCCGTCAGCACGGACACGCCCGCAGGCAGCGTTACGCTCACCGACCCCGTGACCGTGGTATTTAAAGAGACAATCGCCTCCTGCTTCCGCACGGTAATATAATAGTCCGTGGCGTCCTTCCCAAAGGTGAAGTCCAGATGCAGCGTAGAGTTCACCGTCCCCGTGGCCGTAATCCCCGCGCTAAACGCCGCCGTGCTACCCAGAGTAAAATTCACCACATCCGCCCGGGTGAATCGCAGATCCACATCCCAGCTCACTGGGTCCGTAATCAGCGTGCCAAATTTCGCCAACACCCCGTCCACATGAATCGTGAACCCCGCCAGCACCTGACCCTCGAATCCCTCAATGCCCGACGTCACATCCGCCACACTCAGCGTCCCCGTCAGCCCGGCCAGCTTTGCCTCCAACACCGTTTGGATAGCCGCCTTCTGATCTAAAATGCTAGCCACCGTCCCGCCGATGAATGGCAACTGCGCTGCCAGCGCACCTATCTGGTCAATCTTATCCCCTACCGCGCCCACTTGATGGATCAAATTTTCCACCTGAGTTTTAATGGGATTATATCCCGGTGTCGCGCGGATCGTCAGCGTCAGCGTCCTAGCCACATCATCATAAACGGGCACCCAAGCTAGGTCCGCCCCAACGTCCGCCACCGTCCCCAGCCACTGATTAAATTGTCCCGTGCGCGTCCCGCCCCAGGTCATAATGGTGAAACTTTGTCCCACCGTCGGCACCCAACCATTTCCCAGATTCAACTTAGCCACGGTCGCCCGACCATCCAAAATCACATTCCCCGTGATCGCAGTGCGATCATATTCCGTCCCCACCGTCGTCCCCCCGATCTCAAAGATCGTCGTCGCCCCAGCCACCTGTGTAAAACTCGCCACCGAAGTGATTGCTGGCGAATGACCGGGGCTCCAGGTGCCTTGATTTACAAGCGCAAGATCCCCTCCGGTTCCTTTTAAGACATCTCCCGGTTGAACTACTAACTGACTACCAAATTGAGCTGAATTATCCGGGTTCAAGTCGATCAACCGACCCCCACCTGGAAGTGAAGTAATGCCCGTGCCCGGAGGCCCATTTCCCGCCCGCAGCGTGTCCACAATCTGCGTCGTGGTAGCGTCACCCTGCGTATCCGTCTGGCCAGCAGTGTTGGCCGTATTCATATGATCCGTGGGATCAGAGACGTTCGTCTGATCCGCTAAAGTTGTCGTAGTTGTCGTTTTCACCGCCACCTCCTCATTTCCCCCACCCGCGACATTCTGTCCGTCGGCCACCGCATCATTTACCGTCTCCAGACTAGCCGCAGCCACCGTTGGCAACGCCTCCGTGGCACCAAAAAGATAGTCCATAGCACCCGCCGACTGAGCCGCCGCCGTAGTCACCTGCGCACCACATTCCACATGCTGCACCACCTCCGCAGCCGCCGCCTCAGGCACTGGATCCGCCGCCGCCACAGTCACTAAAGCCAAATCCACAGGCGCAGCCGACAAATAAATCCGAGGCTCCAAACTCTCCACCTGATAGGCATTGGCCTCCCGCCTCACGCCAACTGGCGGGAGCGGCTGCAGCGCTTTTGCATCGCGATGTAGTGAAAAGAAACCCATAAAATCAGTGAACAACTAACCGTAAAAGCCCAGCGCCACAAAATGCAGCGCACCCAGAGTTTACGAACATAGCATTTTGAGTCAATTTTATTTCCCAGTTTTTTCACACGCTCCCATGTGCCCTGACAAGTAACGATGACGCGCCCCAATCTCCTTTGACGGCTCTTGAGATGCGGCTACCCTCGCCCCTACCCCAGCGATCCAAAGCTAAGTATTCAGAACAGCCTCCTTTGCCCCACTAAATGCCCTCGCCACC
>JAYVOP010000155.1:0-6439 GCA_043757865.1 Verrucomicrobiales bacterium | reverse complement strand
AACGGGCGAGGGGAAATTTTACCGAGGCCGAAGTGCTGACGAAAATGACGGACATCGTGCGCATCCTGCGGAGATCGATTCAGCAGGGCCTTGCTGGCACGCAGTATGAGGATCGCGTGCTAGGACACCAGAGTGGTCGATTCCAAGCCCTCATGGCGGGCGGCCACTTGCTAGATGGCGGGGCGCTGAACCGGATCGTGCTCTACGTGACTGCGATGATGGAAGTGAAAAGCAGCATGGGCGTCATCGTGGCTGCGCCCACCGCCGGAGCCTGTGCGGCTTTACCGGGGGCCGTCATCGGCATGGCGGAAGCGATGGGTAAAGGCGAAAATGAAATGGCGGAAGCCATGTTAGCCGCTGGATTGATCGGCGTGTTCATCGCCACGCGTTGGACGTTTGCTGCGGAAGTGGGCGGCTGTCAGGCGGAGGGCGGCTCGGCGGCTAGCATGGCGGCGGCGGCCCTGGTCACGCTGGCCGGAGGCACGCGGGATCAAGCCATTGCGGCTGCTTCCATGGCCTTCCAAAGCATGCTCGGTCTCATCTGTGACCCCATCGCCAACCGCGTGGAAGCCCCCTGCCTGGGTAAAAACGTCATGGCTGCCAGCAACGCCCTTTCCTGCGCTAACATGGCGCTGGCAGACTTTGATCCCCTCATTCCTTTGGATGAAGTGATCGATGCCGCCAAGCACGTCTCCACCATGATGCCGCGCGAGCACCGCTGCACCTCCCTGGGCGGCTTGGCCATCACGCCCACTTCATTGGCCATTGAGAAACGGCTAGCGGGCTTGAAGTCAGCCTGCGGCTCGTGCTCGTGTGGTTAATTCCCTCACGGCGGATTCCCCTCTGCCTGGGGATGCGCGGTGTGGTTTGCGGTCCTGCGCGCTTTGAGTTGGGCCACTATTTCTGGAGGCATGGCGGCTACGTCGTGGGCCTCGGCTTCGTCCGTCGTGGCGTAGAGTTCGCAGAGGTTGCGTTTGAAATCGTAAACGGCTTTCCAGTCCGCCGTGCGGATGGCTGGGGCGGCCTGGGCTCCTTCGGAGAATTCCCCATAAAGCTCAGCGTGCTGCTGCGTTTGGGGTTTCCCTAGCAAGGTGGGGAGGATGGAGATGCCATCGCTCTTGACCGCCGGTGCGGGGGCGGAAATCATGCGCGGAGCATCTGCCGCCGGCGGCGGCATTGCCAAGTGCGCAGTGGCATCATGGGCGGGGGCTACTTGTTCGAGTCCGGCTCCTGCGTTGACGCTGCGGGCCGCTGGCTCAGACACTGCGCGCCATGTGTAAATCCGCCCTTTTCCTGCTCCTCCCGGCATTACTCCTAGCTGATGATCTGCCACCGCTCAAAATGCCTGACCGCAAGCTCCCGCCTGCGGGCGTGACGCTGCCCGCGCCAGAACTAGCCGCCCTGCAAAGCAAAATTGCCACCGTGCGCAAGGCGCTCCAGAGCGTGGAGAAGCACGCACTGTGGGCAGATGCGGCGGTGTATCTGGAGGCCGCCGCGCTGGCGGTGGAGAATGCTGAATTTACCAAGGCCGCAGACGTCGCCTTGGCCCGTGCGCAGTTAGACACCGCAGCCCAGCGCATTGACGAACTCAAGCAGGGAAAGGCATCCTGGACTACGCAGAAAGGGCTGGTGGTGCGCGGCTACCCCAGCAGTGTGGATGGCTCTGCGCAGCCCTTCGGCGTGGAGATCCGCGATGACTATAACCTCAAGGGCCCGCCCGGCCCGCTCTACGTCTGGCTCCATGGACGGGGCGATGCGGAGACGAATCTCTACTATCTAAAACACTGCGAGACCAAGAAAGGCCAGTTTCCCCCACCGCCGGGCACTATGACCATCTTTCCTTTTGGCAGGCACTGCATCGGCTATAAATCGGCGGGCGAAATCGACGTGCTAGAAGCCACCGCCGCCGCTGCGCAGATGTATCCCATTGAGCGGAATCGGATTGCGCTCATGGGCTTCAGCATGGGCGGAGCGGGCGCATGGCATCTGGGCGCACACTACGCTAACCAGTGGGCGGTGGTGCATCCAGGGGCGGGATTTGTGGATGTGAAACGCTACCAGAAATTAACGCCAGAGAAAATGCCCGCCCCCATCGAGCAGACGCTCTGGGGCCTCTATGATGTGCCGGGCTATGCGCGGAATTTCCTGAATCTCCCGTTGGTGGCTTACAGTGGCGAGATCGATCCGCAGAAGGCGGCGGCGGATATTATGCAGGAAACTTTGCAAGGCGAAGGTCTGACGATGACGCATCTGATCGGCCCGGGGATGCCGCATAAATATCATCCCGAGGTCATCAAAGACGTGCAGAAACTCATTGATGCGGCCCTGGTCAAAGGTCGGAATCCGCGCCCGGAGGAGATCCATTTGCAAACGCAGACGCTGCGGTATCACGAATTTTCCTGGCTGCGCGTCTCCGGCCTAGAGCATCATTGGCAGGACTCCCGGGTGGATGCCAAGCTGGCGGGAACCAGCCTCCAGCTTACCACCAAGAACATTACCGCACTGCACTTCGATGAGAAACTGGGCGTGCAATCCGTGGAGATCGATGGCACGCGGCTGGCCAAACCCAGCAGCAGCCTAGCCAAGATCGACGGCCATTGGCAAGCCGCCGCCCCGTCCCCCGGCCTCCAAAAAATCCCCGGCCTCCAAGGCCCCATGGATGATGTGCTGGAGACGCCCTTTCTCGTCGTCATGCCCAGCGGCGTGGGGCGCAATGCCATGGCGGACCGCTGGGTGGCCTTTGAAGCCGCCCACTTTACCAAACTCTGGCGGGAGTTATTCCGGGGCACCTTGCGGGTGAAAAAGGATACGGAAATCACCAAGGACGACATTGATAAATACAGCCTCATCTGCTGGGGGGACGAGCAAACGAATGCGGTGATCGGCAAGCTGGCCACCCGCCTGCCAATCCGTTATGGGCAGGGCCAGGAAGTGAAGGTGGGCGGCAAATCCTACCCCGCGGGCTCCCTGCCGGGCTTCATTTATCCGAACCCGGCCAACCCTCAGCGCTATGTGGTCATCAACAACGGCTGCTCCTTCAGAGAGGGCCATTGCAGCACGAACTGTCTGCAAAATCCGAAGTTAGGCGACTACGTGATCTATGATCTCTCCCAGCCGCCGGATGCGCTCAGCGCAGGCAAGGTGCTGGCCACGGGGTTCTTTAATGAGCACTGGGAGCTGCCTGCCAACTAATTCCACTTTGTCAGACTATGTAGAGGGCGACGTTAGGAGACCTGCATTTCCCGCAGCGGCATGGGTGCTCCTCCTGTTGCAGGTCTTCTAACGTCGCCCTCTACACAGAATTTAACAAAGTGGAACTAAGGCGAGGGGTTCGGGAATCCGCAGTGGTCCGGCAGCTTCCCCACGCCGATGGGCGAGCCGGGATTCCTGACGGTGGTAAAGCTCAAGCCGCTGCTGAGTTCCCGTTTCCCAGCGTTCGGGAGGCACCTCCCGGTTTCGGGAGGTCGTTTCCCAGCGTTCGGGAGGGGGGGGAAATATTTCCCGTCGCTCCAGTCCCCGTGGGGAGCGCGGGGAATTTTCCTGCCTCCCCAGGCTTGCATTAGCCCCAAGCTGCCGCCCTTTCCTAGGATGCAATTTCTTGATCTCACCTCCCACGTTCGCTTGCGCCTCACCGGCCCGGACCGCGTGCGCTATCTCAATGGCCAAGTGACTAACGACGTCCGCAAGGCCGCGGCGGACGCGGTGCTGTGGGCGGGGGTAACGAATCATAAGGGCAAGCTGGAGGCGCTAGTCAGCATCCACGCGGGCCTAGACGGAGCGCTGGAGGTGGATGGTCCGGCTAGTCTGCGGGAGTTCTTGCCGCTGCGGTTAGAGAAATATCTCATCGCAGATGATGCGGTGTTCGAGGACATTTCAGAGCAGACCACGCAGTTCCATTTCCTGGATGAGGGCACGGAGCTAGCGCTGCCAGCGGGCGTGGGGAAGTTGGCGTGCCGCCGCCTCGGCGTGCCGGGCTGGGATGTCTGGGGGCCGTCAGGATTCTGCCCGGCGGGGACGGAACTCAGCCACGCGGCGGCGGAAATGCTGCGGATCGACCACGGCATCCCGAGCTGGGAAAACGAGCTAGCGCGGGACATCCTACCGCCCGAAGCGGGGCTGGAGACGTGGGCGGTGGACTATCATAAGGGCTGCTACATCGGCCAGGAGGTCATCAGCCGGCTGAAGAGTGTGGGCAAGGTCAACAAGCTGCTGGTGCGCCTCGTCAATGGCAGCGGACCCGCCCCAGAGGCGGGCTGGGAGATTTTCCCTGCCGAGCCGGGAACCACCAAACCCTGCGGCCACATCACCAGCAGCATTTACCATCCAGGGCTCGAAAAAGTGGTTGCCCTCGGCTACGTCCGACGCGAACACTCCGCCGCTGGCACCCCGCTTCTAACCGGGCCGGATGCTCATTCACTCTTTAGTCGAATCGAAATACGAACTCCTAACTGTCCTCTCCCGACCGCTCACTACCCACCCGGATTATGATGAACTACCGCTGCTTCCTCCCACTCGCCCTTAGCTTAGGGATCGTTAGTTGTTCCACCATCAAGAGCACCGTCTCCAAGGTGAATCCCTTTAGTAAAGCCAAGACCATGGAGGAAAAGGTGGCCAATGCCGAGGTGCCCACGGGCTCGAACGATGCGGTGATCTCTGTGAAAGTCGGCGGCGTGAGCCAGCAGATCGTGCTGCATCTGCGCCCGGATCAGGCTCCTAAGCATGTGGCTAATTTCAAGAAGCTAGTGGCCAGTGGCTACTATGATGGGCTGGCCGTGCATCGGTCCATCCGCGGATACCTCATCCAGACGGGGGATCCGCTCTCCAAGGACGATGGCAATAAAGTGAACTGGGGCACCGGCGGCCCAGACTATAAGATCCCTAGCGAGGCCAAAGGCAAGCACGTCAAAGGCTCCGTGGCCGCAGCCCGTCTGGGCGATGCGCTGAACCCGGACAAATCCTCCAGCGGCAGCCAATTCTACATCATGCTGCGTCCCGCGAAAAACCTGGACGCGGACTACACTGTCTTTGGCGAAATCACGCGTGGCATTGAAATCGTAGAAAAGATCGCAGCGCAGACGGTGGATACGAATGACATGCCCGTGAACCGCGTGGAAATTAAGAGCGTGCATCTAGCCGCCCCTGGCTCTCACGAGCTAGAGGAGCCTAAGAAGAAACACGGCAAGACCGTCCCTGAGTCGGAGAAAGGCATGTTTACCCGCGCGCTAGAACGCGTCTGGTAAATCAAGGAGTGGCACTAGAACCCCGCGCCACCGTAACGGGGAATCCAGGCGTAACCTAACTTAGCCGCCGCCGGATAAGGATGCACATAAGGTGCCGGGTGGCAATATGGCGTGATGCCATGACCCGCATAGCAGGGGCGCTGGCCTCCGTTGTTGCCATAGCCGTAGCCGTAGCCGCCGTAGTCATCGCCAGAACCCCATCCCCAAGCCCCGCCAGCATCCCCATAGGCCGGGGCAAAACTGCCGCCGTGGATGCAACGGGAAGCACCCATGTTCACTTGCGGAGCCACTGTCCGATAGACCATTGGCCGCACCGTCATGGTCGGACGCGTGGCAAGCGCAGTTAGGACGCGCGCGTTGGGAGCGGGGGCCACATAGGCGGGCCGGGAGGCGGCGGTGACGTAGAGCGGGCGACCACTCGCATAGCCGACGAGACGTTTTTCATCCGCCCGCGCGCTGGAGGGTTGCAGCGCAAGAGCCGCGAGGGTGAACGTAAAGAGAGAAAGGCTTTTCATGGCGTTTGGCGTCCGGGGAAACAGGGAGGTTGAGTGAGATTGTAGAATCGGACGTGAAGCTCTTGTAGTCGGCGGTCTCGCAATGTCTAGAAAATAATTTAATTTGCGAACAATTATTGATAAACCTCATTTCCACATTCGGGCTATGACGATTCGAGGCTGGCGCGGGGGTGGCTGCGGCCACGCACGTGGAATTCCCCCATTCCCGCCCCTCCGCCCGCTACCTCCAGCATGGAAAAGAACAACCCCGTGGGATCACAGAAGAACGTGCGCATGTAGAGGCCGAAGGTGAACTCTATTTTCTCCAGCGTATCTGGCAGGATGTTATGCGTCAGGGCTGCCTTGCTGTAGCTGGTATAGTGCGGGTCCAGGTAGCCGGGGAACTGCACTTCCCCCGCCGGAAAGGGTTCCGCACACCAAGGAGACGGGGCGTCCCGCCCCGTCACGATATGGCCATGGGGGCCAAGATGGCCACCCTCCTTGGTATGCCGCAGCAGCAGCGCATTCCAACTCGCTTGGTCCCGGTAGCCAGAGTCCCGCAGCGGGTCACTTTCATCGATGTCCCGCCAGTGCTCCATCACCTCGTGGAATACCGCCCCGCGCACGGCCAGAGTGCCACTATTGGCTCCCGTCCGGTTGGCAGCCAGCGCCATTTCTTCCTCGGTTAGAAAGGCGTTGAAACTC
>JAYVOP010000154.1:0-24331 GCA_043757865.1 Verrucomicrobiales bacterium | reverse complement strand
TGCGCAGGTGTGGAGTTTAGATTAAGAGGGCGCAGCTTACGCTGGGCGGGGCGGAGTGGCAATGTTTTCTCTGGGCGGATCAATTATGGAAATTTCTCTAGAGTGTAGTTTTTTTCCTTATTTTGATGGAGAATAGGATAAAAACGTTGGGGGAAGCCGCTTCCCCCAACGGGAAGGTGGCTGTCTCCAAGGGGAAGGTGGCTGTCTCCAACGGGAAGGTGGCTGTCTCCAAGGGGAAGGTGGCTATTCCCAAGGGAAAGGTGGCTGTCCCCAAGGGGAAGGTGGCTTTCCCCGAGGGGAAGGTGGCTGTCCCCAAGGGGAAGGTGCGGCTTCTGGGTGCTGGGCGGAGTGCCCTGCACAGCCGCCGCAGGTGGAGCGGCAGATCAGCCTAGTTCTACTTTGTTCAATTCCGTGTAGAGGGCGACGTTAGGAGACCCGCAACCGGAGGGGCATCCATGCCTCTGCGGGAAATGAAGGTCTCCTAACGTCGCCCTCTACAGAGTCTGGCAAAGTGGAACTAGGCATCGCCCCAGGCCACGGGCCGGAGGCACCACGGTCCGGCAGATCTTGGTGAGCCTGGGGGTTTTCTTTTCCCACGCCACGGCCTTTCCCCTCCCCCACGGATCTCAAGTTCTGTCCTAACGCCGCTTGGCGGATTCATTCCTCAAGCTGCGCAGGCGCAGGAAATTTCATCCTGCGCACCCATTCGACAATCCACGCCAGGACCAACGCTCCGAGCAATGAGAGCCCGGTGCCGATGAGCCAGAGCTGGTCTGCATTCGGCTGATGGACTTCTGGGCTAGGGTAGGCGTTTTCATGGCGGAGGAGGATCGGATGCGGCTGCTCCAGGGCCACGCGCTGGCGCATGATGCTCTCCCGCAGTTCCTTTAAGAGCGCGGCCCGTTCATCGCTGTGGGGCTTCGTGAGGTTTGCTTCCAGGGTCTTTTCTTCGTGGTCGATCTCGGCCTGGAGGATGTTGACCCGGCGTTCTGCGTGGTTCTTGATCTGGTCCAGGGCGCGCTCTTCGTAGCTGTCCGCAACGGTGTTCGCTAACTCGGCGGCTTCTTCCATCTTGGGGCTCCGCACGTTGATGCTCACCAGATCCGTGCCCGGCTCTAACTGCGTGACCAACATGCGTGCGAGCTTATCCGCCGCAGCGTTATCATCGTTGCCCAGGGACCATCGTTTGGTCAGCCCCTTGTTGTGGACGACGTTGAGGAGATTCTGCCGGGAACTGAGGATGCGGAATTGGTTCTCCACATAGTGCGGGGTGGTGGCCGGTGACTCTGCCAGGATCTCCACCAGCACGCGACTTTCATGCACGCGCTCCAGCAGGGACATGGCCATAACCGTGGTGATGAAGCCGACCATAAACGTGATGGACATGAGCCCCCAGCGCCTGCGCACTAGCCCGCGGAGGCCGCCGGAGGGTTGGGAAACGATGATTTCCGGGTAGCTAGTCGTGGGATCGTTGGTGGGTAAAGCGGGCTGGTTCATAAGGCGGTCTTTTAGGTGAAGACGCTGCGACAACGCTAGCTCATTATCCACTCAAACATGGAGCAAAGAAATGCGCTTACACTGCGCGACGTTTCGCAGCGGAGCGGCGGAGCAATTCTCCGACGACGATTTGCAACAGCACCATCATGCCAATGACGCTGAGGCGGAAGCTGTTAGGCACATTTAAGAAGAACACGGCATCTGCGGCCACTTGCATGAGCGCGGTGCCGAGGATCACTCCGAGCAGGCTGCACTCTCCGCCACGGAGGCTACATCCGCCCAGCACCGCGCCGGCAATGGCGTAGAGTTCGTAGCCTTGGCAATGATCGCTAGGGGCTGCGCTATTGCCATCCAGGGCAAACATCACGCCGCCGAATCCAGCGGCTAGGGCGCACAGCATGTAGGCCACGATCTTGATCCGATCGGTGCGGATGCCGCTAAATTTAGCCGCCTGCTCGTTTCGCCCTAACGCCATCAGATGTCGCCCAAAAACGGTGCGATGCATCAGCACGGCAATCAATCCGGCCATCAATGCTGCGATGACGAACGGCATGGGCAGATGGAGGAACGTGCCCTTGGCCAGGGCCTTCATTTCTGTGAAATCACTGCCAAAGCCCTTGGTGTTTTCCTTGGTGATGGTCATCGCAAAGCCCCGGTAAATGAAGAGTCCGCAGAGGGTGACGAGGAAGGGTTGGAGTTGGAGTTTGGTAATCAACATCCCGTGCAGCCAGCCAATGAACAGGGAAATGCCGCCGATGATAAGCCAAGCCATGGCTGGCTCCACGGTCCAGTTGATAAGCGGAGCGCCTTGGCCAGGACGGACTAGCATGGGCATGAGCACGCCCGTTAGGCCCATCAGCGCGCCCATGCTGAGGTCCACGCCGCCAGTGGAAATGACCAACGCTGCGCCAATGGCGATGATGGCGTAGAGTCCGGTGTAGCTAGTCATCTGGGCGATTTTTCCCCCGCTCCAGAAGGTGACTTTAGACCAATCCCAGCCATTGCTGGCGGCTTGGTAGAAGCACGTGGCAAAGAAGATGGGCAGGATCAAGGCGAGGATGCCGAGGGATTTTTGATGTTGGCGAAACATGAGGATTAAGAAATAGGAATTTAAAAATTAGGGGGTGCCAGTGGCGAGTTTCATCACGGCGGATTCAGTGAGTTCGGACTGGGATAGTTCCCCAGCGAGGCGGCCTTCATGCATGACTAATACGCGGGTGGAGACGCGGAGGATTTCTTCTAACTCACTGGAAATGAAGAGCACGGCGGCTCCGTTAGCTGCCAGGTTTTCCACCACGCGGTAGATCTCGCTCTTGGCACCCACGTCCACGCCGCGCGTGGGTTCGTCGAGCAGGAAAATCTTGGGCTGATTCACGAGCCATTTGGCGATGGCTACCTTCTGCTGGTTGCCGCCGCTGAGTTCCCCCACGTTTTTAAAGACATCGGTGGTGCGCACGCCTAACTCCTCCCGCAGCGCGTTGGACTTGGCCGTGATGGCGGCATCATTGACGAAGCCCGCGGTGTGAAATTTATCCAATCCGGCCATGGCGATGTTATCCCGGATGGGCATTTCAATGATGATGCCCTGGGCCTTCCGATCCTCCGGCACCAAGGCGAGGCCCGCTGCGATGGCTTGCTGCGGATGCTGAATGGTGACGGGCTGGCCGTCCACTTTGAGGGTGCCCGCCAGCATGGGATCAATGCCGAAAAGCGCCCGCGCCACATCCGTGCGGCCCGCGCCCACGAGTCCGGCTAGGCCCACGATCTCGCCCGCGCGCAGGGAGAAATTGAGCGTATGGTCTGGCAGGCGTTGGATGCGCAGGCCTTCCACCTCTAGCCGCACGGCTCCGATCTGGGTGGCTTGTTTATCTGGCAGCACCAGATCCCGCCCGACCATGAGATTGACGATGCGCTCGCGGGTGATTTCATTTTTGGCTAGTTCGCCCCGGAAGGTGCCATCGCGCAGCACGATCACCCGGTCCGCCATTTCCTGCACCTCTGCCATGCGATGGGAAATAAACACGATGCACAGACCCTGCGCGCGCAGCTTCCGCACCAGCACGAAGAGCCGATCTGTCTCCGTCTGGCTAAGGCTGCTGGTGGGCTCGTCCATGATGAGTAGCTTGGCGTCTTGCGCCAGCGCCTTGGCGATTTCCACCATCTGCTGATGGCCGATGGAAAGATCTCCCACCAGCGTGTCCGGCGTGAAAGTCATGCCCAGATCAGTCAGCAGTTGCTGGGTGCGGGAACGCATTTCCGCTTGGCGGAAGAAGCCGTAGCGCGAGGGCTCGCGGCCTAAGAAGACGTTGGCCGCCACGCTGAGATTTTCCGCTAGGTTCAGTTCTTGATGGATAAACGCGATGCCCAGCGCAGAGGCTTGGCGCACATCCGTGATCTGCACTTCCTGGCCCTCCCATAAGATCTGGCCCGCATCCGGCGGATGCACGCCAGCCAGGGCTTTCATCAGCGTGCTCTTGCCTGCTCCATTCTCGCCCATCACGGCTAGCACCTCGCCAGCATGAAACGTCGCGCTGACATCATTCAGCGCGTGAACGCCGAGGAAGCGTTTATGGATATGGCGGGCTTCAAGCAGAGGCATGGTGGTGGAAAGGTGAAAGCGACCACCTTTAAGCACCAAGCCAGCAGCGGATGCAAATGATTCCCCAGCCCCGCCCTGCCGCCCGTGGGGAAATAGACCGATTTCCTTTCACTGGTGACTTTATTTCTACTGTGGACATGGAGGGCCGCGGACAACTGCTTTTCTTCATTGCGCCCCCCCCGGCACCGTTTTAGAATCCGCTCCTGTTCCACCTAACATCCCCCCCTTTTTATGACCCATCCTTTCCGCGAGATCTCCCCAGATTCCCTCCTCCTGCTCCCGCCCCACTTGCGCCAGCGCGCAGCTAGCATGACTGGCACGGCTTCTGCCTCCGTGCAGAACGTGACTGTTTACGAGAAGGAGCCCGGCATCGGCATGATGGGCTTTGACCTGCTCTCCCGCTTGATGAAAGACCGCATCATCTTCATTGGCGAACAAGTCAGCGACCCGATGGCAAACTACATCATCGCCCAGATGCTCTATCTGCAAATGCAAGATCCCGGGAAAGACATCAACATTTATATCAATAGCCCCGGTGGCTCCGTCACCGCTGGCCTCGCCATCTATGACACCATGCAGTTCCTCACCTGCGATGTGAATACCTACTGCATGGGCATGGCCGCCAGCATGGGCAGCGTGCTGCTCTGCGCAGGCACCAAGGGGAAACGCTACGCCCTCCCTAACAGCACCGTGATGATCCACCAAGTCTCCGGCGGAGCCCAGGGCACGGCTAGTGATGTGGAGCGCACCGTAGAGTTTATGTATGGTTTAAAGAAACGCCTCAACGCCATCCTGGCCAAGCACACGGGCCAGACCATTGCTCAGATCGAAAAGGACTCTGACCGAGATAACTACATGTCCGCCCAGACCGCCTGCGAATACGGCTTGGTGGATAAAGTGCTCGAAAGCAAAAAGGAACTCATCGCCCCCATGGAGATCGTTTCCCCTAGTTAATTTAATTCCCATTTTTTAATTAACGAAATGGCTCGCGCTTCTAATCTCACCATGTGCTCTTTCTGTGGCAAAAGCCACTCGGAGGTGCGCAAGCTCATCGCTGGTCCTGGCGTCTATATTTGCGATGCCTGCATCCTGGTCTGTAAGGAGATTCTGGATAAGGAAATGGAGGAGGAAGAAGCCCCACCGCCGCCAGAGTTAAAGATCCTCAAGCCGCAAGAGATCTATCATCATTTAGAAGATTACGTCATCGGCCAAGAGCACACCAAGCGCGTGCTCAGCGTGGCCGTGCATAATCACTACAAGCGGCTGATCCATAACCAGAAGATGGCGGACAACGCCTTCGTGCGCGGGGCGCATTTGGAGGACGATGTGGAGATCGAAAAG
The DNA here is from genome assembly GCA_043757865.1 of Verrucomicrobiales bacterium. GTDB lineage: Bacteria > Verrucomicrobiota > Verrucomicrobiia > Verrucomicrobiales > V1-33 > JAGNEJ01. The sequence continues at coordinate 18,894 of JAYVOP010000154.1, read as the reverse complement.
AGCAATGTGCTGCTGCTGGGCCCCACGGGCTGTGGCAAGACGCTGATGGCGCGCACGCTGGCGAAGCTGCTCAATGTGCCCTTCGCCATTGCCGATGCCACCACCCTAACGGAGGCCGGTTATGTGGGTGAGGATGTGGAAAATATTCTGCTGCGCTTGCTCCAGAATGCGGACTTCGATGTGAAACGCGCGGAGTTAGGCATCGTTTACCTGGACGAGATCGACAAGATTGGCCGCAAAGGAGAAAATGTTAGCATCACGCGTGATGTCTCGGGCGAAGGCGTGCAGCAAGCACTGCTGAAGATGCTGGAAGGCACTATTGCCAACGTCCCGCCACAGGGTGGCCGCAAGCATCCGCAGCAGGAATACATCCAAGTGAACACGGAGAAAATTCTCTTTATCTGTGGCGGAGCTTTCAGCGGACTGGATAAAATTATTGCCCGCCGTTCTGCCAGCCGCACCATGGGCTTCGGGGCCGTGTATGACCCTACGAATAAGCCTGCGAGCGATGAGGAGTTGATGAAACAAGTCACGCCCGAGGATCTGCTGCACTTCGGCTTGATCCCGGAATTGATTGGCCGTCTGCCCGTTATCACCACGCTTAAACCGCTCAGTGAAGACGACCTGCTGCGCATCCTCACCGAGCCGAAAAATTCGCTCGTGCGCCAATATGCGAAGTTGTTAGAAATCGAAGGCGTGGAACTTCAAGTCACCCGCGATGGCCTGCAAGCGCTGGCCGCCGCCGCCGTCAAACGCGGCACGGGCGCTCGCGCCCTGCGCAGTATCTTTGAAAACATGATGCTGGACATCATGTTTGAAGTCCCCACCCGCGACGACATCAAAACCGTCATCATCAACAAGCAAGTGGTGGATGGCGAACGCCCCCCCCTCATCAAGCGCAAGAAGCGCAGCACCCGGGAAGCCGCCTAGCCACGGGCTACCGCTGTTTGCCCCCCCGCTTCTGCTTCCCTTTTTTCGGTGGCTTGGGACTAGGACTCATGAGCGCTTTAGCCGCAGCGGCCGTGCCTGCTTGGGAGAGCCAAGTGTGGATAACGCTCTGCGCGCGCACGGCCACTTTCGGCTGGGATCCCGTGGCATAGTGATTCAGTAACGCACGATCTAACACGCGCGCCTTTTGGTTATCGCTCCATTGCAGTTCCAGGTAAGTCGTGAGTTCCGCTTGGATCTGGGGATCGAAAATCGGGCAGATAATTTCAAATCGACTATCAAAATTTCTCGGCAAGAAATCCGCCGAACTCAAGAACACTTTCGGATGCCCCCCATTGGCAAAACGGAAGATGCGTGAGTGCTCCAGATAACGATCCACCAGCCCGCGCGCGGCAATATTGCTGGCGTGCTTCGCATCCCCCGTGACCACGCTGAACATGCTGCGGCAGATCAGGCGCACTTGCACCCCCGCCTTTTCTGCTTGGTAGAGCAACTCCACGATCTCTAAATCAGAAAGATTATTGAGCTTCAAAAAAATCTCCGCTGGCAAGCCCGCGCGTGCTTGAGCAATCTCATTTTCAATCCAAAATTTGATCGTCGGCCGCAACTGAAAAGGCGCAGCCACGAGGTAATCCAGGCGCGGTGGCTGATAGGTATTCCGAAAGAATATGAACACCTGCGCGAGGTCTCGCCCGATCCCTTGATCGCTCGTGAGCAGCAAGTGATCCGTATAAAATGGCGAGGTGTCCTCGTTAAAATTTCCCGTCCCCAGCGCGCTATAATAAGTGTCGTGGCCGCCCTCGCTGCGCGTGATGAGGCAAACCTTAGCGTGGACTTTCAAATTCGGAATACCCAAGATCACCTTCACCCCCGCCTCTTGATAGTGATTCGCCCAGTCCATATTATTCTGCTCATCGAAGCGCGCACGCGGCTCCACGAGCACGGTCACGCGCTTGCCATTGCGCACCGCATTCTCTAGGGCCTTGGCCACACACGACTGCCGCGCCATGCGATACTGCGTCATCTGAATGTTCTGCACCAGCGGGTCCAGACTCGCCTCCCGCAGCAGATCGATGAACGTGTGAAACGAATGATACGGCAGATGCAGCAGCACATCATGCTTCTGCAAGACCTTGAGAATGCTCTTGGAATCCTTGCGCAGTAAAGGATGCGGCAGCACTACTGCTGGTGGATAAGTCAACGTGGGACTACCCAGCCGGGGAAATTTCATCAAGTCCTTGCGGTTATGATACCGTGCCCCGGGGAAGAGCGTGTCCTCTTGTTTCAACTTCAATTTCCCTAGCAATAACGTCAGGAACTCGCCCGGGAGTTCCTTGTCATAGTTCATGCGCACAGCGGCTCCGCTTTCCCGTGCCTTCAAGCCATCAGAAATTTTATCGTGCAAACTCTCGGTGAAATCATCATCAAATTCCATTTCCGCATCCCGCGTGAATTTCACCGCCCACGCCTCCCATTTGTTATATGGCAGCCCCGCAAACAACGTGGGCAGCCCGCAACGGATGATGTCATCCAAATACATCACTAACGTCTTACCATCATGCTCCGGCAACACCACGAAGCGCGGCAACTCCGAAGACGGAATCTCAATCAACGCATACGCCGTGCGTTCCGGGTGCTCCTTCTGCGAGAGGCGCACCGCCAGATACAGCGGATGATCCCGCAAGTCCGAGAGCTGACTGTAGCCCTTTATCATCGTGGGCATAATGCGTGGGCGGACTTGAGTGTGGAAATATTCCTCCAGCCAAGGTTGCAGCGCCTTGGGCACTTGCTTCTCCGTGACCATCACCAAGCCCTGTTTGCGCAGGCCAGTAAAGATCTCCGCATAGGTCCGATCAAAGATCTCCAACTCCGCCCGCACGATGGATTTGATCTGCGTTAGGGTGCGTTTGGGCTCGGGCAGATTCAGTTGCTGGTAGTCCTTCCCTAGCAGCGCTAGCCGCTTCAAGGTGGCCACCCGCACGCGGAAAAACTCATCCAAGTTCGAGCTATAAATGCCGAGGAATTTCAATCGCTCCAGCCACGGCACCTGCGCATCTCCCGCTTCCTGCAAGACGCGGGAATTGAACGCTAACCAACTCACTTCTTTACTGCGGAAGGGGATTTTCTGGACGTGATCAAGTTGCATCGGCTGGAGGGGGAATGCATCCACCAGAGCGGGGAATGCACGGGCTGCAAGCCCCGCCTTGAATTTGCGCGCCACGCTCGCTGCTGATCCGTGCAGTTGGCGATGGAAAAAATCGAACCCATTTCCTCCGGTTGCAAAGGAGTGCGGGCAGAGTTCATAGTTTCAGCAGCTGAGGTTGGCATAAGATTTGCTTACGTTAGCTGTTCCCCTAAAAAATAATGAATCAATCCCCCGGCTTTGAGCAAAATATGGGCCAACAACTGCGGCTCTCTCCGCAGTTGCAACAGAGCCTGCAAATCCTCCAAGCCGCCACGCAGGAGCTACAGCAGCTTGTGCGACAGGAGTTGGCGGCCAATCCCGTGCTGGAGTCGGAGTCCGTGGATCTCTCCCCAGATGAGCAAGGGAGCGAAGAGCGGACAGAGGACGATTTCGATGCCGAGTTCTCTGCTCTAAGCCAGATGGATGAGGAATGGCGGACGTATCTGGCCCAGAGCGCAGGGGCGAATCGGAATCCGCGCACGTCGGAGGAAGAGGAGAAGCGGCAATTCCTTTTCGACTCCTTAACCATCCCCATCACCCTGCAACAACACCTCAGCGAGCAACTGCAACTGGTGGATTGCACCCCAGAGGAGCGCCAATTTACCGAAGTGCTCCTGGGGAATCTAGATGACCGCGGCCTGCTCCAAAGCTCCTTGGAGGATCTGAGCCTCAGCCTCAGTCTGCCGCTGCCCCCCTTGCAGAAGGCGCGGGAGATCCTCATTAGCCTAGAGCCGCCGGGCGTGGGGGCGTTTACCTTGCAGGAATGTTTGTTGATCCAACTCCAGCGGTTAGGCAAAGAGCACAGCCTGGAGGCGCGGATCCTCGCGCATCATTTAGAGGACCTGGGGCGGCGGCGTTTCCCCCAGATCGCCAAGAAGTTAGCCGTGACTGTAGAGGCCGTGGCGCGCGCGGCGGACGGCATCGGCACGCTGAACCCACGGCCCGCAGCGGCTTTTGCTCAAGCGCCTAGCCATTTCATTAATCCCGATGTGCGCGTGGAGGCCACGCAGGGGAAATTCACCGTGATCTTAAACGACGAGCAAATCCCTCGGCTGCGCATCAGCAATCTCTACAAGGATCTGATGTCGCAAGGCGCGGGCACTGAGGTCAAAGAATACATCAAGCAAAAAATCTCCAGTGGGAAATTTCTCATTCGCAGCATCCAACAGCGGCAGGAAACCATCCGCAAGATAGCCGAGCAGATCGTGCTCCGGCAGGAGGATTTCCTGCGCCAAGGCCCCTCCGCGTTGCGCCCCATGACCATGGCCCAAGTGGCAGACATCGTGGGCGTGCATGAGACGACGGTGAGCCGTGCGATCTCTGGCAAGTATCTAGCCACGCCCCAGGGCACGTTTGAAATGAAATATTTCTTCACCACTGGCTATGAAACTGCCTCTGGCGAGCACCTCTCCAAGACGGGCGTGAAGACCGCCCTAGCCGAGATCATTCGTGGTGAGGACACGGCTAATCCGCTCAATGATGAAGATCTCCAAAAGCTGCTAGAACAGCAGGGTATGAAGATCGCCCGCCGCACGGTGGCCAAATATCGGGAGCAACTCCACATCCTCCCCGTGCATCTACGCAAGAGCTTCTAGAGCCGCCTGAAGCTCGACCAGAAGATGAACTCACTAGCTCTGCCCAGCGGGCGGAAATACTCTAGAGTAGGCCAGCCCGCTGGGCTGGTCCTTCTGCAACCGCATCCGCACCCAAGAGTGCCTTCCCCACGGCTAGTGGATGGCTCCAAAATGGACGCGCTCGGGGGCCGCGTCGGCGTCGAGGAATTGGAACGTGGTGGCTGGTCCTAGGTTAGGCTTATCCCACGCCCGGAGCGCCCAGACGATTTGCTTGCTAGGGGTGAGTTCCAGGGCTTGCACGGGCGCTGTGGCGGGATCGACGTTGCCCTGCCATTGGTTGACCCAACAGTTCACGACGGTATTGCCGTTAGGGAGTCGCCAAGCGAGTTGGAAATTTTTCAGGGTATACTCCGGCGCATCCGCAGGGGTGAATTCCCAAACGGTCTGGCCAGCACGGGTCACCTCCCGCGTCCCCGCAGCCCCAGTGATGAGGAGGTTGCCATTCGACAAGGGAGCCACGCCCCAGCATTTGGGGGCGGGCAGGCTCCAGAGTTCTTTCCCATCGGCATCGTATTCTACGATTTTTCCCATGTCCATGTGGGCGACTAGCAGAGTGCCTTGGGCCGTCAGGCGGGCGTGGCGGAATTGGCCATGCACGCTCTTGGCGTTGCCCACGGGCAGGGGAAATTCCTTCACGGTCTGCTGGGTCATAAGCTGGATCACCTTACAAACGGCCGGATCCCCGTTCTGCACTAGCAATACATGATCTAGCCCGATGGCCTGCAAGGTGTGGACTTCACAGCCTGCGGGGACTTCGTAATTCCAGAGGACTTTTTGCTCTGGCGAAATAAGTTTGACGGCAAACTGATGGGCGAGCAGGACGTTGCCATTGCTGAGGAATAGGGCATCGCTGATCTCGCCCTTGCCGTTAGGGTCATCGTAGGTCCAGGTGATTTTTCCACCTTTGATAACATAGGCACGGCGGTCTTTAGCTTCCCCAGCGTAGAAGAAATCATGCTCTGCGAGGCCCCGTCCTGGCAGGGTGGCGGGAGCCGCAGGCGGAGTCTCGGCCGCACCTCCGAACAGGGGACAAACGAAGGCGAGAAGGAACCATTTTTTCATAAGTAAAATTTTCATAAGTATCAATTTAGTAATCGATCGCCACACCTAACCAGATGCTTTTCATGGCGCTACCAGAGTTAGCCCCTTGGCCGCTAGAATCGTAGTCACCTTCGAGCGTTAAGCGGAGATTCGGACGCAGGCGGTAGGCCAGTTGGCCGCTGAGGCGCCAGACGGATTGGACATCCTCGAATTCATAACCCACGGCCCCAGTTAGGCTCGTTTCAAATCGGTCCGTCCAATGCCGCACGAGGCTGATTTGGGCTTCTTGGCGGTTGACCCTGGGGTCCACTAATTCTGCTAGGCGCTCTTTACCGGCAGTAGCGTCCAGGCCCACAGCACGTCGGACGCGGGGGGTGTTATGCAGTTGGCTGCGGCTGATTTCGCCCACGTAGGCGAGGCTGAGGCCGGGGAGGCTGGCGGTTTCTTGGATGATGGTTTTGAGCAGGGAAATTTCAAAGGCCACTCCGCTAGCCACACTTTCATGGTCCACGGTGACCTGCCGCCATGCTAGGCTCGTATCCCCATACACGCCCCAGCCTAAGTTGCCTTGGAATGAGCCTGCCACGCGGTTTTGCCGTCCATTCAGGCTCCGTAGCGCTTGGCTGTAGGCGGCGCGTTGTTGGTAGTCATAGCGCAGATCATAACCAAATCCGCCTTGAGCAAATTTCCCTGCGTCCAGTCCGAAGCCGACCCCATCCGCATGGCCTGTGACGGTGGCTTGCACAAAATAGCTAGGGCCGACGTGCCACCGCAGCCCGCCGCTAGCTTCCAGTTGATCTGGGCTGGTGTGACCAGAGAAGTTGGCCCCTGCGCTGGGGGCGATGGCATCCCAGAATCCTTCGCCTACGAACTGCAAGCCATGCGAAAGCAACCCACTTTGCACGCTGACATGCGCCACATTCCAACGGCCCTCCGCCGCATCAATAAAGCGCCAATCCAACTGGGAACGGGCGCTCCCAGCGGCGGCTATCGTCTCCGCAGAATCTAGCGCATCATCCCGGTCTAGCAGGCTCAGGGAGGAGTCCGCACCCAGCTCCCGATACAAGCGGATGGCCTGGGCTAAGTCTGGCGTCTGTTCTAACGTGCGGGCGAGCAGGCGCTTCTGGTCCAGTTGGTCAGCCACTTCGTCAGGTTTGGCGGCAGCTTCTAGCAAGGCCCGCGCGGCCGTTACTTGGCCATCCGCGAGGAGCGCTTTGGCCCTAAATTGGATCACATCAGCACGCGTGGCGCGGAGAGTGTAAGCCTGCTCTGATAGTGTGAGGGCCGCTGCGGTTTGGAAATGATCTAGGGCCTCCTGCCCATCTTTTAGGAGGCTATCCAATTTAACGTCGGAAAGCATTTGGAGCGCTTCCTGGCGCGTTTCTGCGGGCAAAGAACGGTCGGTTGAAAGTTGCATTAGAGCAGCCTCGCCCGCTGCGGGATTCCCACCCTTGAGGATGGTTTTGGCCTGTAAAATGCGGGCTGCGGGCGAGCGCTGATCTGCCTCTGAGAGCCCGCCAATGATGGTTTTGGCTTCGTCTAATCTCCCACCATCCAACGCCTGATCTGCGGAAGCAAGCTTACGGCCTAGCCCTATTTCCGAAATACGCCTCGCAGCATCATCCCGATCTGCGGGGGGCGAGCTCGGGTCTTTGGAGATGGCCTCATAGGCCGCCAGGGCCTGGGCGGACATTCCGGCATCATCGTAGGCAGAGGCCAGTTCCATGGCGAAAGCAAAGGGCACTTTAGGGTCGTGGGCCGCCCGGGCCTTTTCATAGAGCGCTACCGCGCCTTTGTGATCCCCGCCAGCAGTTAGTTTTTGCGCAGCCAACACGGTGGGCGACGTTGTTTCCCCAGACTCCGCAGGCAAGGGCTGGCCAGCCCGGGCCAGCACTCCACGGGCCTCTGCATCCTCTGGCTCCAGCTTGAGCAGGAGGTTAGCCACGCGGATGGTCATCACCTGTTCATGCTTCTTACTATACAAATCCAACAGCTCCCGCAGTTCGTCGGCGGACATCTTTTCCGCGCTGGCCAACATGGCATCATCCGTTTTCCCGATGGGCAGGGCGGATTTTACGACAGGCTCCGCGCAAAGCGGAGAAGTGATGGCACAGGCCACACAGAGAATTCGAAAGAGTTGCAAGTTGCTCATTTATTTTGAGCGGACTATTACCTAATGAGTCTCATTGAAGCTAGTAGAAACTTTAGGAATTACCGCAGGGGGGATTTCGCTGTTGTGTTTGCTGCGGATGGCTTCCAGGGCCTGATCGTAGGCCAGGGCGGCCTCGGTGGATTTCCCTAGTTGAGTACAAATATCGCCCAAGAACGTGAGTTGATCTGCGGGGGTATCGGCTAGACCATCGAGATAACGTCGTTGGTATTTTTCCGCCTCAAGCACAGCCCCCGTCTGAAAGCAAGCCTCCGCCAGCAGCGGCCAAGTGGCAGCATTCGATTCCACGGAGGTGAAATATCCCCGCGCCACATCAAACTGACCCGTATAGTGACAAATGCGCCCGAGGTGTAATTTCACATCGTCAGGAAAGTCCCGCCGTCTGCCGATCTGATCCTTGAGGAAGCCTGCCGCCCGCTCGTATTGCGCAGACTGGGAAGCCGCCACAATGTAGATGCACATCGAACGCAGATCTGTCAGAGTGGAGGCCACCTCCAGTAAGTCCACGGCATTTCCTAACTGCTCGGAATCCTGGAGGGCGCTCGCGTATTGCCGCCGGAGGTTCAAGCTCTGGGGCTGTTGGACGAGGCCTTGGCGGAGGATTTCTAAATATTGATCGTCCTGGCCCGTGAGATCGTAACTCCGCGCTAGGACGAGGTAGTCATGGACGCTGGGGTGGGCGAGTTTGTGAAAGCGCAGTTCCATGGCCTTGGTCAGGAGGGGGAAATCTCCCAGGGATTCAGCTAAGAGGGCCATGCTTTCCAAGGTGTTATTATCATGCTGGGAGGGGAGCAGCTCACGATAGATGGCCAGGGCCTCACTATTTTGTTGGAGTTCGACGTGCAGTTCCGCTTGGCGTTTACGGAAATCTAGTGCGGGAATCGGCAGATCTGCATGGCAATCCCAGCGATGGCGGGCGAGCCAGTAGCGACCATGCGCCCACTGCCGCTGCTGGGCGGTATCCGCAGCTTCCTTCCAGGCAGCTAGGGCCTCTGGCAGTTCACCGCGCTCATGGAGGAGGGCGGCGTATTCTGCGCGGGCGGGCAAATCCTGCGGATGCGCTTGCAGCCAAATTCTATAATATCCATCCGCCTCCGCCAAACGTCCGGCCACTCCTAACGCATGACCATACACAAGCTCCTGCTCCGCTGGAGGCCGCGGGAGATGCATCACCACATCTAAAATCTTTAATAGGTTACCCGTGCTCTGGAGGTCCGTGGCCATATCGATCACTTTATCCAAGCAGCCCGGCGTGCCGAGCACGGCTAGCTTCTCATACAAGGCCAGCGCCTGCTCTACGCAATCCGGCGTGGGCGGATCCGCCCATTCATTCCAGTGGGCTAGCTCCAAGGCAGACTTGCTCCATTGTTCCTGGCCCTGGAGCAATGGGCTGCGGCCCGCAGACACGGCTGCACAGATTTCTGACAGGGAGGCTTGCCCCAACGGCAATACCGCCACGCTGGAAGCGAGGTAGGGCCGCAGGTCCAGCACACGTCCGCTGTAGTTTCCCGCCTCAATCGCAGCCGCTAATAGCCCGGCGGAAACTTTGCCTTGGTGCGCCTGCTGATCGGCTAGTTTTACCAACAAAATATCCAACGCCGCCCCCGCTTGATTCACTTCAAAGAGCAGATGCACGTAGATGTCCTCCAGGTGCTCGGGAATTTCCTGGCCCGTGGCGATGGCGTGAGCAATCCAGACTTTGAGAAAGTTCGTGGCCTCTGTAGCTTGGCTTTCCGCACGGTAATTCCGCACTAGCATTTCCACGGTTTCCTGGCTTAATTCTTCCGGCCGGAGCTGCATCCAACGGGTAAAAATCATGGCCGCCAACTTCGGTTGGTCCAGGGCCTTAGCACGGTTGGCGATGCCCTGGAGCAGCTTTTCCTGCGCTGCGATGGGCAGCGCAGCCGCCTGGGCGGTCAGGTCTTCGAGGCTGCTAGCGGGCGCTGGGGAGCGAAGCACACCCTCGGCAAGCTGGGCGCGGCCCGCTTCGTCGTTGATGAGTTGGTTCAGGAGTGCTGGTTGGGCGAGGGCCTCGGTTAGGGCTTGCACTGCCGCAGGTCCGTCGATGGCGGGAGCGGACACCGTTTCCACCGCATTGAGATTCATGGCCGTCTCCATGCCTCGCACATGGGAGCGGTCTTGGATCATGCGTTTGACCAGTTCATCCTTGCTGGGCACGAGCTGCACTGCGAGCCCTAAGCAAAGCACCGTGAGGAGCACTGGCAGGACCGGATGCACCACCCGGAGACGGGAGGGCGCTGGCGTGGATGGAGAAGGATCAGGCATGAATCAAAAGGAGGCGATCCGCTAGGGTGCGGGATGCACCTCAGCTTCACTATGTCCCTTGAGCTTGAGGTCAAGGAATCCCAGGGCATCCGCCGTCAGGCGCTGCGAGTGGTCCGCCGCCCGCAGATCCCAGGAGGATTGCGGGGCGAGGCCGCCCAGCCGCACCTGACATTCGGGCCGGAAATCTTCCACCACCAAACGTAAGGTTTCCCCCGTCCGCAGGCTAAGGCGCAGGGGGGCGGAACTGGTAACGAGGTAGGCCCCGCTTGTCACATGATCTTTTGCTTTGTTTTGTTTAATTAAAGTTAAGTAAATGACTCGTGAGCCATCAGTATGCACATAGATTCCCTGCGGAGTCTGACACCAGCCTAACACGCCCTGACAACGTGGCCCATCCGGCACCGCTGAGCCCGTGGGCAGGCGGAAAGTGCGCAGGTGCCCGGTGGTGATGGCCCGCCAACTTTCTGGCCCGGTTTGCAGGAGTTGCGCATCCGCACTATCCGAAACTAAGTCTGCGAATTCCCGGGCCGTCAGCACGTGCAGCGACTGCGTGAGCGTCCAGTCCAAAACCTCCGTCAGCGCCTTCAGCGAGCCGAGCTGTGAAGCGCTGTAGAAATGATAGTAAACATTAACTGGCTTGAGCCTGCGAGGCGTCTCCGTCAACTCAAAGGTCTCTTTGACTTGCTGGAATCCATTGTAGAACGGCCCACTCCAGTTCCGCGTGTAAGCGAACTCATTTTGATTCGAGGCATGGATCTGCCGATGCCCATTCCAGGTCATGGTAGCGGGGCCGATGATGGACACGCCGGGATGGCGTTTGGTGATGGTGGTGTTCCCGCCATTGAGGTTGGCCACGCCCATTTCCTCACACACTTTGAGCGCCTCTTCTCCTGGGCGGCAGTTGCCACTCCAGAGCATCAGCTCGATCTTTTTTCCCTCTGGCAGCAGCTCCTTTTCTATGTAGAGGATTGATCCCGCTACTTCGCGTTGCATATTTAACTGTGGATAGGCTGCGGCGGGCTTTAAGCGGAGGTTACGTTCTTCATAGAGAGGTAAAAAATCCTCATCCGCATCTACCCAAACAAAGGGGTGGGAATACGAGTGCGAGGCCGCCTGCACGTTTGGCAGGGCAAACATGGAGCGCGCCACGGCTTGATAGCGGGCGGCATCTGCGTCCTTCAGATCAGCTTGGTCACAGCGCACTTCCGCCTCAATCACAGAGCAAGTCACGGGATACGGATACTTTTTGAGAACTTCATCCCGGATGACTTCCCCGCAGAGTTTCTTTTTATCAAAGGCCGTTTCATACACAAAGCCATCGCCATCAATGTGGCTGTAAAAGATGCGCAAGCCATCTCGCGTGGTGGTATCGGGCGCGGGAAATTTCCCCATCGGCCAGATCCGGTCGAGCAGGACAAAGGGATCAAAGTAAGACAACGCAGTGGCCCCGCTGGACTGAAAGGTGAGATACGGGTCCAGCACCGCCCCGCCCCAGGTGGTGGTGTAAACGGCATCATAATGGCGGGGGTTAGCCGTCTCATCCTGCGCGTCCTGGCCTAGGGCCACCTTGGCTTCTAAAGGAGCACGGATGTCGTTAAAGTCCACATTTTGCGGCAACACCTTGGCTTCTGCATTCATGAGTTTATCATCCAGGGTGGTGATTTTCAGAAAGCGGGGATTCTTCAGTGGATCATAGCTTCCACGCAGCCCTAGGCCGAGCATGACGCGGTTTAATTCCACTTCTTGTTCAAAGGGATATTTGCCCACAAATAGTAGCTTCATCCCCTGCGCACGCTGACTCAGTACCCAGTCGGCATATTCCTTTTCCCGGCTAAACGGGAGCTGCAAGAGGGAGTCGAAAATGATGCCCGCGCAGTCGGCAGCCAAAGCAGGAGGCGGCATCCCGTGCTCCACATTGAAATAGACCACCTCATAGCCAGCCCATTCCAAGGCCATCTGCAACCGGGTGGCCGTTAGGGTATTGGCCTCATACGCCGGGGGATCACCCGGCTCCGCATCCCCGGCCCCAAAGAGCACCAGAATCCGCCGCGCGGCCACCTGCCAGGGAGCTAGGGTGATGCCGATCATTTCCTCCGTCGTGACTAACGGAGTCACGCCTAACGCCGCCAGCGCAGTCGCGCGAGCCTGGGCTGCGGCCACCTCCGTGCGTGGCAGCCAATCCACCGCCCAGACCTTCCAGCCCGCCGTGAGCGCATCTTGCAGATCCTTGTGACGGGCCGCCGTTTCCTGTCCACGGGTGGGCAAAGAGAGCCAGCCGTCGGCTAGGGAGCGACTGGCAGGCAGGAAACTAGCCGGAGCAGAGATCCAGATTTTCAAGGCGGGAAACCGTTGTTTAAATTGTCCCACCGCAGTCGCAAACCCTTCTGACTTCAGCGTTCCTGGCTCGCGGCAAACCAGCACCGCACCCGCGAATCCTGCTGCTAGTGCCTGCTGCTCCACCTTGCTAGGCAGCAGCAGCAGCTTCCCTTCCCGGTCCACTTTCCACTCCATCCAGGCGAACAACTGCGTCTTAGTGGTAGCCAAAAATGGCCGCTCCACCGCCGCGTCTGGCTTCACGATAGCCACGTCATACGCGGCCAAGACTCGCGTTAGGGGACGCGCACTTAGGTCCACGAGAAACGTCTCCCCTCGCGCCCAAACGCCCAGGGCCAGCAGCTGCAGGAGCAACGCGGAGCCAAATAATCGGAGGCCAGCCATGCGTTAGGGAGTGATCGTCACGGGCGTGCCCTCGACGGCATTTTCAAAGAGCTTCACGGAGATATACTCCGGCAGGCGGATGCAGCCATGGGAGGCTGGGCTGCCAGGATTCGGGATCACCCCGGCGTGCATCCCGATGCCGTAGCCCGTCAGCCGCATCCAGTTAGGCATGGGCGCATGGACAAAGTGACAACCCGCTGGGATGGACTCCCGCCCGACGGCTGCATCCCAGTCCACGACCTCCTCCGCAGCGTTGCAGATAACCCCATATTTTCCGGACAGTTTATCCGCTTTTTTCTCCATCACCTGGAGTGATCCCGTGGGCGTAGGATGCCCTGGCAGACCCGTGGCCACATACGTCCAGCCCACATTTTGCGTGCCTTTGAAGAGATCCGCCTTCTGCGCGCTAAGGCTGATCTTCACCTTCAGCGGCCCCTCTACGTCATCCCCATTCCACTCATACATGGTCGGGGCGGGGGGCGTTTCCGGCACGGCGGGTTGGGAGGAAAAGAGCGGCGTGCGGCAGGACGTTAGGGAAAGGAGTGCTAACAGCAAGAGTGGGCGCAGGGGGAAGGGGACGATGGGATGTTTCATGTGAGGAAAATGCACGAGGGTCTTGGCCGGAAAACCTCTGCGGGTGAAAAATGAAGAGCACCTACTCTGCCGCTGTCCGCCCCGCTGCCAAGTCCTTTTCACAGCATTTCGGGCCGCAGATAACGCCAGGGCATTACATGAAATCCCTTTTATTGGATCAATCGACGATTGATTCCCGCAAACTCAAAGCCCGGACAGGGAGCCCCAGGAATCTGGGCAGAAATAGCTCCGTTAGCCGCGTGACCGTGCGGCCTAGAAATTCCACGTTGCCAGCGGGCGGGCGGTTGTTTAGGCTCCGCGCCTTCAGCCGCTGCCTTGCTTCAATTATCCCATTTACCCTTAGCTCCATGGACCACGAAAAGATCGAATCTCACCTTGTCGAAAACCGCGTTTTCTCGCCTCCCGCGGCCTTTGCGGCCTCTGCGCGCGTTACTTCCCTAGAGGATTACCAGACGCGCTATGCGGCTTCCATCGCAGATCCGGCGGCGTTCTGGGCTGCGGAAGCGGCAGAGCTGCATTGGCAGACGCCGTGGCAGGAAACGCTGCGGTGGCAGGCTCCTCATGCGCAGTGGTTCGCGGGTGGAAAGATCAATGTGGCGGAGAATTGTGTGGATCGTCATGCCCTGAATCCTAAGCGCAGGGATAAGGTGGCCATCCACTTTGAAGGTGAACCAGGGGACACCCGCTCCCTAACCTACGGCCAACTGCAAACAGAAGTGATCCGCACGGCTAATCTGCTGCTGGCCCAGGGCGTGCAGTCTGGCCAGCGGGTCATCATTTATATGCCCATGATCCCGGAGGCGGCTATTGCCATGTTAGCCTGCGCGCGCATCGGAGCAGTGCATAGCGTAATCTTTGGTGGGTTCAGTGCGGTGGCCATTTATGATCGGGTGCTAGACAGCGGAGCCACGCACATCATCACGGCGGATGGGGGTTGGCGGCGGGGGAAAATTGTGCCATTGAAAGAGAACGTGGATGCCGCGTTGGCCATGGGTGCGACGCCGATTGAAAAGGTGATCGTTTACCAACGCACGGGCCAGGAGATCAACCTCCAGGCAGGCCGGGACGTGTGGGCGCATGAGGCGGTGGTGGGCTTGCCAGTGGAGGGCCTAGCCGTCGGCGTGGATGCAGAGCACCCGCTGTTTATACTTTACACCAGCGGCTCCACCGGCAAGCCGAAGGGCATCCTCCACACCACCGGCGGCTATGTGGTGGGCACGTATTCTACGAGCAAATACGTCTTCGATTTCCAGGAGAGCGATGTTTACTGGTGCACGGCGGATGTGGGTTGGATCACTGGCCATAGCTACATAGTCTATGGCCCGTTAGCGAATGGAGCCACTATCCTGATGTATGAAGGCGCGCCTGACACGCCGCACTTTGGTCGCTTCTGGGAGATCATTGAGAAATACCGCGTCACCATTCTCTATACCGCGCCCACGGCCATCCGCGCCTTTATTAAATGGGGAGATGAGCATGTGACTAAATATAATCTCTCCAGCCTCCGCCTGCTAGGCTCCGTAGGGGAGCCGATCAACCCCGAGGCGTGGATGTGGTATCACCGCGTGATCGGTGGTGAGCGCTGCCCTATTGTGGACACGTGGTGGCAGACGGAGACGGGGGCCATCCTCATTTCCCCGCTGCCGGGAGCCACGCCTACGAAGCCTGGCACGGCCACCCTGCCATGCTTCGGAATTGATGCCGCCATCGTGGATGAGACTGGCCAAGAGTGCGGCCCTAACGAGGGCGGACGCCTTGTGATCCGCCACCCGTGGCCGTCCATGCTGCGCACGCTCTGGGGAGATGCGGAGCGCTATGCCGCCACCTACTGGGCAGAGTATCCCGGCTGGTATCTCACGGGGGACGGCGCGCGACGGGATGAGGATGGCTACTTCTGGATCGTGGGGCGGCTGGATGATGTGCTGAATGTTTCCGGCCATCGGTTAGGCACGGCGGAGTTAGAAAGCGCGCTGGCGAGTCACCATGCCGTGGCCGAGGCCGCCGTGGTGGGACGCCCAGATGAGATTAAGGGCCAAGCGCCCGTGGCCTTCGTGACGTTGAAGTCCGGCTACGAGGCCTCTCCGTCTTTGGCTAAGGAACTCAAAGCCCACGTGGGTAAAGAGATCGGAGCCATCGCCCGCCCGGACGACATCCGCTTCACCACCGCCTTGCCCAAGACCCGCTCTGGCAAAATCATGCGTCGCCTCCTCAAAGAAATCTGTGCTGGTGGCACGATCAAAGGAGATACCACCACGCTGGATGACCTCGGGGCGCTAGTGAGCCTAGCCGCTAGCTCGAATTCCAACGAGGACTAGTCGGCACGGCTGAGGTGGCTTTCCCCGGCCTCCGCCAGATCCTTCTGCGGCAATGCTCTCGGCATGATGCAGCGGATTTAAAATCCGCGCTCCTTTTAACGAATCGTCACGGGCAGCGCCTTGGTCAGCGCGGTGAGGATGCGCTGGTGGGCGGCATCCACACTGGGGCCGTCTAGGGTTTTCTGCGCATCGCGATAGCTGAGTCGGTAGGCCACGGATTTGGTGCCAGCGGTGACTTTATCCCCCGTGTAGAGATCGAATAGAAGCACATCTTCGAGCAAGATTTCTGCGGCCTTTTGGGTGTTAAAAAAATCTTCAAACTGCTGGTGGCTGACGTTACTAGCCACGCCTAACGCCACGTCTCGCGTGGTGCCGGGGAACTTGGGCAGGGCGGTAAATTTCACTTCCTTGGCGGTGGCCTTGGTGAGTTGGTCCACGCTAATTTCCGCTAGGAAGATGGGGCTGCGGCCATTCATGGCACTGACGGCGGCGGGGCGCAGTTGGGCGATGAGGCCCACGGGCTTCGTGTTTATGAGGATCTGTCCGGCTATGAGAAAGGCCGTCGTTTTGATCGGCTTGATCTTGAGCGCGGCTCCTGGAGCCAGCTTTTCGATGATGCCACGGAGGTCGTAGAGATCCGCTAGGCGGGGATTGGCGTCGGCCCAAGTTGGGGTGAGGATCGGGCCGCTGAGGAGCAGGGCGAGGTTCGCTTTCTCCTCTGGTTCGGGCCGTTTGCCTTGGCTAAAGACGGTGCCAGACTCAAAGAAGCGCAGGCTACTAGCACCTTGGCGAAGGTTATGCGCAGCCGTGGCTAGCAAGCCGGGAATCAGGCTAGGGCGGAGGTGCGTGTGGTCGTCACTGAGGGGATTTTTCAGTGGCACGGACTCATTAGGGCCGGGGTTAGTGCCCAGCACGGTGGCCAGTTGCGCGGTGGAGATGAGCTTGATCGTCTGCGCCTCGCAGAAGCCGCTGCCGACTAGCGTGGTCTTCCTAGCCTGGAGGAAATCATACGCTAGATCCGCCGCAGACTCGTCTGCAAACCAGCCGCTGCGGGTGCCAGGAATGTTCTGGATGCCATGCACGCGGGCGATTTCCTCCACCAGATCCACGCTGCGTTGGAGGTCCGCCCGATGCGCGGGAATGCGGAAGGTGGTGGGCGCAGCGGGGGTGTTTTCCAGTCCCAAGCGGCCCAGCAGAGCGGTGATTTCCGGCAGGGGTAAATTGACTCCTAGCAAGGAATGCGCGCGGGGTAAATCCAGCGTCACTGCGCCCGTCAACTGTGGTGCAGTGCCTGCAGTGAGCGTGTGCTCTGCGGCCGTGCCGCCGCAGATTTCCAGGATCAACTGTGTGGCTAGGGCGCTGGCGACGAGCACGCCCTGGGGATTCGTGCCGCGTTCAAAGCGGTAGCTACTATCTGAGCTGAGCCCTAACGTGCGGGCGGATTTCCGAATGGGACTAGGGGTGAAATAGGCGCTCTCTAGCAGGATGCTGGTGGTGCGGTCCGTTACGCCACTGTCCGCTCCGCCCATGATGCCCGCCAGGGCCAGCGCGCCCCGGCCATCCGCGATGACCAGATCGTCCGTGGTTAGGGAGTAGGCGTTGCCATTGAGCGCCAGGAAATTTCCCTCCGCCTGCGCAGTGCGGATGGTCAGCGGGCCGGACACTTTACTAGCATCGAAGGCATGGAGCGGCTGGCCGAGTTCCATGAGGACATAATTGGTGATGTCCACCACGTTATTGATGGGCCGCAGGCCGATGCTCTGGAGCCGTTTCTGCAACCACTCCGGGCTCGGTCCAACGCGCACGCCGTCGATTTTCCGCACGGTGTAAAAGGGACAACGCTCCGCCGCTAACAGTGCGATCTCTGACATGGCAGGCGCGGTCGGCGGCTCCCCCGCGGCCACGGACGATTTCAGCGGCACCTTGGCCAGTGCGGCTAGCTCCCGCGCCACCCCCGCGTGGCTGAGGCAGTCTGGCCGATTCGGCGTGACCTCCAGCTCGAAAATGGTGTCCGTTTCCACCACCTCATGCAGTGGCACGCCGACGGGAAATGCGGGGTTCAGAATCAGCAGCCCATCGCTATCCTGCTCCAATCCTAACTCCTTGCCACTGCACATCATACCTTGGCTCAGCACGCCTCGCAGCTTGCTTTCCTTGATGGAAAAATTTCCCGGCATCACGGCTCCCGGTAATGCTAACGGCACCTTATCCCCCGGCTGAAAGTTGCTGGCACCACACACGATCTGGCGCGGCGTGCCAGAGCCGTCATCCACTTGGCAGAGCCGCAGCCGATCCGCATTCGGATGCGGCTCGTAGGAGGTCACTTGCGCCACTACGATCTGCTCACTGCGCAGGCCCTTGGATTCTGTATGCTCTACTTCGATGCCCGCAAACGTCAGCATATCCGCCAGTTCCTGCGGGGAACGGCCAGTGAGATTGAGGTGTTGGGAGAGCCAATTTAAAGAGACGAGCATGGGATAAATGAGGGGTGGGCGTTGAAGGCCGCCAAGGTGCGGTGCCTCCCTCATTTGTCCACTTGGAAATCTTCGCTTTGATCGTGTCCCTAAGGCTATGGTCTGGGGGGGCTTCCCACGGGATACCTCGCGGCTCTTAAGCCAGCCACCACCTTAGCCTCGGCAACTGAACGCCAAAGCCCGGAGTTCGCTAGCGCCTTGTTGAACGAATTCGCTAGCGCGAAACGCTTCGCGGCGGGGGCGGTTTTGGAGAAATTTGGACAGGCCACACTGGTCTATTTTCGCGCGGATGGCGTTGGACTGACTTGGGGTGGCGAGCGATGACACTGGCCTTATGAACAGCAAAAAACATCATCGGATCCTTCTCTAGCGGGTTTCCTGGGGCCTGTCCAACTCAAAGGTTTGGCCGTCCGCACGGTCGATTCCTATGGGTGCGCGGTGCGCCAACTCAGTGAGTGGGCGGCGGTGGATCCGGCCTCCCTGGCCGAAGAGCGCGTGCGGCATTTTGGGTTCCTGAGTTACGCCGCCA
>JAYVOP010000153.1:0-1775 GCA_043757865.1 Verrucomicrobiales bacterium | reverse complement strand
TATTGCGTGACCATCAAGGGCGCAGTAGCTTCCGGAGCTTAGCCCAGCGCACTGTTACTATTCGTAATATTATCTCAACGAACCTGACTTTGGCGGCTACGTTTGCTACCTTCTAGCCTGCGCAGCCGAATCCAGCGGCTCTGACTCCTGATGAAATGCAAAAGTTTTTAAATGCGGCCCCGATGGCCTCCACACTGGGCTGCTGTTTCGACCTCAACCAGCCCCCCTCTAAGTGATGTTTCTTCAACGCGGAAGCACTGTAACACACAAATTGAAACCACTGCGGCGGAGTGCTTTAGCCATGGTTTTCATATCGCTGTGAAGCCCAGAATTGACTTTAACTAGCATGAAGAACTCAGTGCCGGAAATCATAATGGGTAGTGGTTACGGGTTGAATGGAGCGGGAGTTGACCTCCACTGCGAGGGTTCCAGGCTTTAGCAGCGGGTGGGCCTTGCTTTGCGTGATGGGTCGGAGGGCCACTCCGCGCGCCAACTAAGGTGTGGTCAGCCAAGCGCGGTAGAAGCGCTTTGGGCCAGTGGCTAGGGCTCCGCTGTGGGTGAATGTCCAGGGGGTCGTCTGCGGGGTATCTGTAGCGATGGTGGTCCACGTGCCGCTGGTCATGCTGGTGCTCGTTTGTAAATTGATCTGAAAGTAAGGCGTGGTGCGCAGCGTTAGCGTGACCGCCCCGGTGGGAGCACGTGTGATCCTTGTAAAGATAGGATCATCTGGAGAGGTAAGGGTGCCCCCGGCATCTCCGTTGTAAGTGACCCCCGCCGAAAAGGCCAACGCCTTGCCGTCCATGGTGCTACTTGTTTTCATGGTGATCGATTGGTCTGCCATGATGATGCCTTTCATCACCGCAAAGGTGCCGATGACGGCAGAAGTGCCCACTTGCCAGAAAATATTGCGCGCTTGCGCCCCACCTGCGAGCAGGACTCGCTTGCCGCTGGCGATCTGGAGGTCCGCAGCGATTTGGAAAATCCACACATCATTCGCTCCGCCGATCAGCGTCACGTCTGATCCGTCCACAGAGGCGGTGCCAGTGAATTTATAGAGACCAGGGATCAAGCTTAGGCCACCGATGTTGCCATTACCAGGATTCAGAAACGGTCCAGAGGGCACTGGCGTGCGACCAGCGGCATCGTTATACGCGGTGGTTAGCGCGCCCTTGGCGGCTAGGAGCAAAGCAGGATCGATGACGCTTCCAGGAGGGCCGGCCGCATCCACACTAAAGATGGTTCCTTGCACTTGGGCTTGGGTTAAATGGATGGCCGACCCGGTGATAGGACTAGCGCCTACATCGCCCCGGATGGTACCGCCTCCAGTGTTGGTGATCGTGGCCCCAGCGAGGATGGCGAAGTGCGCGGCTTCTCCAAGCTCAATGGGTGCGGGTCCAGCTGCCGTGGAATTGCTGAGGAATATAGCTGTGAGGATAGCGAGTTTAGTGATCATAATAATGGGTTGGAGGAAGCGCGGAGTTGGACGCCGCTGGGATTGATCGATTGATGGGTGCTTTGGGGCTTGCGTGGTGGAGCGGAGGGCAACTCCGCGCTCCATTCATTTCCCAATGAGGATGCAGATGCCTGCGGCTAGCGCGAGCACGGGGAGGGCAACGCTGAGTTGGCCAAGCGTGATGCCGAAGGTGCCGATGACCCCAATGATGATGAGGTAAATGGACAGTAAGAGTAGGCCGATGTTTTTGATGATAGTCATGGTAATGAAGCGCGGAGTTACCGTCCGCTGCGATGGTTTAGGGTTTGGAAAAATGGGGCGT
>JAYVOP010000152.1:0-1781 GCA_043757865.1 Verrucomicrobiales bacterium | reverse complement strand
GCGTTATAATTCGACTGGCCCTGGCCCAGGGTATCGTCCTCGGGCTTGACGTCCGCTAGGGTGGCGGTGGAGCCCAGGATGCCGGATTTGATGATGGCTAGTTCTTGGACATCTGGGAGAAAATCATCATCGGAATCATAGAAGAGATCGCACCCGCAGTAGGCATTATCCGTGAGAGCGGAGGTGGGCACCTCGTGGTCGATGTCAGCTTTCGCTTCAAATTCTGCATTGTAACGTATGTTGTCTGATGAGGAGGCGAGTGGGGCCACCGTGAGGTCCTCAGTATAGGGGGGATGGCGGTCAGGGGAATTGAGATGCAGGTGATAGCCGTCCTGGGCGAAGAAGGGGGGATAGGAAACAATCTGTCCGAGCACCACCGTGCCTGTGCCAGACTGGAGTTCTTCAAAATTCGAGCGGACGGCGGTGAGGGCACCTCCTGCGGCTTGGCCTAGCATGGGGACGATGTTGTCGATGGCAGTCTGCTTGGCACGGTTCCGCCAAATAATGGAATGATCTAGACTGACAATGGAGCCCAGGGCCCCATGCAGGCCCCCACCTAACCTACCAGCGGGGGAAGTGGTGGTGCCAGCCGAGTTCTGGCAGATGGTGTTATGATTGAGCGTGAGATCCGCCCCTGAGGTGGCGTGGATGCCGCCGCCAGGGCCCAGGGCCACATTTTCCAGAATGGCGCAGTTGCTCACCCTAACCTTTCCTGCCCCGCCTTCAAGCGCTCCGCCTGCGCCTTCCGTGAAATTTTTGCGAAGCACACAACGGGAGAATCTGGTGGTGGCCATACCCGTGTCCCCACGCAGCAAGAGCGCGCCACCGGAGCGGCTGCAACCTGTGGGCAGGGTATTGGCGGCAGTGCCCAGATAAGCAAACCCGCAGGCGATATTATTGAGGAAGTTACAATCCACAAAATTAGGATTGCCCGCGGCCACACAGGCCGCGCCTCCCGCCCCCAAGGCGGAGTTGGCCATGAAGTCACATTTGGAGATGCGGGCATAGCGCACCCCAGCCGAATCTATGCCGATATTTTCGACGCGTCTGCCCAGCCAGAGAGCCCCACCCTCCGGGCAGATGGTCTGCCCAGCAATGGTGCCGTCTGGGCCAGCCATGTTGTAAGAGAAGGTGGAATCTGTGAGGCGCACCACCGCAGATGGAGAACCGGTATTCGGTGGCGCACCTGGGGCACCTGGGGCGCTGTAGATGGCTCCTCCGTAATACTTCGCCTCGTTATAAGTGAAGGTGGACCGGTCCGCCGTGAAACCACTGCTGGCAGCACAGAGTGCGATGGATCCTCCGTAGCTAGCGGCATTCCCCAGAAATTGGCATTGAGTGAAATTCACCGTGCGGTAGGCCTTAATGCAAACCGCCCCACCAGAACCTTCGGCAGTGCAGCCCACAAAATTGCAGTTCGTAAAGCTAGCACTCCGCACAATGTAAGTGCCTGTGTAGGCACTGTAGTTAATCAGGATGGCCCCGCCGTCAGGACTAGTGCCTGAGGCTTTACCGTTGCGAAAAGTGACACCCCGGATGTCGAGGGCAGTGATGTATGAGGAGACGGTGGCTGCCCGCCCGGCATTTTGGAAATCCACCACTGTCCGTGCGGGGCCATTGACGCTGCGGATGCGGATGATCCGGTCCGAGGGGAGAGGCCAGTCTCGGTTGTCTGCGCCTAGGTAGGTGCCATCCTGTAACATAATGATGGTCGTGTTGGCAGCAGCGATTGGCTTGAGGGAGGCCAGATAGATCGCCCGTTTGATGCTCTTGACGGGGAT
>JAYVOP010000151.1:0-6493 GCA_043757865.1 Verrucomicrobiales bacterium | reverse complement strand
AAGACCGGAGGTCGATGGGGACACCCTGTCACCCGGCGGCGAGGGGATTTGATCCCACTCAACACCGCCAAACTTCATTCAAAAGCGGCGTTCGGGTTAATTACAAGATTGACAGAGGAATGGCGCAGCTAGGGAAATGCGGGGTGGGCGAGGAGGATGCGCTTTAGTTCTGCAATCGTTTGGGGGTGATCGTAGGCGCTGTGGGGGCCGGGGACGATGGATTCGCTGGCGGCTCCGTCCAGGTGGCTGCTCCAGTATTCTACGGCTCCATCCGAGCTGTGCGGGGTATCGCCCCGGCCCCGGTCGCCTATGATGGAATGATACGGCACGGGGATGCGCACGCGGTCTAAGGCGGCGGCGGTGGGATCCGAGGGGCTGAGGCGGTTGACGCCATTCATGAGTCCGCCCTTGGCTAGGGTGGTGGGGAGGTCCGCTACGCTGGCCACGATGCTAGCCGGGAGGCGGATTAGGCTGGCCAGATAATTGACGATGGAGAGATCGGCAATTTTACTGCCCCGATGTGGGACGCAGATGAAGATGAGGCGGGCGATGTCTGGGTTCCGCTGGAAGAGCATCATCTGTTTATTGAGATGGTCTGCGGGGAGTTTGGTATAGCGCGCGGTGGCGGCGGGGCCGTAGTTGGCGTTCCAGATTTCCCGGCCTGGGGAGATGGCTTGGAGGCGGGAGACGAGGCCGCCCATGCTATGGCCGATGAGGACGAGGCGCGGATGGTGGCCCAGGATGCGGTCCAGGCTGGCAAGTTCTTGGCGCAGGCGCAGCGCGGAGTAGAGCACGGGCCAGCCGCTGGGGTAGCGGTAGGACCAGAATTGGTATTTCCCCCGCAGATCGGGGTCTGCACGCAGCTCGTTATACACATCCCGCCACATGCGCGGGTGGCTAATTAATCCATGCACGAACAGCACGGGGATGCGGTGCGGATCGTAGGGCTCTAGCAGGTTCACCTCGGCGTCCTGGGACTGGGGGAGGAAGAGGCCTAAGAGCCCCAGCGAGACTTCCCGCACGTTCCGGGAGATGGCTTCCACGGGAGCGGTGAAATCTGCGGCTAGGGGAAAGGTGCGCTGGCCCAGCGTCACGTGGCGCTGGGCCGTGGGGTCTAGGAAACTCAGCGTCACGCGCTGCGGCCCGCCTGGATGCTGAGCTGGCGCGTAGGTGGCCACGGAGGTGATGGGCTCTAGGTAGCCTCGGTGGGAAACGAACTTGGCGAGCTTTTGATCGGTCGGCGGTTGCCAATGGGCGACTAATGGGGTGCCGAGGCCGGGCTCCACGAGGCGCTTTTTACACAATGTCTGCGGCACCAGGGCGGCCGGTTCTATTTTGGAAAACTCCCGCAGGGCATGGGTTCCGGTGTGGTTAGGCTCGGGGGCACTCAGTTCGTAAGTGAGGCCTGCATAACGGTAAATTTTAGTGGCCTCAGCGGCATGGATGAGGGCCGCTGGGAGGTGCGCCTGGGCAGCATTGAGGAGGCCCAGGGCCTCGGCATCGTGGTGGTGATCGGTGGTTAGGGCTTGGGTGGCGAGCTGGCCTGCGCGGAGTCGGTAAACCATGGCTACGTCTGGGTAGCGGTGGAGGAGATCTGCCTCTATGAGCAGGCGTTGGGCATGGGCTAGGCCGGGTTGGCGCAGCGTCTGGGCAGCCTGGGAGATGGCTTGGGGCGCATACGGCCCGACGCTGCCACAACTGACGAGCCAAGGCAGGAGGGCGAGGAGAGCACTGCGCGTAGCCGCCGAGTTTCGAGGCCATCGAGGGCTCAACGTCCCCACGCTCCGGCCTCCAAAGTCGGCTGCTAGGCTCGGGTTGCTGCGGAGCAGTAGTGCTTGGAAACGTCCACCCCAGGTCATGCTTCCAGACGTTTGGTCACGGGTCGCTCTGGGCTGAGCGCGCGCTCTGGCTCGGCAGGGGCTTTTCCGACGCCAAGCAGCTCTGTGAGGCGTTGTTTAAAGAGATGGGGCGTGAGGGCTTGATCCAGTTCGCCCGCACGGGCGATGCTGATCTGGCCCGTTTCCTCAGAGACCACGATGGCAATGGCGTCCGTCTGTTCCGTGATGCCCATGGCCGCGCGATGCCGCAGGCCGATGCTGCGGTCTAGCAACTCCCGCTGGCTGACCGGGAAGACGCAACCCGCGCCTTCCACGCGGCCTTCTTTGAGGATCATGCCGCCATCATGCAAGATGGTCTTAGGATGGAACAACGTCATAATGAGGGCCGGGCTAAATTTACTGTCGATCTCCACGCCCGTTTCCAGAAATTGTTTGAGGTCCATGCCCCGTTCGATGGCGAAGAGCGCGCCATAGCGCTTGGCGGAGAGCTGCACCACGGCCTCCTCTAACTGCTCAATCAACTCCGTATAGTTCTGCGCGGGCGTGAACAAACGATGCCCCACGATGGACACGAATCCATGCCGCAGCTCCGGCTGGAAGAGCACCACTAACCCCACCACGATGAAGCCCATAAACGTCTTGATGAGCACCAGATTGAACGCATCTGCCACCAAGAATGCGGCTAGCAGCCAGACGATTAACTCAATGAGGCGACGCGCCCCCGAAACCGGGCGCAGCCGTTGGTGGACATACCACAGGCCGCCGGAAATGAGGGTCATTTCCAGGATCGCCTTGCCGTGATCGGCCAGCCATGAGAAGAAAAAGTCCATGTGCGTTTCAGTGCGGGGACCGTATCATCAATCTGCACGGAGGCGAATAAGAAATTCAGCAAACGTGAAATAAATTGGCCGAAGCGCGGAGTTTACTGATGCAGCCAAAAGGCGCGGCCCGTAAAGTGCGCCATGAGTCCGGCCACGAGTCCGGCCACAAGCACGACCAGGAGGATGAGCGCCAGGGTGCCGCTGCGCTTGGGCTCCGTTTCCTCATCGTAATGCGCGTGAGGATCAAGGCGTGGATCATCTGGGTCGGGGCCATCCAGGAAATTGCGGTGGCCAATCAACGGCTCCTCGGGCTCGGCCGGAAGGCCGAACATGCTGGTGGGCACGGGGCCAAGGTCATCATCTGGATGCTGCGGGAGTTGGCCGCCGAAGAGCATCTCTGCAAACCCCCCAGCGGGGGCTGCGGGATAGGCCTCAGCGGGTGGCGGATCATGGAGGGGAGCGAAAAAGGAGGGCGCGGAAGCAGTCTCGAACTGGAGTTCCAACTCCTCGTGAGCAGGCTTTTTCTTAGGCATTTTGCCAGGGGTGGCCTGGGTAACTAACAGGCGTCCTGACATGGCGGCTAGGCGCGTCACGAAGTCCTGGGGCGTGGGCTGGTGCTCGCCTTTGCGGAGGCGTAAATGATCCAGGACGTGGTGGCGGAGCTTTTCCGAGAGATCTGGATTCCCGGCGGTAAAGATGGCGATAAAGAGCGCGCAATCCCTAGCCGTGAGCGGCGTGAGCAGGGAGCTAGATTTCTGGGTGGGCGAGGAATCCAGGCCAGGATGCCCCGCAGGGAGCCAGCGTTCTAACTGGTAGCGCTCTGGCTGGCTGAGGCTGAGGGCGGTGGGATAGGTGCGGACGCGGAGACGGAATGCGGGCCAGTCCGCTAGGGGGAGTGAGGCTAGGGTGGCCTCCGCCGGGAGTTCTGTTTCCCCCCTGGGGTCCGTGAAATGCAGGTGAATGTGCGCCAAGGAACGCAGCACGGGCGTGACGCCGCAACCCTCCGCTTGGCGGTTGGCTTCCAGCAGTTGCTCAAGCACTAGCGTGCAATCTTGGACATCGAAGCCGCCCTTTAAACGCAGCACGGAGGCGAGGTGATATTTCCCCGTGGCTTCTTCCACATAGAATTCCTGGGCTTCACTATCCGGATAGGTTAGGACGCGGAGGAGATTGGGATGATCCAGCGCATTCAGCCGCTGCACGGCGGTGCGTAAGTTCCGCGCATAATCCCGCGCCATCAGACGGTCTGGCGGCAGGAGCTGCACACTGGCCGCCGCCCGCGTGGACCGCAGGGTGGCGGCTTGGCGGTAGGGATGGGCGGCATCGAAGGGCTTGGCATCCACGGCATAATCTGCGCTCACGGCCTCCGCCACGGTGGTGGGGGAAAGATAGTGTGACTGGAGTGGCAGCCGCGGCTGGAGGGATGCGGTGAGCCGGGGAGGACGGGTGCCGCCAGACTCCGCAGGCAGATCGTGCTGGCAACGGCTGACCAGATTCGCCAGTTGGTCCAGACCAGCCGGATGGTGCGCATGGGCGCTCTGGCCTAACGCCGTGAGGAGGAATGCTAACTCGGGAGCCAGCGCGGCCATCTCCGCGGTGCGGGGCACTTCCGCGGGCATCTTTCCCGTTAGCATATAATAGAGCAGCCGCGCGCTATCCCGGATGATGCGCTGCGTGCTGACGGCTAGGGAAAGGGCGGATTTCTCGGGCTCTAGCGTCAGGGCCAGATCGGCTATTTTGCAGACGATCTCCGGCGGGCCTTCGCCTAGCAGTTGGATGGTGGAGTTAAAGAGGTTCAGGTTAGCCAGCAGCGCAGGCTGCTGGGATAAGGATTGCAGCCCTTCCGTGAGTTGCGTCAGGATCAGCAGTGCCAGCCAGGTAGGCAGCGGATTGCAGCGGGCCAGGTAGGAGTCTAGCCGCTCGCCATCGACAAATTCCGTCACGTAATAATTCGCACCTTCATCCTCACCACTATCCAGGATCGTTAGTAAATGGCGGTGGCGGATCTGCCCGGCTTGATTGGCCAGTTGTTGGAAAGGTTTCAGTTCCCGCGTCAGACTGGGATCTGCGATGCCGACATGCAATTCCACAAACACCTGCCGCAGCGTATCCACGGCCACGCAGACCACCTCGCTCCCACTGCGCCATACCTCCACGGCCCCGCCACTG
This sequence comes from Verrucomicrobiales bacterium, assembly GCA_043757865.1. Lineage (GTDB taxonomy): Bacteria > Verrucomicrobiota > Verrucomicrobiia > Verrucomicrobiales > V1-33 > JAGNEJ01. Next base: position 1,665 of record JAYVOP010000151.1, on the reverse strand, counting down.
GGGTCTTGAGAGATACGGTAATGACGGAAGGTTTGGATAGCGGACATAGGGGGAAGGACCGCGCATCGTAGCACGCCTTGTTGCTTTGGAAATTATCGTTTTGCCTTTTTGCGAGAAATATTAGACTCAGCCGCGTTTCACCACAAAGCGATAGAAGGAATGCCCGCCAGTCAGGGGGAGCGTCCAGCGCAGCGTTTGCATGCCATTGGCCAGGGCTTCGGAGGTGCCGAGCAGGGCACTGCTGGTCCAGGTGTGGAGGTCCGGGGAGGCTTCCAGGCCGTAGGTTAGCGGCTCCAGCGGCAGGGGCTGGCGGATGGTGATGGCCAGCTGCGCCCCACTGAGCACCAGCGGTCCGGCGGTGCTGGTGTGGGGATTGGAGTTGAGGGCATACTCCAGCAGATTGGCCAGCGCGTCGCCATCAGGATCAGCCTCCAGGGATCGATCCAAGCCGCTGAGCGCATTTCCTGAGGCCCACAGCAGGTAGTTATCCGTGCCGGTGGGGGGGACGCCGAATCCCGTCAGGGCATCGGTGGTGCTGACAGTGGTAAAGCGCGTGCTCGGATCGGTAAAGCCACTGGTGCCCGTGGCCAAGCCTGCACGCAGCCCCAGGCTTTGATTCTGCGTGGAAACGCCGCTGCCCGCCCAGGCGTTGCCGGGGTCTTGGCCAATGGTCCCGAGCACGTCCATGCGCGTGAAATTAAAGAGCACTTCCAGCGCGTCATTGCCATTGTAGGTAAAGGAATCTTTCCAAAACTTCAGCCGCCCGGCGGCATCATAGAAGGCGGTGCCGGAGGGCGCGCTGGTGGGCGTGAGCGTGGCGTCTGGCTGGATCAAGCCTTGCGTTAGTAAGTATTCGCCCGTGGCGCTGTCGCCTATGACGAGGACTTGCCCCGCATCTAGGATGCCGAACTCCACGCGGGCTTCGTTGACGCCCGTGGCATCGCCATTGGTATAGCGTTTGATGGTCAGTGGTTGCTTGGTGAAATCGAGCGTGGCTCCGGCCTGATTCCACAGCTCCACGGCCTTGGGACCACTGCTGGCCAGCGGCTCCAGGTATTGGCTGATGACCAATGCGCCACCCGCTTCTTGATTCCGAATCTCAAGCGTAGCCTTGCCGTTGAACCAGTTAGGCGCAGTGGCTAGCACGGTCACGAGGCGATGCGGATCCACGGCTGGAGGATGCAATATTTCCACCGGAATGTTAGCCGTGGTCTGGCTGCCAGTGAACGTCACGGAGCCCACGGGCAAGCGAATCCGTCCTGGCACGGGCTCGCTCAGCGTCACGATGACGGGCTGCGCTCCGGGCGCGGCGGAGAGCGTGAGCGTGAGCGTGAGCGTGAGATTGACCGTGCTGGTGCTAGCTTCATTTACCCAAGCCACGGGGGCCGTTAGGGTGAGCTTGGGCATGAGACTGAGAGCCACATCTGCGAAGACCGCAAAGTGATCTGAGGCTAGGTAGCTAGTCTCCGCCGTGGGGGCCGCCCCAGCCTTGGGAAGCCCATCGCAGGCTGATTCCAGGCGGCTATTGTAAACTTCCCCCACATACAAGCCCGCGCTGGTGAGGCTCTCTTTCGCGAAAATATAATCCAGTCGAGCGGTGCCGCCAGCATTGTAAGTGATGCGCGTGCTGCCGTCCGCCTGCCGCGTTTCTGGAGCCACTAAATG